>DOWV01000304.1:1552-14725 GCA_003519375.1 Bacteroidota bacterium
GCAAGCAACGAAAGGAGGTTCGGAAGGGTGGTCAGTCCCTCGATGTTCGCCAGGTCGCGAATATCCCTCTGCAAAATGGTCGTTACGTAAGAGCCAAACCATGCATTCCGAGATAATCAACCATAAAGTGGATGATAATCAGCCATTGAATGGATGATTCGTTGCCTCGATTGAGGGACGGGCTTCGTGGGGGGTAATCCGCTGCAAGCTGTATGTAACAAAGATAACACAAAATGAACATATCGCAGGGGATATGTTCGTCCCTGATACATAGCAGGGGTGGTGTTTGCGAGCCAGAAACGCGAGGCTGGCAGGGAAAGGCAATTACAGAAGCTGTTTCTAGTTTGCCCTGGTTGGACTCGTCGCATCAGGAGACGATGTGACGCGCTCGGGATCAGCTACTCCAAAGGCCAAATCTGAAAAGATTTGGCCTTTCTTTTGTCCCTCATATTGTCGGGCATCTGAATTTCTTGAGAGTCCGTAGAAAACAATTGGTATGTGCCGAACGTGTCCGCCGAGATTGCAGGAGGCAACGATCAAGAATCACGAGGGTCGAATTTGTATGACGGCTGGGAGTGTGCTTGTCAGGGAAAACGAAAACGATCTATCGGGACCGGGAAGTGTCGGACGGATCCTCGTTGGCAGGCTGTGTCGTTGATGTATGCCGCACGAAGTGCCGGACGTGAGACTCGAAGATCGCCTGATTCACCCCCTCGGTCTCGACGACGAGCGTGAAGAAGAATGGATCTGACGAGGAGGGACTCTTGTAGCGTGTCCTGATCGTCTCAAGCATCTTCGCGTCAGTTGCCGCGCGTGAGGCTTCAATGACTCCGGAATCCGCAAATCCCAAGAGAAGCATGATGGTGCTCCCCTCTGGTCCCCTCGCCTTTGCAACCACTGCGAAGTCCTTCTCGTAGCTACCGCCTTTCAAGTCTGTTGGCGAGAATGACTTCACGGAGTCTCCACTCTCTCCTCTGACCCTGAAACTCCCCGGCGCGATTGTGTAGTCAAGTCCAAACACGTGGAGAAATGTGTGGAGGCTGTATAGCGTTTTGAAAGAGCCCAGAAAGACAACGTTGTTGGATTTGAGATCATCCACGGTGAACTGGGAAGCGAGCTTGAGAGAATAGCCGTTGCCCGATTGCTGTAAAATCGGAAGGATCTGGTTTAGTCCCCATGAAGCGCTGGGGCGTAGATAGGTAAAGTCGCTTTGAACATAGCGCCTTGCGAAAGATGGATCTTGTTTGATGGCCTGTCTGTAATCGTCCGGGGTGTTAATCTTCATGTCCCGAACGAAATTGCCGGGGGTGCCGTCCCGATGTCGCTCGTACAGGAAGAAGAAATCACCAAGTAAGATCAATGTCGGCCTGGAATGGGGAGCAACGAATTCTTGCCAGATGGGGCTCGCAGTTTCTTGAAGAATGTCGTCCGAGCCGGGACCGCGTATCAAATACCCTGCTGCAAAAGCAATCAAGACGAAGATCGCCGAGGCAGCTACGAGGCTGAGCGGAATCCGTCCGGGCAGGGAAGGTTTCTCACCCGCGGCAACAAACTCGACCTGGTAGTGACCTTTCGGAATAGTGAGCTTGTAGGGGTGGTATGTCTGTGTCGTGAAGTAAAAGTGCTCGAGCTTCTTGCGCAGATTGTTCAAGTAGACCCGAACCGTTGGATCTTCCTTGGGGTCGAACGAGGAATCCTTCCCAAAGAACTGCATCGCGATGGTGATTTCCTTTGGAACTTGACCAGCGATGGTCTCTTCGAAGAGATATCCAAGAAGCTCCTGAAAGCGTTTGGATTCCTTAAATTCGGGGCTTTCCAGGATCTCTGTTAGAATCTCTTTTTTTTCCGAATCGCTGATCATGAGAAGGGTTTGCTGGTTGGCGAGTAAATTTACTCGTTAATTTACTTGTGCGCAACAGTTGTTATCTTGCTTGTGCTTCGCATAGCGTGTAGATTAACGACGTTCCCTCCTCAATTCGCGCCGTGTTTGCCGTTCCTCACAGCAAGTGCATCGGAGGTGTCATGATTCGGTGGTCCGCGGGGCCTCTCTCGATCGTCCTCGCACTCTCTCTTCTGGAAGCAGTTTTCGTCTCGGCATCAGCTCAAGGGAAACAAGAGATTTTGCTTAACAAAGGGTGGAAGTTCACTCGTGAGAATCCCCCGGATGCTCAGAAGGTTGACTACAAGGACTCCTACTGGGAAACCATCTCACTCCCTCACACCTGGAATGCCCGCGACGGTCAAGACGGTGGCAACGACTATTATCGCGGAACAGGATGGTATCGCAAAACCATGCTTCTTGAAGCCGGCTGGCGCGGAAAGAAGCTCTATCTGAAGTGCGACGCGGCTTCGTTGGCGGCAGAAGTCTTCATCAATGGCATCTCCGTGGGTAGGCACAAAGGAGGCTTCGGCGCTTTCTGCCTCGACATTACCCCGCAAGTGAATCCAGGGACACAAGCGACAATTGCTCTTAAGGTCACCAACGCCAGGGACACCGCCATCAGTCCATTACGGGGGGATTTTACAATATATGGCGGCCTGTATCGCGGAGCTCATCTGTTGGTCACTGAAGAACTGGCAATCTCTCCCCTCGACGACGGCTCGTCCGGCGTCTACGTCAGGCAGGCCAATGTGACAGACAATGCCGCAGATATTGAGGTGACAGCGAAAATCCTCAACGCATCTGACATCCATCGATCATCGAAGGTCCGGGTAACGATCCTGGATCACATGGGCAAAACTGCCAAGCAGTCGGAGACCGCCCTCGATCTCGGCCCGAATGCCACAGTCGATGCCGTCCTCGACATCTCGCTCCAGCGGCCGCATCTCTGGAATGGAAGACGGGACCCATATCTGTACCGGGTAGTCACCGAACTCCTCGAGCGCGGAAAAGTGGTTGATCGCGTCGTTGAGTCGCTCGGGGTGCGCTCGTTCTCTATCGATGCCGACAAAGGATTCTTCCTCAACGGAAAGCCATATCGGCTCCACGGCGTAAATCGCCATCAGGACCGTGAGAATATGGGTTGGGCAATCACAGAGAAAGAGCACATTCAGGATTTCAGAATGATCGAAGAAATCGGAGCGAATGCAATTCGACTCGCTCACTATCAGCAGGCGAAGGAGTTCTATGATCTTTGTGATCGGGGAGGCATGGTCGTTTGGGCTGAATTGGCCCTGGTCGACGAGATCCATCCGAGCAAGGAATTTGCAGTGGTCTGCCAGCAGCAGCTTCGTGAGCTCATCAAGCAGAATTTCAACCACCCTTCCATTTTCTTCTGGAGCCTGCAAAACGAACTTATCCCAGACGCCGATCCCGGGATGTACACTCAGCTTGTGAAGGATCTGAGTTCGCTGGCGAAGGACCTCGATCCGACGCGACTGACGGCTGTGGCCAGTCGGAGCAAGTATGATGGAACGGACGGTATCAACTCGGCCACGGACGTGATAGGATACAATGTCTACCGTGGCTGGTATGACGGGAAACCAGGGGATTTTGGAGGGTACGTCGACAAGCTGCACGAAAATTTCCCGCAGCACAAGATCGCGATAAGTGAATATGGCGCTGGGGCAAGTGTCCGGCAGCATGAGGACCCGCCACAGAAACCTCTGACACGCGGACCCTGGCATCCCGAAGAATGGCAATCATATCTGCATGAAGTCACATGGAAAGCAATGGTTGAGCGCCCGTATCTGTGGGGAACGTTTATCTGGAACATGTTTGACTTTGGTTCCGATGGAAGAAGCGAAGGCGACCGGTTTGGGCAAAATGACAAGGGCTTGGTGAGCTTTGACAGAACGGTGAGGAAAGACTCGTTCTACTGGTACAAAGCAAACTGGAATCCGGAACCGATGGTCCATATTACGAGCAGGCGGTTCTCACCCCGACCAGTCGGAAGCATCGACTTGAAGGTGTATTCGAATTGTGACTCTGTGGAGCTGATACTGAACGGATCGTCCCTCGGCGTCAAGTCGTCCGTCGACAAGATTTTTGTCTGGACAGCATGTGAACTGAAATCAGGGAAGAATGAAATTGTTGCTGTAGGATCTAAGCGCGTCAAAGACAGAATACTGATCACCGGGGTGGCAGAGGAGCCCCCTCCGGGTGTCGGCCAATAACCATTGTCAAGTTTGCCCCCGGCGGCCTAGATGATGAATTCTCAATTTCTGGTTTGGCATGAATAGTATTCAAGCATATGAGGAGAAGGTGAAATGCCGGCTCCTACGAATTCTCTGCCTGCTCGTATTATGCGAGACCGCATCCTTCGCAGGTACCGGGGGTAAGATATCGGGTCGAATCACAGACAAAGCTACGAATGAAGGTGTCATTGGTGTCAATGTTGTCATCAATGGGACGACTCAAGGGGCGACAACGGACGCTCGTGGTGATTATTTCATTCTTGGTGTTCCACCAGGTATGTACAGCGTGACAGCCTCGTGCATCGGGTACCGCAGGGTCACACAGACTGAAGTGAGAGTACGCATTGATCAGACAACGATCCTGAATTTTGCTCTCTCTGAAGAATTGATACAATCTGAAGGTGTTACAATAGTGGCTGAACGGCCGAAGGTTGAGCTTGACTTGACGTCGAGCAAAGAATCGATTTCACGCGATGAAATTGCAAACAGTTGGGGGACAAGTGTCAAAGAAGCAATAGCGGATTTGGCAAGCACAAATATCAACGGCGGCATTCGTGGTAGTTTCGGCACAGATGTCTCGTACAGGATGGATGGAATGGATCTGCGTGACCCCGGGTCGAATTCGAACTTCGGTTCTGTGAATCTGTCAACTGTACAAGAAATCGAAGTTCTCACAGGGGGATGGAATGCTGAGTACGGCCAGGCGAATGGCTCGATAATCAATATCATCACGCGAAAAGCAGAGGATCGGATTCGTGGTGTTATAAGTTATCGTATGCGTCCGCCTGGTGTTTATCACTGGGGACGTGATTTCTTCGGCAATCAAGATTTTTTTTCGACAGTAATGGAAACCCCGGAGTTTTGGAATCCTGACGGGAAATGGAAATCACCCTGGATGGCAGACTCGCTGCCCGGTTATAGCGGGGGAATCCCATACTATCGAGCAATGAGTGACACCGGCAGAGCGCTTGCATGGAAACAATACGTTGACGCCAATCCGATGAAGGATTATTCCAAGCACATGCAATGGGAAGAGGAGATCACCCTCTATGGACCCATAACTGATCAAATAGGATTCATGATCTCGGGGCGCTACAAAGAAGGAGTCACCGTCTATCCATCCTCGCTCGCATTCAATCCGGACATGACATTCCAGGGATCTCTTGACTGGAGAATTCGAACTGGAACGAAACTCAGTCTGAATGCCATTTTTTCGAAGTTCAAGAATTCAGGCACACCGCGCACATCCTACCAGTCATCGGAAGAGGTTGGGCCGGATATTGAGGATCAGGGATTCCCCTATCTGACGGATCCATACAGTGAATCAAGGTTCTGGGTGTACGGTACGAAGGGGAATAGTGATGAATATACGGTCCGTCCGCCTGAAAAGGCTCAGATGCTTAACCTCCAGGCAAAATTGACACACATGTTCAGCGACAAAACCTTCATGGAGGTCGCGTTTCAGCATTCTCACATGGAATATAGACTCGACTACCTGGATGTCATGCGGTCAGGCAATTTTCCAAACATGAACTTACCGTCGACGGCACTGCCCGATACGCTTTCCATCCCTGGGAGCACTCTGCCCGGTTATGGAAGAGACTTCCCGATCAGTTTCCAGTCGGGGTACATTCGTTGGGGAATGCCCGGCGATATTTGGAGGAACTGGTCTGATTCGCGCACGTACGTGCTTAAGGGAGATTTGACAAGTCAGATTACGAAAAACCATCTCGTGAAGAGTGGATTCATTTTTTCGTTGCAGGAATATCAGAAAACTGTCCACGAAGGAACGATGCTGGGTGGCACGGCGGCTCGCTATGCACAAGTGAATGATATCATACCTGAAACGAATCATCCCTACGAGGGAGCAATCTACGCCCAGGACAAGATCGAGCTTGGCGGCATGATTGTGAACGCCGGTCTTAGACTGGATTTTTTCAACATCAACAAGGCCGTCTCGACTGACATCTTTGATCCTCTCATGATATCAGCGGAAACGCCAGGGAATCCCGGGAAAATCGGTAAGGTCGGATATCGGCCTGATGGGTCGGGACCTGATTACTACGCTCCTGCGACGCAGTACGCACTCTCTCCCCGCCTTGGTATCTCACATCCGATAACGGAAACAACCGTACTTCACTTCATGTTTGGGAAATTCTATCAAAGGCCTTCATGGAACAAGCTCTTGAATATGCCTGAGGTCATCGCGCAGGGAGATGGATTTACCTATGACATGACAACGGATTGGCAATTGCCAGATACGACCACGGTAATATATAGGTTCTACGGACCGAAGGTAGGCAATCCTGCACTCACATGGGAGAAAATGACGCAATACGAGATTGGATTCGAACAAAACATCGCCGATATGTTATTGTTTGATTTCACACTATACGTGAAAGACGCATACGATCTCACATCCCTCGGCATCGATCAAGGTCCGGCGAGCAGTTCATTCCAGGAATCAGGTGGCAGTGTCGACACGAGGCTTTACGGCGATCCCTATAACCCGGATGGACAGGTCCCGGGTAGGAACATTCGGTGGCTGTACACGACAGTGAACGGTGCATGGGCTCGGGTGCGTGGGATTGAAATGAAGCTCGGATCGCGACTTCGCTGGATCAACATCGATCTCTCATACAATCTCTCTTACCTTGCGACGGGAGAGTACCACTATGATAGAATGTACAAATCATTTCCCGATGGGAAACGGGCAGAGGATCGCTACACCAATGGAGTGTGGACGCCGAGCAATTCAAAGAACAACAATACAGACAACGGGAATGTCGGCACGGATGACGCAGGATGGAATCCACATAATTCAGCAATTATGAGACTCAATATCACGAGCCCTGAGGACTTTGGCCCCGTGATATTCGGGTGCCATCCGTTCGGTGACTGGTCAATCAGTACCTCAACTCGATGGGTCGAAGGTGAAACATATACTTGGTATCCATCTGACTACACGGGAGAGAGAACTCCGGACAACCGTCGGTGGGAAGATCGATGGAATACCAATCTCAACATCAACAAAGCCTTCTGGCGCAACAGTGGACTGAAGGTGAAACTGTTCGTCCAAGTGACGAATCTTTTCAACAATAGGCATTTGAGATTGTTGAGTGATGAACCTGACAGGCTTCTCAATGGCACCCAGCTGACGACATACTTGACGAACGGCATGCTGCCATTTAACTCCTTCACAAAGGAGCCCGCAGAGTGGTATTGGTACACGAATTTGCCGATGCAAATGAACATTGGAATGTCTATTGAGTTTTAGTGCTGAATGAACACAACGCGAAATATAGAGTCATGAGTTCTCCTCTATCGAAATACTTTGTGTGCCTGCTCGTGCTCATTGGGTGTATCATACGGCCGGCGACCTTGAGCGCTCAGACAGTCGAAGCTCAAATGATGACCCGGGGAAGAATGTGGATAAAGGCGTATCCAAACGGTGCACTTGAACGAGAACAATCGAACCCCATAACCTGGCTGCTCGCTTATCCGGGCTACTGGGGTCATAATAACAATGCCGGAGGAGGCTTTGACAATAACTTTGTGTACCACGGTGCGCAAGTTCGCGGCATTGACGCCGCTTGGACATATCGCAATAACAAAACAGTCGAGCAAGTCGCAGGTGCAATGGGGTGGATTCCGACGAAGCTGAACAAGAACTACAACCTTGCTGTCGACGCAACACAACCAGAAGAATATATAACTGGAACGATGAACTCTCCTGCGTATGATGCGCTGGGCAAGCCTCATATGGGATATACACTTGAGGGCAAAATCATGGGATGGAGTATCCCACGATATTCAGATTTCCTGATCATTAGATGCAAACTGACCAACGTCGACACCAGCACACTTGCGAATTTCTACTATGCGCGATGTTTTGCGATGACGGGACCCTATCGACCGAATTCCGTATCTCCGGGTTGGGACAAAGAATATCTTTGGGATTCGGAAGTGAGCGATACCCTTGGTTTCATTTTCTATGACGACAATACGAAAGATCCAAATGGTAATGATCCCGCATATTCCATTCCGCCAGGGAATATGACCGGCAATGCAGGTGATCCGGGAAATATAGGAATACAAGGCTCAAACGATTATAAACTCTATTCTCCGTGGGTGTATGCATACTCATTCCTGCCCTCGCAAATTCCCATCAATAAAGAAGGAGAAAGAAAAGTCTGGCGCACTATTGTATCGACCGATGCTAACGCACCATCAGACGAGTTAATGCTGTCCCCTGTATCAGATCCAAACTACTCGACGCTTGTCGAGTTTATTCGGAATAAACCCCAGCCAAAGGTCAGCTGGCGAGCGGCCTATGATTCCATTCGCAAAGGCTATTCTGTTCCAGGGGCGGGAAGTCTATGGGAACGGAATCCGCGATACATCTATGCAATTGGTCCATACGACATCGCGCCGGGGAAGTCCATTGAGTGGATCGAAGTCCTCGTTGCGGGTGGGATGGACCGTAATATCACCATGAGAGGTGATACGGCGGCCACGCTGCATTTTGTCCAAGCAGGGCTCAAGAATCTGAAACAGAATTGGGCAGCAGCAAGCGCACTTGTGGAAAATGATTACAGAATTCCCTATGGGGACATCCCTCCGCCGACTCCGGCAGACGCGCCTCTTGTTTTCCCGAATAACAGTGCAAACGAGCTGAGAATTGAGCCAGCACTGTCGAAGGTCAACGGCGCTGCCGTCGTCGGCGTCACGATTACATGGAAAGCCGTTCACAGGGGTTACAAAGATCCTCAGTTGAGAAGAAACGATTTTGCGCTGTACAAAATATATCGATCAGGAAACTCAATTGAAGGACCCTGGGAGCTGATCGACTCGCTCACACAAGCCAAGGCAGACTCATTCTATAGCGGGGGCAAGATTTTCTACTTCATCAAGGCGCAAAGTAATGTGCCGTATCGCTACTGCGTAACCAGTGTCGACTCTAGCGGCAATGAATGTGCAAAGACAGGATACAACTTCTATCCCGTAGCTGCCGAACCAGAGGCAAGCAACAAACTTTCCACGATTCTAGTAGTGCCGAATCCTTTCAAACAACAAAGTGGATTCCCTGGTACTGATGAAAAGAAACGATTGACGTTCGTCAACATTCCTGCGCAATGCACTATCCGGATCTATACTCTTGCTCTCGATCTGGTGAGGACCATAGAACACACTGAAGGTGGTGTGCAGTCATGGGGAACTCAATCTGGAAAAGACTACATGATGACCGATTTCGGGCAGAATGTGATGCCTGGGCTGTACATCTTCCACGTCGAATCACACGTTCCCGGTCATGAAGGTGAAACGTCTGTTGGCAAGTTCATGGTCATCAAATAGAAGAAGACGACTGGAATGAACGCATTGCGGCGTCGAATAGTGATGAGAGTAGGAATTGTCCCACCGACTCTGTGCCTGCTGCTAATGTTAAGCAGAGAGTGCCAGGGACAAATCGCTGGTAACCAACCCGATTGGGGAGTTCATCCAATGGAGTACAGCAATGTAGGCTCGTCGGGGTGGCAATTCCTGAAGCTGCCGGCAAATGCGAGGAGCGCCGCGATGGGGGGAGTAAAAGCCGCCCTGTCGTACGGTGACGCAAACGCCGCCTTCATGAATCCGGCGTCAGCTGCGGATATCAAGAACCTAGATGTTCAGTTCTCTTCGATGAAGTGGGTAGCGGACATACAATACAGTGGAGTCTCATTCGTTCAAAACCTGGGAAATTGGGGATGCGTTGGTTTGAATCTACAGTACCTGGATTATGGCGAGATGGTGCGAACGGTGGTGGGCCAATCATATGACCAGCTGGGTAACGATCTCGGTATCTTGCCGATCACTGAGGGCCTGGGTACATTTTCGGGCCATGACCTGGCGATTGGTTTGTTATATAGCCGTCAAATCACCAAGAGCCTGCAGCTCGGGGGAAATGTGCGGATGGTAGAGGAACAACTCGATGACGCGACCACGAGAAATTGGTCGCTCGATATCGGGACGTTATACTGGACAGGACTGGGGAGTCTTCGAGTTTCGATGCTTGCCAGGAATTTTGGTCCTGATGCCCAATTTACCTCCTATAGTGATCAAATTAAAATCCCTCCTGTCAAAGTGAGCATGCCAATGATGTTTTTTCTCGGGGCGGCATATGACATTCTTGAGAGTGCGCCGCAAAGCCCGCATCGGCTGACTGTTGCGACAGAGTATATCAAACCGAATGATGGGCCCGAGAAAATCAACCTTGGAGTAGAATACTTCTTCTCATACAACTTCTACGCTCGCTGCGGGTACCGGTTCAACTATGACGAAGAAAAGTACACCCTTGGTTTCGGCTTCGAATACTCAATTACGGACGATAGGAAAGTGCGATTCGACTATGCCCTCGCTTATCTCGGCCGACTTAACTCTGTGAATGTGTTTTCAGTTGGTCTGAGTTTATAGATCTTTCGATAACGTTGCATACACAATCCGGGAGGAATCACATGAAGAATTTAATTCGCGCCTCACGCCTGCTTTGGTTTGTATCACTACTATTGGTGGACCTCACATCGGCAAAAAGCCAGAGTGCAGATTCTCTAAGGCCTGCTGAAGATACGTACTCGTTGCTCACTACTCCCACAACAGTAATGGGTGCAGATGTACTTCTCCGAATTCGCTCACCGTTGGTGACAAATACAGACCAAACCATCTGGAGAAATATGTATCTGAAGTTTGACCTCAGTAACTATACGGGTGCTATTGACAGTGTAAAACTGAGATTGGGTGCAGTCCAGATTGTGTCCTATCCTGGTGGAAAGAATCGAGCGGACATCTATGGAATGGACGACGACAGTTGGACGGGTGCAGTACTTACCTGGAACAATGCGCCCTCCAAGGGCAAATACTTGTTCAGCCAGGACTTAGTGCCACGCACATCGGCTCAGCAAACTACTTACGGTGACACAGCCTATTTCTTCAACATCACCAGCTTTGTGAAGTCTGAATACGCCGGTGATAAAAAAGTCTCGATTTGCCTTACGAATGACTCTCTCTTGGGGACTGACGCTCGGTTCAGATCGATGAGGGCCACTTCCGGGATACTTCCAGCCTTGATGATCTATAGGAAGACAACCGGCGTTGAACAAGAAGCGATTATCGCGCCGACGCGTTTTGAGATGAAACAAAATTATCCCAACCCATTCAATCCCGAGACAAGGATTTCGTATTCGCTTCCGAATTCAGGTTATGTCAAAGTCTCGGTATATGATATTCTCGGTTCAGAAATCAGAACAATCAGGGATGGAATTGAAAGTGCTGGCTTAAAGGAGGTCGTGTGGGATGCGCGTTCGAATAATGGGAGCCAAGTGTCCTCGGGGATGTATATCTGCAAAATACATTATCAGCGAGCAATCAGCGCTATCAAAATGATCTTGATGCGGTGATTGACGAGTGGAGGGGATTTGTAGCCAGTGGCCTTGCTATCACTTGTCAGGCACTGGGATTTGACAACACTCTGATCGCGCGGAATGGTTAACCCGCCGGTCTGATGACATGTTATCCCGGTAGTACTCCATACGCAATCGTGTGACAGACTTGCTCCAATCCGGGTGGAAAACAGTTGCACAGATGATGCTTGGTCAAATGACGGGGTAATCTCAGCTATCGTGGATTCTGCAAGTTCTTATGGAATATCATGAGGATCTCAAATGCTGAAGTCAACATCTCGACGGTGGACTGCGTTCGTTTCCATATCTTCTTTATTATTCTGTGGTTCACTCTCGGCACAATCAACGTCGTATTATGTCGATTCAGAGCATGGCACGGACTCAAATAACGGATTGGAGGTTGGATCCGCATGGAAAAGCTTGTCACGAATCAATTCCACCAATTTTCATCCGGGTGATACAATATATTTCAGGGCGGGAAGCTCCTGGAATGGAATGCTCATGCCCAATGGAAACGGCGGGGGGAATAGGCCAATCGTTATAAACAGCTACGGAAGAGGAAGAAAACCAAGAATCATAGGTGATGGTGGCGTTGCAGCTGTAATGCTCAGGAACCAGGATTGGTGGGAGATTTCTAATCTTGATGTTTCCAATGATGCACCAGGAGAAGGCCTGAGACGCGGGATCTACATCCTGGCGGAGGACGCTGGACGTGTTCTTTGCCACATTGTTCTCAGGAGACTTGACGTTCACAATGTGCGTGGAAAGTTGGGAGAGGATGTCGTTTCGAAAACGACAGGCGGCATTGCTTTCGAGGTTCGCGGTACCAAGTTGACGACTCGCTTTGAAGACATACTTGTCGAGCACTGTACTGTCATGCATACGGACAATACTGGCATTTACACTTGGACCGATTTTCGACCGCATCCGCGCGATCCACGTTGGCAAGAACTGCGGTTTACAGGGGTGAAAATCCATAACAATCGTCTTGAGGATATTGGGAAGAACGCAATCGGCATCAGATCATCACTTGCCCCATCGATCGAAAACAACGTTGTTGTCAACGCTGCGGCCAGATTTCACGGCAATGCAATCTATGTTTTCGGATGTAAAGATGCGGTCATTCAGTCGAACGAGGTCTATGGAACAAAGTACTATGGCCTGGAAGGTGCTGCCGTTGATAGTGATTACAATAGTGAAGGAACCGTAATACAGTATAACTACAGTCACAGTAACGGCGGCGGAATGGTGAATCTTTGCAACAATCCGCAATCACCCCCACCCCGTGGCTACAATGATGGTACTATTGTCCGGTTCAATATCAGCCAGAATGACATTCACAGAGTCATCACTTTTGATGGACCAGTGACGAATACCCAGATATACAACAACACGATCTTCGTCGGCGACACGCTAACGCCGAAGATCATTGAATTCGATATATTTGGCAAAGCACCGGGGTATGCGAGGCAGACGTGGTTTAGAAACAACATTATCTTCAACTTGGGCAGAAGTACATATGTGTGGGGGGAGAGTAAGGAGAATGTCTTTGAGTACAATTGCTTCTTTGGGAACCATCCAGAGAGTGAGCCCGAGGACAGTT
>DOWV01000239.1:0-1255 GCA_003519375.1 Bacteroidota bacterium
CATCATTCCACAAACGTGGCATGACGCCGGCCCTTCCCCCCACTCTTTTCCTTTTTGCCTAATCATTGCTACCTTCCTCCCACCGTGTATACACATAATCAGGGAGGTACACAATGATCAAGGAAATCACCGCAAAGAAACTTGATACGAAACAATTCATCGACGAAAAGGTAAAGGAAATTCAGACCGTTGTGGGAGATGGCACCGCCATCAATGCCCTTTCGGGCGGCGTTGACTCTTCTGTGGTGACCATGCTCGGTCATCGGGCGCTCGGGAAGAAGCTGCGGACGGTGTTCATCCAGAACGGCCTGATGCGGGAAGGTGAGCCTGATCGCGTGGCACGCTTGTTCCAAAAGCTCGGAGCGGCTGTCGAAATCATAGATGCACGAGATGAGTTCTTCGCTGCTCTCAAAGGAATTACTGATCCTGAACAGAAACGCGAATCGATCACACAAACGTTCTATCGCAGCGTCTTCGGCCGGATCGTGAGGGAAAGCGGCGCAAAGATTCTTCTGCAAGGGACCATTCTCACCGATGTAGACGAGACTGTGGCGGGGATCAAGCGGCAGCACAATGTCTTCGAGCAGCTGGGTATTGATCCTATGGAGACTTTCGGGTATCACATTCTCGAACCGCTCATTCAACTCCGCAAAGATGGCGTGCGCAAAGTCGGAAAAGCCCTGGGCCTTCCCACCGAAGTCTTCAAGCGCATCCCGTTTCCCGGTCCAGCTCTTTCGGCTCGCGTCATCGGCGAAGCCACCCCGGAACGCATCGAGACAGTACGCAAAGCGACGTCGATTGTCGAGAAGCTGCTGAACAAGACCAAGGCATTTCAGTACATGGCGATTCTGCATGAAGATCGAGTGACCGGCATGCGCGAAGGCAAACGCGAGTTTGGCCAGCAGATTGAAGTACGGTGTTGGAACAGTATCGACGCCCGCACTGCAACGCCGACCAAGCTGCCATTCAAGACTCTGGAGAAAATTGCGCGAGAGATCACTCGCAAAGTGCCGGGCGTCGTGAGTGTCACCTATAATATCGCGACGAAACCACCCTCGACCATCGAGGCAGTCTGATAAACTGTGCGGAGGATAAGATGAAGCCAAAGCCGAACTTCCGGATGGTGTTGCTGACTCTCCTGATACTGGCAAGCGGGATGCTCAGTGCAGCGTGGGCACAAGGCTCGAAGGAGAGCACTTCCCTTGACGACAAGGTGAGAAAGTTCCTCGACAGCCATAGGGGCCAGTGGCACGAT
>DOWV01000239.1:1419-3990 GCA_003519375.1 Bacteroidota bacterium
ACAAGAAAGCGCTGGAGATCGGAACATCCACCGGGCACTCGGGCATCTGGATTGCCTGGGCCCTCAGCAAGACCGGCGGAAAGCTCATTACCATCGACATCGACGAAGACCGGCATAAACAGGCGGTGGCAAACTTCAGGGAGTGCGGCCTTTCGGAGTTCATCGATGCAAGACTTGCCGACGCTCATGATCTTGTCAAGCAGCTCAAGGGACCGTTCGATTTCGTTTTCAGTGATGCCGACAAGGAATGGTACAAGCAGTATTTCATCGACGTCGCGCCGAAGCTGGAAATCGGCGGGTGCTTCACTGCCCACAATGTGTACGGACGACGCCGCGGTTACGGCGGCATTGGCGAATACGTGGAGTATATCCTGAGCTTGAAGAACTTCGAAACGACATTCAACACGGATGGCGGAGGCGTGGCGATCAGTTACAAGCGGGCTGAGAAGTAGGCGACCTGTAGAGACCTGTCAGGTTTTCAAAACCTGACAGGTTTTCCATACCGGCAGAAAGGAGTCATCGGTCAAATGATCATCGCTCTTGTCCAGCAGCACGCGTCAACCGACAAGTCATCAAACTTCAGGCGGGGACTCGCAGCCGCAGAAGCTGCCGCGAGGCAGGGCGCAAAGGTCATTTGCTTCGCCGAGCTTGCGTTCGAGCCGTTCTACCCTCAGGACCGTGCAAGCGGCAACGTCGCAGACCTGGCAGAGGAAATCCCCGGTCCGACCACGAATGCCTTCGCCGATATTGCCCGACGCTTTGGCGTTGTCATCGTTCTCAATCTCTTTGAGCGCGACGGAACATCGACCTACGACACGTCTCCCGTTATCGATGCGAACGGTGCTCTGCTCGGCAGGACCCGGATGGTGCACATCACCGACTATGCGTGCTTCCACGAACAAGGTTACTACGCTCCGGGTGACAAGGGCGCTCCGGTCTATCAAACGCAGGCAGGAAAAATCGGCGTTGCCATCTGCTACGACAGACATTTTCCCGAGTACATGCGGGCTCTGGCGCTCGCCGGAGCAGAACTTGTTGTTGTGCCGCAAGCCGGCTCAGTCGGTGAATGGCCCGACGGACTCTACGAGGCCGAAATGCGCGTCGCGGCATTTCAGAACGGGTACTTCACGGCGCTCTGTAACCGCGTGGGGAAAGAGCCGAAACTTGAATTCGCCGGTGAATCGTTTCTGTGCGATCCTCACGGGAGCGTGCTCGCCCGGGCAGGGAAAGGCACCGACGAGATTCTTTTTTGCCCCATCGATCTGAACCAGGTCCATCAGTCCCATGCACGTCGATTGTTCCTGCGTGACCGGCGGCCGGAAGTGTACGAATCGTGGAGGAAATAGGTGTCGAATTTCGACATCGTTGTTCTTGCCCTATCGCTTTCACTCGATGCCTGTGCAGTCTCGCTCGCGCTCAGTGCTGCCGGCCACCTGGATAACGTGCGGGCGAAATTCAGAATCGCGTTTCATTTCGGGCTTTTTCAATTTCTTATGCCGCTGGCAGGATGGGCCGTCGGCACGCGACTTGAACCGTACATCGCTGCCTACGACCACTGGGTGGCCTTCGGACTCCTTGTGCTCGTCGCATTGCGAATGATCCTCTCGGCAAAAGATGGCGGTATTCAAAGTGCGCAGGAAGATCCGACGCGTGGCTGGACACTGATGACGCTTGCAACGGCGACGAGTGTCGATGCACTCGCCGTCGGTCTTGGCCTTGCTGCTTTTGGAATCTCCGTGTGGTACCCGAGTGTGATTATCGGTCTGATAACATTGACCATGTCCGTGGTGGCCATCCGGCTCGGTGCAAAAGCCGGCCAATGGCTCGGAACACGCGGACAGATCGCCGGCGGTATTGTGCTTTTGATAATTGCTTTCAAGATTGTGGCATCGCACACGCTGTAGAAGCCTGGTCAAAAAAATCTAACCGCCCCCGAATGAAAGACTTCGGGGCAAGCAAGACCGCCAAGAAAAGAATATCTGAAGTAGAGTCGATTTCTTTTTGCCTTTCTTTGCGTTCCTTTGCGCCCGCCTGCCTTTTCAGAATCAGTCCGGCGGGCAGGCCCTTTGCGGTTAAGTTCTTCGCTTTGGATTCTCACCCGAGCTTCCAAGCCCACACCGCATTGTTCTTGAAATCGGAGCCGTGACAGCATGAGCTCAAGCGTTCAATCTGTCCGATCTCACCCCACCGGCGTCACCGTTAACGCCATCATTAATGGAGTTGCATTCCTGCTCACGCTCCTCTTCTGGGGAATGCTCTTTGCCCCGTTTATGCCGGCAGCGGTGTGGTCGATGATCTACCTCTGGAAGGAACGCGAGCTGTTCTGGTCTCGGTCCGGACAGAGTGCGTAATTCCCGGCGTTAGCTGAAATGGCGCCCCGATTTCTCTAAGACGTCAGTATAAGGTCATTCTCAATAAGGTGGTCACTACCATGCAACACGCGATTCTTATAACCGAAGAGATACTGAATTCCCAGTCCGATTATGCCGAGTCTCAAGGATTGATGCCGGAGCTCTTTTACCGTCTCATAATTGCCTCAGTTGGCAATCCTACTGGATTGAGGATCCCGTT
>DOWV01000239.1:4037-5476 GCA_003519375.1 Bacteroidota bacterium
TGGATGGACTCCTAGTCTCGACGACCTCGTTTGATCCATACGTACCACAAGGCCAGAGCATTTGGGAAATTGGGACCGGAAACGATCCGCAAAGCAAGGCCACAAGCGATTTTGCAAAGCGGACGAAGGAGATTGCAGCCGCTGACCGGGCAACCATGACGTTTGTGTTTGTTACGACAAGATCAGCGGCTCACTGTTGGAGCGAGCCCAAACAAAGAGCTTGGCTAAAGAGGCGTGTTGGTAAGGGATGGAAAGATGTCTGGATAATAGACGGCTCCAAAGTTATTCAATGGTTGTACCACTTTCCTGAGATAAGTTTGTGGCTTGCAGACAAGTTTCACATCCCGACAAGGGGGATGACATCACCCGCTCTGCACTGGAAGATACTAGAACGATTTGGATCACCGCCCAGTCTGGTTCCAAATGTATTCCTAATCGGTAGGGACAAGGCAAAGGAGGATGTCCTCAGACTTTTTCGTGGAGAAACAACCCAGTTGCTTTTAGAAACAAGGTATCCTCAAGAAGGAATCGACTTCATCGTTGCGGCACTTGCTTCACTGGATCAGGCCCAGAGAGATGCTTTCGCAAGCCGCTGCCTTATTATCGACGATGAAGACACCTGGAAGAGTATCTGTAGCATCCGTAATCCCCACGTTCTAATTGCAAAGGCTTCGTTAGATCTGGGTGGGACGGGAGTTGATTTGCTACAACATGCTCTCATGAATAGGCACGCAGTTATTTATGCGAGAGTCCCGGCGGGAAGTACGCATGGTAACTCTACGTCATTAGGAGAGACGAAGCCTTATGACTTGGCTAAAGCGCTTGAGGGTTGCGGCTACCCTGCCGAACGTGCGAGAATGATCTCGGATAGGTGTGGGGGCAAAATTATGGTCATGAAGAGATTGCTCTCTGACCTTTCTGCGTCCCCTGATTGGGCTTCATCCGGGATCGCAAACGAGTTAGCTCTAGCATCGTTGATAGGGCAATGGGATGGGAACTTCGAAGGAGACCGTGAGGCAGTCGAGGGCATATTGGGAAAAACGTACGGGGAGTGGCTCGGTAGAATCCGCCCAACAACACTACGGCCGGACCCTCCCCTAATTCAACGGAACGAAAAGTGGCGGTTCGTTTCGCGATTCGAAGGCTGGGAGAGTCTCGGACCGCACCTTTCAAATGACGATCTTGACCGATTCCATCGGCATGCGTTAGTAGTGTTGCGTGAGAAGGATCCAAAGTTCGATCTGCCTTCCGATGAGCGCTGGAAAGCATCCATCCACAACAAAAAGCCAAAGTACTCCAATGCCATCCGAGTAGGATTTGCAGAAACTTTGGCTCTTTTGGGTGCTCATCAAAGCGCCCTTGTCTCGTGCTCAGTTGGAAAGTCTGAATCAGTTGCCGCAATCACTGTGCGAGACCTTCTCAAGGACGGGGACTGGGTG
>DOWV01000396.1:0-2959 GCA_003519375.1 Bacteroidota bacterium
GACAGATAATTGGCGGCGCGCCAGTAAGCATCAAGCTTGCGCAGCAACTCGGGATTCAAAGTCTTTGAATGCATGGCTCAGTTCCCTGTCTTGCGGCGTCCCTTGATCGCTTCCGCCGCCGCTGAACGCTCCTCGGCCTGAGCTGCGCACAGACACGCTCCGAAGATGAAGATGCACCCGGAAAGGTAAATCCACAGCAGTAATGCCATGATCCCGCCGAATGCGCCGTACACGGCGTTGAACTCGCTAAAGTTCCTGAGGTAGACCACGAAGAGGCCTTCAGCCGCCTGCAAGAGAATCGTGGCAAACAAAGCGGCGGCCCGGACCTCGGCAAATCGCTTGTGATGGCGCGGAGCCAGCCTGAAAAACAGGCTCAGACTGGAGAACACAGCCAACAGCGGGATGACAAAGCTCACCAGAACATAGGCCGAGGTGCTGAAATCATTCACCGGCATGAGCCAATCCCTCGCGGTTCTCATGAGCACCGGCATCACCATGCCCAGGAGTGCAGCACCCGCGGTGATGCAGAGCAGCACCAGGCTTATCAGCGGCAGCCGCCACCAATTGTGCACGACGGTGCCCCAGGCGAGGTTGGTTGCGCAAATGAGGGTGGTGAAACATTGGAGGGAAGCCCAGACAAGGATGAGAAACGCTATAATGCTCGCCTGCCCGCGGGCTTTGACCACGCCGGCGACCGTGTCAAAGACCTGAGCCTGCATCTCGCCGCTTATCGGGACATAGCTTTCGATATAGGCGATGACTTCTTTACCGGCGCTGCCCCGGTCGGCAAAAAACGAGGCTATGGTGACGAGTAAGACCATCAAAGGGAAGAGCGAAAAGAACGCATTGAAGGCGAACGCTGCCGCCCATTGCGGCCCGTCAATCCGCAGGAATTTCTTCAGGGCAATACCGAGTATGGCCCAAATCCTGCGAGCCATTTGGAAAAGCCGGCCTCGCTTGCTCATCTGGCTCCGCCTTTCTTTGGCGCTCTGCGCGCCCCACGAACTTCAACATTACGGGAATTGACTTCTTGAGAGCAATCGCCATCAGTGTGTGTTCCGGCGACTTCACTGACCGCGAACAATACCCTTCTTGCGTGCCTTCGCCGATCCCGTTGGAACATTCTCGGCGGGATTTCCCGGTCCGAGCAGTACGGCAATCCATTCTGTGCTTTTGTAGTTCTCGCATGCGAACTTCAGAGTCATAGTAAGCGGTACGCACAGAACCATGCCGACCGGGCCAAGCATGCCTCCCCAAAATAACAATGAGAGAAAGACGACCAGCGTGGACAGCCCAAGCCTGTGGCCCATGAGCTTCGTTTCGATGAAGTCGTCGAGTACGAAGTTGATAACCAAATATCCTGCTCCTACAATCGCGGCGCGGCCTATCCCGAATTGGACAAGGGCAAGCAGAATAGCGGGTATTGCGGCGACCGCGGAGCCGACATTCGGCACATAGTTGAGCAGAAAGGCCAGAAAACCCCAGAGAATGGGAGAGTCTACGCCCAGGACGGTCAGCCATAACGCGACCAGAATCCCCGTGGCCAGACTGACGAGTGTTTTGATGACCATGTAGCGTTCAATATCACGCATGAACGTCGTGAACTGGGGAAAGACCTGGCGAGGATTGCCGAGAAATGCACGGAGTTTAATGGGGAAACTTGAGGCTTCAAGAAGTATAAACGTTGCCGCAAGCAGGACCAGGAGAATCTGAGACAGCGCTAAGCCCATCCCTGCCAGCAGACCGACGGCCATATCCATCACCGGGGCAGGATTGAGGTATTCGAGCAAGACCTTGTCGGTTACCGCGAGGTGTTTACTCGCCAGCATCGGCTTGAGCGCCAGGACTTGCTCCTGTAACTGTTTCTGATAAGAGGGGAGGGCATTGGAAAAAGTGCTGAGGGACGCACCGAGTACTCCCCCGAGAATCAACAGAAGAGCAATCATACAAGTCATGACCAACAACACCGCAGGAAAAGGAGGGACGCGTTTCCGTTTCAGCCAGAGTACCGGCGGCACACCGAGGAGAGCGATGAAAACAGACCACACGAACAATGCAACAACCGATTCGGCCTGATGGACGACGAAGATAATGATCACGAGCGCCGCTGCACTGATGAGGATGCGCGTTCCGCGTTGAGAAGCAGTGTGATCAGACATACGCAACGTCCTCTTCTTCGCTCACGACTGTATACCGCAGAACGACGACACTCACGTCGTGCACCCCCGTTGGTTATCCGGCAACCCGCACTTGCGCTGCGCGGAGGAGTTCGTTGTTCCAGTGATAGCCGCGCCGCAGCTCGTCAACCACGATTCCCGGTTCACTGCCTTCCTGATCCACCATCGCCACAGCCTCATGCAGATGAGGGTTGAATGGCGTGCCGACGCTTTCGAAGGGGAGGACCCCCTGTGTCTTCAGCAGCGCAAGAGATTTTTGATGGATGATGTGCAAGCCTTGCTCAATGGGCTGCGCCTCGTCGGCAGCCGACTGAATGGCCTTCTCCAGATCGTCCATAATATCCAGGAGGGCAAGGATCATCACGCGCTTGCCTTCGTCGGCAAGCGTATTGCCGTCACGCTCAATGCGGCGGCGATAGTTCTTGAAGTCTGCCAGCGTGCGCAAGTGCCGATCGCGCTCTGCTCGCAGATCCTCCCGCAATTGTTCCATTTCTCCTGCCAAATCGGCTTCCGGCAGCAGGTTTCCTTCGTTTCTGTGCAGGCCTATTCCCATGGCACACCTCTCTTAACTGTTGACCTATCGATTTCAAATACTATCATTGAAGTGCCCTGTCCCTCTCGAGGTCTTCTGACTACTGCTTCTTACTCCGCACCGTCTCTCTTCATGGTGTGGAAAGGGGAGGCCACGCGAGAGCACGGGGACGCGTCAACGAGGCTACGGAACATTGGTCAAAAACTTCTCCTCTCCATCCTCTGTTGCCGGCGCGGCCATCACAGCGTAG
>DOWV01000396.1:3162-4369 GCA_003519375.1 Bacteroidota bacterium
GGTGAGCCAGAATACGACCGTGCCCAAGGCAATAATGAATGTGATGGAATTGCCGAGGATGGTGGTAGCAATACTGCTGAGAGTTTCGAAAGCTGTTTGCGTATGGTGATATATTCTGATCATGACCTGTTCGCAGCCTTCTTCATTGGTGTCGTGCACCACGCTCACAATTTGTGCGCCGAGGTTCTCTCCTGGGAACGATCCGGTGTAAGCCTTCGGAGTGTTCTCCAGTTTCTCGATGAGGTCTTTTGCCAGCTTCCGGTTGACCGTTGTCCGGAAACGACGTCACGCGCGATATCCGTTCAACTGTTGCACGTCGTCAAAATGAAACACCCGCCTGCGCGACGAATAACATTCGTGCTTTCCTTCCAATGGGGAAGAACGGGTCCACTTCCAAACCGATATTCACTTTTTTGAGAAACCCGACGTTGACTATCCGAACCATCTCCGCCAGATCCAGAAACATCGACAAGGCAAACCCCCCACGACCGGTCCCGATATCAATTGGTGAATTCACGCCAAACATCCCGATCCCCACGCTGACAGGGAACCGATTCCCTGATCCTGGATTGACATAATAGAATCGTATCATCCCGCTGGTGGTTCCGTATTGAGTCGTATCCCGGGCCCGAGTATCGTGCATCACTTTGGGGATGGCGAGTGAAAATCCTGCCTCGATCATCGAACCTCGCACCCGAAAATATCTCGTCATGCTGTTGGAACGATCCACTGCGCCAATCTTGATGGTATAATCGGGTTCGATATGGATGCCAAGAATTGCCCAATCAGGAAGTGAATCTACGGGCACGAGCACCTGGTCAAGTTCTTCCCGGCGGATGTTGGCGTACGCGCCGTAGGCCGTCCGATACTGAACGAATATTGCGCGGTCTTTGTTGGGATCACCACGACTTCGAAACGTCACTACACGCCGGTCGTACGATGCGGCCACCGTGCCATCTCGCGTCAGAACTGTTGTTGTTATTCTGAGGAATTGCGGTCCCATGTCGTTCCGGATGCTATCGCGTTGAAACCTCACGCGAAGATTTCGAATTTGCTGGAGATCCTGTGTTATTGCGGTCCGGATATTGTCGCTCCCGGCTTCGGGAAAAATGGTGACATACCGGCTGATCTGTTCAACGTCCTGGTGTTCTTCCACCGTTACAACGCAATCCGTTACATACCGAAAGCGCCGTCCCCCTGCATCCGT
>DOWV01000396.1:4635-6802 GCA_003519375.1 Bacteroidota bacterium
TCGGAGAAATGACACCCGCGATCGCTGTCTTGTCGTTACGTTGAATGGTCAAAAAGACCGTGTCGCCCGGAAAGTAGATCGACCTGTCGACAGAGACCTCGATCCACTCATCCTCGTCTGTCGACTGAATGAGCACTGAGGATTTCGACTGAGCATAGGTGCTGGATATGCCGACAACACAAAACAGAAAACACCCAATGAAAACGGATTTCATCATTTCCTCTCCCCGGCGATCACCATGATCGCCCCACCGGGAACAGCTGCGATTGTTTTATGCCCGCCGCTGGCATTGCCAGCCTGCAGTGGTCGGTCCTTTCATCGGATGATTCGCTGTGCCGATGCAGGCTCCACGCCTTATTCCACCTTTTTGAAATCAATGAACCCCCGTTCGACATCTGTGTGCAGGAGCTGTACGCGCAATCTGTGCCCGACATCCAGGCCCTCAAAGCCGCTCACCAGTTTTCCCTCAACGGGCGGATGCAACAGACGCACCCACGTCCCTTTGGCAGACGCTCCGGTGACGAAGGCATCGAACCGTTGATTGATCCTTGAGGCCAATATCATGGCAGCGGCAGACTTTCCAACCTGCCGCTCAACCTTTTTTGCCGCGTCCTCATTTGCAGTGCAATGTTTTGCGAGCGCCCCGAGCTCATCGGCCGTATACGGCGAGGGGCCTCCCGCCGTCGCCGCTTTCAACAACCGCTGCGTGATCAAATCGGGAAACCGGCGGTTCGGGGCCGTGGAGTGAGCGTAATCTTTGACCGCGAGGCCGAAGTGTCCGGCAGAGCTTCCCCCGGGAAGTTCGACGACGTACTCACCGGCGCCCAGGAGTTTGATGATGCTGAGAGAAAGATCGGGAAAACGGAGCGGGTCGGCCGATTTTGCGGATATCAGGAACTCATCCAGTGCTTTTGAATCGGGCTCTTTGGGAAGTGTGTACCGTTGCTCAGAGGCAATCTCGATGATCCGATCCCAGCGTTTTGGTGTCCGGACTACGCGCCGCAACGACGGTAGCTTCCTGGCTGAAAGGTATCGTGCGGTCACGCCGTTTGCCGCGATCATGAAGTCCTCTATGATCTCTTTGACCTCATTCCTCTTGTCAGCTTCCAGGTCCTTGATCTCGTCTCCATCGAACACAGGGCGAGCCTCTATTGTTTCGAGGTCGAGGGCGCCGTGCTCATGCCGGAGGGTTTTCAGCCTTCGGGCCACGCGGTCCTGGAGCCGGATATTCTCGACAAGACCTTTGACCGAGCTGATGGCTTGAGGCATCGGGCCGATCCCTTCCAGCCAGTCGCCGACGCTGTTATAGCTCAGCTTTGCATGGTTGCGAACCGTGGCTCTGTAAATATCTGAACGTTGGAGCGCACCATCCCCGCCAATGACCATTTCAACGACGATGGCAAGGCGATCTGCATCAATGTTGAGAGATGTGAGATCGGTCGAGAGCTTCTCGGGCAGCATGGGAAAGATCTGCGCGGCAGTATAAACCGAGGTGGTGTTGTGGTTTGCATGATCGTCAAGGGCCGACCCCTTTTTGACGGCAGCATCGACATCCGCAATGGCGACAAGGATCTTTGCGGCACCATCGGGCAAGGCTTCGGCGACGGTAAGTTGATCCAGATCGCGTGAGTCATCGTTATCGATGGAGCACCATGAAAGATTTCTCAGGTCACGCTTCGATTCTTCATCTTTTGCAGCAACCGCTTGGATTCTATCAAGCTCGGCAATCGCCTGGGCAGAAAAATCCGGAAGAAGTCCTCGTTCTATCATTGCCCGACGTGCAATGTGTTGCAGGTGGGAGCGATGTTGTCGGTTCTCTGCAGTTGTCGTGCTAGCCGCCATAGCAAATTATCATCCTTTCATCCCATCAGAGTGTTGAGCTGTAGTAAGAAAATGGTTCTGTCGTTCCCATCGTCTCGACAGTTGCCATGATGACTGATCCCATGGAGAAAGCGTCTCAGGCCGGCGGATTCTATTTCAGGAAGCGCTGTCGCACCTTTGCGACAACCTGGTTATCGGTCATTTTGTCGACTGTCTCAAAGCCAACGATGTGTCCATGGAGTCTCATGTGCTCAAGCCGCTTCCTGAGCTCGAGCTTCGCCTCACCGGGGCCGAATATCAAAATAGACTCGGCATCACGAATGAATGAAAGCACTTCATCGTAGTA
>DOWV01000396.1:6936-10248 GCA_003519375.1 Bacteroidota bacterium
TTCTGAGGTTATCCGTTTTATCTGGGCCCCCTCGTCGGACAGGCTGAATATTACTGCCCTCTTATGGTCAATCCACAAGCCAACTTCTTTTTTCACTGATCCCACCTTGTCGTTTCAATGCATCATCCTCGCGAAGGACTGTGTTGAAGTCTCCGAAAGCAGTTGTCCGATCGCAAAGGTGCCGGACACTCTCATGTTGATGTTCCATGGGCAATTTATTTCAACAATAACAGCTTGCGCGTTTGCTGAAATTCACACTCGTCTGAAAATCGGCATGGTTAAAAGTGACGTTCGTGATGTTGAGGGAATTCCCGCTCGTGGGAGCGGCGGCAAACTGGACGAAACGAAGAGGATCTTCTCCGGGCAGTACTGTCCAACCGGCTGTGCCCACCCAGAGTCGTTGACCATGAGCGTTGTAATCGAAAATCACCATTGATGGTGAACCACCTGCGCCTATAGCCTCGGATTGCCCTCCACCATTGCCTGAACTCACGGAGGCCAGGAGAGTAGTACTATTGAGAGCCCAGGTCACGGAAGCAGGCTGCGCGAACACGTACGTGGGAGAAAGCAAGCCCGCAAGAATCACTAACACTACATGGAGTCTCTTCACAATAACCTCGGTTGTCACACAGTACTGAATCTCACCACTATGATTTGTCGAAGCCAGGCCAGATTGGAGCACACGCCATATTCAATAACACAACCCCTTGTTTCGAGCTGATAAGGATTCGTTGATGACGTCAGTCGTTGGACTTGAAGAGATCGTTCATGGTCTCACCAATTCCATCCATATCACGTTTGAAGTTTGACTTGAATTGTTCCCATCTACTTCGACCTTCGTCCCTATACTCTGCCAGATTCCTCCTCAGATCGCGGTTCTTCTGCTCCAAATCTGCCACCCGCCTGCCGTACTTCGCCTTGCGCTCAGGACCGGCGTTCTCCATCCTTTCTTTGAATGCTTCAATTTTCTTTTCATTCGCCTCGATTTTCTGCTCGGACTCGATCCTGAATGCACGCCATTCTGCGCGATATTCGGCCCTGGCCTCTCTTAACTCCTCTTTGGCATCTCTTACATCCTCCTCGGCATTGTCAGCTTTTTGTTCCGAGGTTGTCCTGCAGCCCGTTAAGAGCGTCCCTGCCATAAACACCATGACAGCAAAGGTGATGATTGCGTTCTTCATGATTCTCCTTTTTGATTGGCCAAGAAGTGTATTGACGGCGATGCGTAGGTTGGCCCGCCTGTCCAGGGCTAATGTCCTGTTTGTCGCAATTCCCATTTCAATTTCATCCCTTCTCGTTCCGCCTGGTCCGGTGTCGCGATGAGTTGTACTCTGGCCGGCCGTACAAAGCTATTTCTACTTTGTTGATATCCCGACAACCTCCTGCACGCCGGTACGAAGGGCGAACCACTCATACTGGAAGAAGGGGTCATCACGCAAACGCACGCGCTGTACCTTGCCGATCTTCATTGAGCCCGGCACATTATTCCGCCGGATCGTAAAAGTGTTGCCAATGAACGACGTGATACGGTCCATAAGGCCCTTTTCGCTTCCCGTTTTTTTGTTGATGGCTGCCAGTTTAAGGTCCCGGTAGATGCCCGTCACGGTGCCGTTGGCGCGTCCCGAAACTACATCGACCTCGAATGCTGCCTCTTCAAGAACGCCCGCCTTGATGCGCATGTGATCGGAGATCTCGAGGAATGAATTGAGCGCGCTGAGTTCCATGCCGCTCAGCGAACCGGAGTATTTGAATGAGCACTCCCGGGTTGCGACGGGAATCGTCATCACCAGCTTCAGCGTTCCCGCCTTCACGAACTGTGCTTGTGTGTGAATCGCGAAAGAGGCGCCAGAGCTGCCTTGATTGGTTATTCCTTTTGCCGACGCCTGTAACCTGTCGAACGTTACGATGGCCGGCTTCGAGCCCAGCTCAAACCTCTCAGCGTACTGAAAGCGTCCGTCTATAACCCGCAGACTATCGACCTGCAGGGTCCCCTCGATCGACGCGAGAATCTCGTGCGGCATAAGGAGACCCGTCGTGTCTCTGCTGTCGGGTTTGTCCTGGTTCAGGAGAATGTCGAGAGACGCATCGTGGATCTGGATGGAACGGGCCCGGTACATCTTCCCCTGCAGCTCTTCGAGGCTGGCCAAACCCGTTATGGTGGCGCGAGGAACGCTCAGGCGTAACCGGTTCTTCCTGAATTTACTCACTGCAAAGAATTGCTCATCATTGCCCGCAGGATGAAGCTTCAGGGCTTCGACAACTATCTCTGAATGCGGCATCGACACACTCGCTTGTCCGCAACGGATTTCATACTGGGATTGCCCCAGGTTCAGCCTGATGTCACGTGCATCGACAACTGAGTTGGCAAAGTCGTTCGCTGAGAGACTTCCCCCCCAGAGAAGATGCATCCAGCTGATTCCGCTCACGGAAAACGGAGCAATATGACTTGAGAATGAGCGATCAACTGCGCCCAGCGCAACGGAGTCGAATCCGAAACGGTTCGTGAAGAGGCTGTAGTGCATGCCGGCGATGTGCAAAGAATACTCAGGATACGCCTCAGCAAAAGCTTGCGTAATCCTGGGCTTGACGTACTTGTTCACGAGGGTATCGGAAAAGAGCAGGAGAGCAAGCACGCAGACGAGCACGATTGCTCCTACGACAAAGCCCGCATACTTGGCGATTTTCAAAGGCGACAGCTTTCGTCGGTCAGTTGGTTGACGCTTACTCTCCATGTTCGTTATCTCCTTACTTTCTTTGTCACGATTTCCACGAGCACACTTTACTCCAAAACGTGAAAAGGGCAGCATTGTTCAGTGCAGACTTCAAGTCAGACTCACGACTGCAGAAACCCCGGAAGGAACGATCAGAACGCCGGGAAAATCCTATCGACCCGTCTAAGTCCACGAGCGGGACGTTTGGCGGGCAAACGCCCTGCCCACAACTCTTATTGCGTTGGCAAAGCAATGGTATTTGTAATCAACGTAACAGCGGCTCCGCCATTGGGGATTAGCATTCTACCGTCTAATGTTGCACCCGTCTTGAGGTCGAATGTGTTGGCGATGATTGTTCCTTTCATCTGGGAACCGAGATTAAGAGTGACATCTCCACCCACCCAGAAAACATTCCTCGCCTGCGCTCTACCTTGCAGGCTAACCACGCTGTTGTTGTTTAGTATGATCGTAGCTGCACTGCGAATGATGAAGACGGCACTCGAATCGCCCTGCGCGTCGAGCGTGACGGTACCCCCGATGGAGAGATCGAGAGTTCCCTGTGAATAGAGCCCCGGATTCAATGTCTGTCCGGCGAGATTTC
>DOWV01000354.1 GCA_003519375.1 Bacteroidota bacterium
AAGGACTAATCATCGGTCGCTCACACATCGTTTGAAGAATCGTGGGTTGACACCCGCCATGATCTGATGAGGAAGAGAGCGAGGGATGACAGGAGGAAGATCAGACATATCTGGAGCACGGCAAATGAGATCAACTTCAGCACTGCGAAACCGGGATGCACGAAGCGGACAAGGTAGCCGGATCCTTCGCTGAGGAGACCGGAAGCGAACGACGCGAAGATGCAACCATATTTTGCGGATTTCGAAAGGGGAGCAAAAATGGCGAGATGCGTCAGGAGCAACAACACCAGGGCCATCATCGGGAGATGTCCATGAGTGACTTCGAGCATCGACTGAAGCGAGCGTGCCGGTCGATATTCCTCTTCATTGCCGAGATAGTAGGATGCGATGGACTCGAGGGAAAATCCCATTCGGTTGAAGAAGATCAAAAAGTTGGTTATCACGAATCCTGCCAGCAGAAGCACCGTCAGCAGTAACGACGCGCGCATATACGGGTTGCTGTTGTAGCCTCCGTTTTGCAGATATTTCATTTTTGCTCGTTCCCCCGGACTACAATGTCAAAGAGTGCCAGTGTGCGTCGGACTGTTTCTGTTGCGGATTGAGCAGATAGTGTAGCACCAGCAATTGCAGGAATCCCCCGTTTGAGCCAGAGATCGTCCATTCCTGATCTACCGGCAAAGTGTCTCAACCAACGCTCCGGAGGGCGATAATCCTCGGGCTCGTAGAATGCGAGGATCTCGACGCTGCGCACGGTTCCATCCGGATGCAAGACTGTCATGATGACGGCCGGCATCGTACGAACCGTCCGTGACTCGAGAAACGCATATCCGAGGACGGCGGTATCTCTTTTCGCCACATAGTACGTGATGATTTTGGAATCGAGTGATGCCTTCGCCTTTCGTTGGATCGCCTCTAGTTGCGGCTCTGTGAGAAAAAGGACCCTGCGTTCGACGGGCGACGCGTCGGGGAAGTACTGCTTCAAGGCCTCCTCCTTCGTCAAGAACACCTGGGCGTTCGCCTGAAACGTCAAGAAGCAAAGCAGGATGCACGATGTGAGTGCGCTTGGGCTCATCTCAGTACAGATAGCAAACGGCAATGTTCCACTGGTCGTTCCCTGTATTTGCTTTGTTGCTGTTGTCCCGCCAGTCAAATTTCAAAGCAACATGAGGATGCGGCTTGTACGAGAGCCCGACCGTCAGAATCGACCGGTCCAGTGCGCTGTTCGCCACAAAGCCGTGTGGCACACTCGCGTGTGTATTCAACCACTCGTATTGAACAAATGGGACCAATGCCTGTTCTGAATCCAGTGGGAGGTGGCGGATCAGATCGTACCCGAGGGAGACGTAGTACCCATTCATCACCGAGCCAACGCTGGTTTTCGCGAGGCGGCTTACAAGTTCCGCCTGATCGAGGGACACATGAGCGTACAGCCCACGACCTTCGAAGCCCTTCCACGCAAACTCGGCATGAGCGCTAAGGACCGTCGTCAGAGCAGCGGTGTCTGCCATTCCCTGTTCTGAGTTTCCGATATATGCGCTCAGGCCCAATGTCGTCCCTTCGATTCCGCTGTACTCGAGCTTGCCGCTCACCGCAAGGTTCTCGGCGATCGATTGTGCACCGCTCTGCCGCCCGCCCCGGATGCCATCTGCACTACCGAATCGATCCGCCCGGAGTCCTTCCACGAGATAGGCTCTATAACTGAGGGAGGGGGTAATCTCGCCGTAGAGTCCCAACCCGTTCGCCCGCCATGTGGTCGGGATAACCGAGCGTTCCACTTCGGGTCGGAGCGTTGGGAAGAACAACGACGGCTCGTGCTTCTCATTCGTGATGCCGAGCGGCAGAAGCACCATGCCTGCGCGGAGATTCAAGTGCTTGTTGAACATCAGTTCCACGTAGCCGAATTCCACGGAAACCTCGCCTCCCTTGCCCGTACTGCCGTGTTCAACCTCTACTTCCGAATTGAACAGGATCCAATCGTTGTATCGGTAACCGAAATAGATCACGTTGCGAAGGTAGTCGATTTGGTCCTTCCTGGACGATCGACCTCCATTGTCAAGTGTACGGCTGTAGTTCTGATAGAGGACTTCGCCGTAGCCGGCAATTGATACACCGGCTTTCTTCAGTTGATAGACTTTCGTCGCTGCGGCACCAAGTCCTTTCGAAGGTGTGTACGTCGGCTCCGATACCTCGCCGAGTTTCAGCCGCTCAATCTCCTCAGTCAGAATGGTCAATTGTCGCTGCATTTCTCTCAGTGAATCCACCTGAGCAAAAGCGACCGATGCCAGAACCATCAAGAATGCAACAGCTTTCCCTCTCATAGTAGCTCCTCTTCTATATGCGTACACGATGGTGATCCGTTACTCTTTGGTCTGAATGTAAACCCGAAAAAAGATAGGATACCAGCATCTGCTGCGCAATCCCAATTTGTTGGGATTCCGGCTGCATTCACGCGCGTGGGCAGAATTCGTTGAATGGATTAAGAAAAGCGGAGGGGATCAGGGAAGGTGACGCAAGGCCTCGGACTACTCCGACGAGAGAATTCCGTTCAAGATGGCATAGACTGTCAAACCAGGCACTGTTTTTATCTGCAATTTCTCAGTGATGTGCTTTCGGTGTGAAATGACCGTGTGCAGACTGATCGACAGGCGATCAGCTATATGTTTGTTGATGAATCCGTGCGCGACCAGCTTCAGAACATCAATCTCTCGCGCCGTCAGGCCGTCAGAACCGGCGGGACTGGCCTGTTGACGGTGAGGGCGTACCATCCGGGCCAATTGTTGGATGAGGCGGGATTCTGTCGGGGTGGCGTTCGCCTGATCTGATACCGGCGTGGGTCTCCTTGTCTTTGCCGGAAGGAGCAGTGCCTTTTCCATCGCTCGGACCAACGGATTGAGAATGTTGTTTTCGATTCTGGTGTGGTCCTGAATATCCCGCTCGAGGCGAAACAATTCGAACACGATCGATTCGCGGGCAGTCTCGTCCACTTCGCCGTGAACGTATTTGATAAGGATGTTCTTGAGATCGAAGAGCTTTTCGTCGACATCGTCATGTTCGTCCTCATAGGCAGTCATCGAGTACTGCGATAGTCGTCGCTTCTCTTCCTTGGTGATCAGCCCGGCACGGAAACATTCGTTTACCCGCCTGATGTAAGGAAATGTCACGGTTTCTTCACGCTTGAGATGGCTTACCAACTCTCGTTTGTAGCCCTGAAAAAACTTCGTCACCAATCTCAGCGTGCTTCTACTTCGCGTGTTGTTGTGTCCGAGCCTGCGAATGAGTGATTCGATGAGAGGGATCTGCTGATCGAGGTAGTACGAGTGAGTTTTCTCGAGGTAGTCAACGAGCATGAGAACATCGAATTCCTGGAGCTCTTTTTCTGGGAAATACGCTTCGTTGCTGTATGCATTGATAATGGCAAGAAAGAAATCGATATGAATGCCGTGTTTCCTGCACAGTGATGAGACAGATTCTTCTCCGAATCCCGGAGGTACACCAAACCGATTGATGACCGGCATCAGCAGGTAGTTGCTGTGAATCACATCAGCCATTTTCCAGGATGCGGTGACGAGTTTCATGATAGAGTCCTGCCAGCTACGTTATGAATGATCGCCCAGATCGGGCAAACACGTTTCCGAGAATGCATTGAACTCAATGGAGAGACTCAGGTTGAAGGGGTTTGGCACCGAGACGTTCAGCACCATGGCCATCCCCTCACCGGCATCGACAGTCAACGCCTTGTCAAAGCGAATCGAACGCCCCGATCATCGACTGTTCCAGCGCATCGGCCGTGCCTCGGATGTCAGCCTCAGAATGCGCTGTCGAGACGAACGCTGCTTCAAACTGGGAGGGGGGGAGATACACTCCTCGCTCAAGCATATGATTGAAGTACCGCGAGAAAATCCCTGTGTCGACCGTTTTTGCTGTCGTGTAGTCAACCACAGCTGTGGAAGTGAAGAAAACGGTGAACATTGAGCCGACCCGGTTCAACGTTGCCGGCAAACAATGTTTCCCGACAATAGAGGTGAATGCGCTTTCGAGAGAACGTGACTTCTCTTCGAGTTGTGCATAGAGGGTGGGTGTCTGCGAAAGGATGCGGAGCGTCGCAAGTCCAGCAGCGGTGGCAAGTGGGTTGCCGGAAAGCGTGCCGGCTTGGTAGACAGGTCCCTGCGGTGCGACGAGCTTCATGATTTCTCGCTTCCCTCCATACGCTCCGACAGGGAGGCCTCCACCGATAATTTTACCCAGGGTCGTGAGGTCCGGAGTAATTCCGAAGAGCTCCTGTGCTCCACCCGGAGCAAGACGAAAACCGGTCATCACCTCATCAAAGATAAGGACAATGCCATGTTCAGTGCAGAGTCTCCGGAGATCCTCGAGGAATCCCTTCCGAGGAGGGACACAACCCATATTCCCCACGACCGGCTCGATGATAAGACACGCGATCTGGGCCGGGTGGGCATCAATCAGGTGCTGAATAGAAGCCAGATCGTTGAACTGAGCGGTGAGCGTGTCATTGCCCGTTGACCGCGTGACGCCGGGACTGTCCGGTATCCCCAGCGTCATGGCTCCAGAGCCGGCTTTGATAAGGAACGCATCTGCGTGGCCGTGATAGCATCCTTCGAACTTGATAATTTTTTCTCTGCCCGTATAAGCCCGCGCGAGCCGAATGGCGCTCATCGTTGCCTCGGTGCCTGAGTTGACCATGCGCACCATCTCAATCGACGGCACCATGGTTGAGATGAGCTCCGCAAGTTCAACCTCCCGCTCGGTTGCCGCTCCGAAACTTGTGCCGTCGGCGGCTGCCTTCGTCACCGCTTCGATCACGCGCTCCTCTGCGTGGCCCAGGATCATCGGGCCCCAGGATCCGACGTAATCGATGAACTCATTACCATCGACATCCCACATTCTTGAACCCCTCGCATGGCTGATGAAGAGAGGGTTCCGTCCGACGGATTTGAATGCCCTCACGGGGGAATTCACGCCGCCGGGGATTCTTTCTTTTGCCCGTTCAAACAGGTATTCTGATTTCTGAGTCTTCATGAGAGAAGTATGTTGGATCGTGACGCGGTCATTTTGATTGGTTCAGGAGCTTCGCTGCATCCTTGGCAAAATAGGTAAGGATCAGGTCGGCTCCGGCTCGTTTCATGCTGGTAAGCGTTTCCATCATGACGCGGGGCTCGTCGATCCAACCATTCATGCCAGCTGCCTTGATCATGGAGTACTCACCGCTCACGTTATACGCCGCGGTCGGCATCCCGAAACGATCTTTCACGCGGCGAATGACATCGAGATAGGAAAGAGCCGGTTTTACCATGACGATATCTGCACCTTCCAGAATGTCTTGCTCCACTTCGCGAAGAGCCTCGTTCGAGTTGGCCGGATCCATTTGATGAGATCGGCGGTCGCCGAATTTTGGCGTGCTCTCGGCAGCGTCACGAAATGGGCCGTAGAATCCGGACGCATATTTAGCCGCGTACGACATAATCGGGAGATTCTCGAAGTGGTTCTCGTCGAGGATACGGCGGATGGCTGAAACACGCCCGTCGAACATGTCGGATGGGGCCACCATGTCAGCGCCAGCTTCGGCGTGCGTGAGGGCCTCCTTGGCCAGCAAGGCGACAGATGCGTCATTCACGATTTCGTCTCCGGCGACGATCCCGCAATGTCCGTGAGAAGTGTACTCGCAAAGGCACACGTCGGTAATCACCACGAGTTGCGGAACCTCCTTCTTGATCGCACGAATAGCTCTCTGGACAATTCCATCCGGGTCGTATGCTCCGCTGCCTACTTCATCCTTGTGTTCGGGAATACCGAAAAGGATGACTGCGGGGATGCCGAGCGAGTACACCTCGGCACACTCCCGGACAATCTCATCGACGGAGAGCTGGTAGACGCCCGGCATCGACTTCACCTCTTTCCGGAACTTCTGCCCCGGCACAACAAAGAGGGGATAAATGAAGTCATTACGGGAGAGTTCTGTCTCTCGAACCATAGACCGCAGCGGATCGGTCATGCGCGTCCGCCGGAGCCGGGCAATCCGAGTTGGGTTGATCGCTGATCTCTGCCCGCTGGTGGTATCTGGCTGTTCGTTCTTCACAATCCTGCTCCTTCTGTCGTTGTAATTCGTCTTTCCGGATTCTTGAGGTGTTCCAAGACCTGCCGGGCGACGCGTTCGGACCGCATAACGCAATCGCCGACCGAAATCCCTCCGCGGAAATTCCCCGATATAAAAAGCCCCGGATGCCGACGTTCGAGGTATTCGAGTTCTTCCATGATGTCGAGGTGACCCAGGATGTATTGCGGAATTGCGTGTTGCCATTTTGTGACCCTGGCGATGCAGGGTGTGTCTCGAACGCCCATGATCTGACCGAGTTCCTGAGTGACAAGCTGAATGAGTTGTTCATCGTCGTACTCTACGAGTTCGGGTTGACGCGAACCTCCGACAAACGTCGTAAGGGCTTCGAATCCCTGCGGAGCCCGGCCGGGAAAGAGGGCTGAAGACCAGATCGTTCCCAGGATCTTTCTGTTCTCGCGCGCCGGCACCAGAAAACCAAATCCGTCGAGCTTTCGCCCTATATCCTCGGATCTGAATCCAAGATACACCTCTGCGACCGGAGGGTATGGGATTCGTGAAAGAGAATCCGAAAGTGGTTTGCCAAAGCGGCTGAGAAGCGCCGCCGTTCCTCCGGTCGGTATAGCCGTAACAACGGCATCTGCCATGAGTTTGAAGGCAGTCTTCTTGTTTCGGCCTCTCACTTCGAAGTGGGGTACTCTGGCATCGTCGGTGAAGGAAATTTGCCGAACTTCCATGCTTGTCTTCACTCTTCCTGCAAGCGCCCTGTGAAGTGCGGCCGGGAGAGTCTGCATGCCCTGTTTGAATGAGAACATCCGCGCACGGTCCTTCGACTGTTCCGCTCTTTCTCTCCGCTCCTTTCGACCCTTGATCTGACCCCTTATGAGGCCGCCGTACTTCTCTTCCAGTCTGTAGAGTTTCGGGAAGGCTGCCCGGACGCTCAGTTCCTCGGGGTTTCCCGCATACACTCCTGCGACGAAAGGATTGATGGCGTAGTCGAGGAATTCACGTCCGAGACGCCTCTCGACGAACTCGGCCACGGTTTCTTCCCTTTCGGCTCGGCGAACAAAAGGTTCCTTGAGGAGTCGCAGCTTCCCACCTATACTCCACAACCGCGACCGAAAGAATGCGCCGGGTGACATTGGGAGAGCGTGAAGTTCTCCTTCCCGGAGTATGTATCGGTTGTTTGAGCTCTCGTTCGCATAGAGGACTTCGTCGCGTAAGCCGAGATCATCGAACAGCGTTTGGAACAAGGGAGTCGTCTCCAGCGCGCTGTTGGGACCTGTTTCGATGAGCCAGCCGTTCTCCCTAACCGTACGCATTGTGCCACCCGGGACGCGGTCGCGCTCCAGGACGACGACATCGACCGACGCTTTGTGAAGCCACCAGGCTGTGGCGAGGCCGCTGATCCCGCCGCCGATGACAATGACGCTCTGTTTCGATTTCCTGCTCATGAATGGAGTTTCTCCAGGACCAGGGCCCCGAGGCATTGAATGAACGACCTGTTTGTCAGCAATGGTGCGGTGACGTCAAAGTACTTCACCCCGCCTGTCATCGCCTGATGCCTGGCCTCGATGGCGATTTCCGACAGCGTTTCCAGGTGGTCGGAGACGAAGGCAACAGGCACAACGATGAGATGGGTGACCTTCCCGGCATTGAGAGAATCGATCGTCGAGACCAAGGAGGGCTCGAGCCAGCGTTGAGGCCCGACCTTGCTTTGAAAACAAAGGTGATGGGGGAGTCCAAAGTTGCCGTGTTGCACGACCAGCTCATACGTCCGCCTGATCTGATGGGAGTAAGGATCTCCCTGTCTGACGAGCTTTAACGGAGTGCCATGTGCACTGAAAACGATGTGCACCTGTGATCGCTCATCTGAAGGGACACGTTTGATAGCTTCGTTAATACGTTCGACGAGCGCCTTGATATACAGCGGGTGTTCGTAGTAGTGTTCAATGACTTTCGTATGAAGCGGCGGGCGACCGCTTCTGCTATTGACGTCATTCCACTTGCGAATGCTCGAACCGGTGGTTGCCTTCGAGTACTGCGGATAAAGGGGAAGCAGCACAACTTCATCGATACCGAGTGCAGCGAGCTTTGCGTGTGCAGTTTCTGTCGTCGGATTCCAGTATCTCATGGCGATCTCGACGTGCATTTCCGCTCCGCTCTCAGAGAGAAATCCGAAAAGACTCTCGGCCTGCTGCCTCGTCTGGTCGAGGATTGGCGAGGCTCCCCCAAGAGCTTGATACAGTTCCCGGACCTTCGGTGCGCGAAACCGGGAGATCAACGCGGCCAGGGGCTTGCGAAAGAGAAAGGCGCCGGGGAGATCGATGATATCCGGATCGCAGAACAAGTTGTAGAGGAACGGCCTGACGGCATCAGGTGAATCAGGGCCTCCAAGTTGGAGCAGCACTACAGCGCGTCGGGTCGATCGGTTGTGCGATGGTTGCGTCATACGGTCTTCGAGAATTTCCTTTGCTCTTGCATCATCTTATCGAGGTAGGCGTCGAAACACATTGCCACGTTTCGGATCACGAGCCGACCCATCCCATGGACAACGATCTTCTCAGGGAAGAGTGAGACGAGCCCATCATCGACGAACGGTGCGAGCATGTGAATCGCCTGTGAGAAGTACTCGTCGAACCTGATCCCAAACCTTTCCTCGATCGGCAGCTTTCTCACCTCCATATCGCACATGATCTTCATAATGACTTCCTTGCGAATATGGTCGTCGGGAGTCATCCGGTAGCCAACATGCGTTGCCAGAGAGTTTTCTCTCAGTTTCCCGTAGTACGAGGGTATGCTTTTGACGTTTTGATGGTAGGTCTCCTGGAAATGCCCGATCGCCGACAACCCAAACCCGTACAGATCGCAACCTGCCTGTGTTGAATACCCCTGGAAGTTCCTGTAAAGAGTGCCGTTGCGCTGTGCCAGCGCGAGTTCGTCTGTTTGCTTCGCGAAGTGATCCATGCCGATGCTCCAGTAACCGGCGTTGAGCAGTTTCTCCGTCGTCATCTTGAAGAGTTCGAGCTTCAGGTCCGCGTCAGGAAGATCCTCCGCGTTGATTATTTTTTGATGGGGCTTCATCCACGGGACGTGTGCGTAATTGAACACGGCAAGCCGGTCGGGTGAGAGAGCGATGACTTTCTCGACAGTCGCCTCAAACGAAGAAAGTGTTTGATGGGGAAGACCGTAGATTAGATCAAGATTGATGCTGCCGAAGCCGAGCTCCCGGCTCCATCCTATGGCATCGCGCGATATTGATTCCGGCTGTATGCGGTTGACCGCTTCCTGTACGCGCAGATCAAAATCCTGAATCCCCATGCTGACCCTGTTGAAGCCAACATCCCGAAGTGCCCGCATGTGGTCGAAGGTAAGCCCCCTGGGATCGATCTCGACTCCCGCCTCGACGTCCTGAGCGATCGAGAAATGATTCTGAATGAAATTGCCGACGTCGCGAATCTCATCCGGGTCGAGGTACGAAGGAGTGCCGCCTCCCCAATGGAGCTGAATAACCGGCCGGCCCTCTGCAATCAACGGCGCGATAGCCGAGATTTCCCTCTTGAGGTATTCATTGTATTCCCGAATCTGGTCGCGGCTGTGTGTCACCAGCATCGTGCAGCCGCAGAAGTAGCAGAGCGTATCGCAGAAGGGGAAATGGAAATAGAGCGAGATCGGAGCCTTCGAGCCCGGTTGATTCGTTTGCTCGATCGCTTCCCTGTACTGATCCGGCCCGAATGCCTCGGTGAACGCAGGGGCTGTCGGGTAGCTCGTGTAGCGAGGGCCCGGTCGGCTGTACTTTTTGAGAAGAGAGATATCTACTGAATCGAACTGCTTCATGTCTGTTTGAGGATCAATGGTATTTTGTGCTGAGTGTTTTCACGGAGCGGACGAACGCCTTCACGTTTTCCACCGGTGTCTCTGGCAGTATTCCGTGGCCGAGGTTGAAGATATGGCCGTTGCCCTTGCCGAATTTCTGGAGAATTGCTGCGACCTCCTTTTGGATCCGCTCTTCGGTAGAGAAGAGGATTATGGGATCGAGGTTTCCCTGTAACGCGACACGCTGGCCAAGCACTTCCCGCGCATGACCGATATCAGTGGTCCAGTCGAGTCCGACGACGTTCGTTCCGGTGTCGGCGATCCGCTCGAGCGAATGCCCGCAGTTTTTACAGAAGACGATGATCGGAACTTCCTTTTTCTGCAGAGCCGAGACGATAATCCGGATGTACTTCAGCGAGAATTCGGCAAAATCTTCCTGAGTGAGAACGCCTCCCCACGTATCGAAAATCTGAACAACGTCCACACCTGCTTCGATTTGGGCCGAAAGATACAAGGTCACGGCGTTGGTGAGTTTCTCCAGCAGAGCATGGGCATCCCGGGGGTGTGAATACATGAGCTCCTTGATATGCCGGAAGTCGCGGGGATTATGCCCTTCAACCATATATGAGGCGAGCGTCCAGGGGGAGCCCGAAAACCCTATGAGAGGTACGCGGCCGGCCAGCTGTTTCTTCGTCAACCGGATCGCGTCGAAAACGTAAGTCAGATTTGCAGATGGATCCTCTGATGATAGCTGCGCCATGTCAGTCGTCGATCTGAGAGGCGATGGAAATCGGGGTCCCCCCTTTCCCTCCTCCACGACGAGCTTCATCCCCATGGCTTCGGGTACAACGAGAATGTCTGAGAAGATAATCGCAGCGTCGACGCCGATTAGTTCGACGGGCTGGATGGTGACTTCGGCGGCAAGTTCCGGCGTCTTGCACATCGTCAGGAAGTCGTTCGTCGCACGAATTGCCCGGTACTCCGGCAAGTACCGGCCCGCCTGACGCATGAACCACACGGGGGTTCGGTCCACCGGTTCGCGACGGCATGCACGCAACAACCGATCATTCATGATAGCGTTCTGGCTCAAGATCTCTTGGCTCCTTGATAGTAAAGGACAATGGCGTCAACGAGTTTTTGCGATGTCGGTTCGTCGGGGACAATCTCAACGGTCAGCCCGGCTTCCCGTGCGGCTGCCGCAGTCGTCGATCCGATTACTGCGATTGTTGTGGTCGAGAGCAGCTCAAGCGGTACGGCACTCAGCAAGTTCCGAAAACTCGAAGGGCTAAAGAAGGTCACTACATCGATTCTATGGTCTCTGAACATATTATGTATTGGCTCGGCTTCGGACTGGCTCGGTGCGCAGGTCTGATACACTGTTGCTTCATCGATCAGTACGCCTCTCGCCCGAAGATGATCGGCGAATTCTGATCCCGTCAAGTTACCTTTCAGGAACAAAAGGTGTCTTCCTTCCAACGGAAGAGCCACCAACGCATGAGCAAACTCACCGGAATCAGCGACGTCGGGGAGCTGAGTCGGCGTTGCCCCTTCACGGGCCACAGTGTCGCCGGTCTGGGCACCGATCACATAGATCACCATTTTTTTGATGTGATTGAGCAACGCATCGCTGCGATAATGTTCAAGGCGACGGAAAAACGCCCGGACCGCATTGCTGCTTGTGAAGACCAGACCATCGTACTCGGCAAGTTTGCCGACGGCGTTGTCGCACTCATCCCAGGATTGTGGTGAAGCTATTGCGATGGTCGGGAAGGAAACCACCGTTGCCCCTTGTGCGATGAGAGAACGGGAGAAATCATCAGACTGCTCGACTGGCCGTGTAACCAAAACGGTTCGGCCGGACAACGGCTGACGCGGAATGGTGGGGATCCGGTGTTGTCTCTCTGCCGGTTTCACGCGGTCCCCCGCCTGATTTCTTCAAGAATCTTGTCCGCCCCCCTGGCCAGCAAGTCCTGCGCAAGAGTCGTCCCCAGTTGTTCGGATTGATCCGGGATGCCGCGTATGGATGAACGGACTGCGCGTGTTCCGTCGAGACTACCGACAATCGCATCAATGAGGAGCTCTCCGTTCTCAATCCTTCCGTATGCGCCTATTGGAATCTGGCATCCTCCTTCGAGCCGGCGAAGCACAGCACGCTCGCCAGAAGTAGCCTGGTGCGATGCAGTATGATCAAGTCCGAAGACAAGCGGGAGGACGGTCTCGTCGTTGCTCCGCGATTCGATGGCGAGCGCACCCTGCCCGACAGCAGGGAGGAACTGGATTGCCGGCAGCACTTCGGCGATGAGGCCAGATCGGCCGAGCCGATCGATCCCCGCTTTGGCAAGGATCATCCCGTCCCATCGAGACTGATTGAGTTTCTCAATCCTGGTGCCCAGGTTTCCGCGAATGTCGGCAATCTGGATATCCGGTCGAAGCTGCAGCACCTGACAACGTCGGCGGAGACTTCCTGTTGCGACAATCCCACCGCGTGGCACGTCGATCAGTCGCTTGTGGCCTTTTGAAGGATGACTGATGAACACGTCGCAGACGTTTTCGCGCTCGCAGACAGCAGCGATCCTCAGGCCATCGGGGATGACCGTTGGAACATCCTTCAGGCTATGGACGGCGAGATCGATACTGCCGTCGAGGAGCGCATTCTCGAGTTCCTTGGTGAAGAGTCCCTTGTCGCCGATGGAGGAGAGAGGCGAGTCCAGAATCTTGTCGCCCTTCGTCTTGATGATGCGGATCTCGACCTCGACAGTCGAGTGCAGCGCAGAAAGTGCCCGTTGCACCCATTGCGACTGCCAAAGGGCCAATTCGCTGCCGCGGGATCCGATTACGATTTTGCGGTTCGTCATTCTTCCTTTGAGTCCTCGCTCAATGGATTGATCTTTTGGTGCGTACGTAATCCAAAGAGGCCTCTGACGATGCTGACTCTATGGTGCTGTTCCTCCGTACTCTCGCCATTGCCATTCTTCAGATTTGTGCTAGGCAAATGGAGCAATTTGTTGATAATGCGAGTAGTCACCAACTCGAGCAACTCCCGGTCCTGCGTGGCAAACCTGTTGATGTGCTTCTTCACTTCGTCCGAGCGGACGCGCTCGAAGAGATCACGCAGATCGCTGATTGTCGGGCCGACCTGGAGTGACTCGAACCAATGCCTCAGGCCTGTGAGCTCCTCCAGAATGATGGCGTTGATCGCCGCGACTTCACCGCGGCGGCGGTCGAGATTCCGCGATACAATCTTCGAGAGCGAATCGAGATCGTACAGGAAGACATTTTCGAGGGTGTTCACGATCGGATCGATGTTCCGGGGAACGCCGAGATCGATCAGAAGCATTGGTGTGTTCGATCGTGCTTTCAGGCTGCGCCGAATCGGTTCGATCCCGAGGATGTGGCCCGTCGCGGTGACCGAAGAAATGACCACGTCCATCTCCAGGAGGACACTCTCGAATTGGTCGAACGGTACGACCGTTCCGTCAAGCTTGTTCACCAGCTCTTCTGCTCTCGCCTGAGTCCTGTTGGTGATGAAGAGAGAGGAGATACCGCGGTCAATCAGGTTTTTGGCGGTCAACTCTCCAGTTTCGCCTGCACCTATGAGGAGTATCTTCTTGTCGGACAGGTTCGTAAAGATTTTTGTTGCCAGCTCGACAGCTGCATAGCTGGCAGAGACTGCACCCTGGGTAATGCCGGTCTCGGTCCTGGCACGCTTGCCGACGTGGAGCGCTGTTTGGAGAAGGCGGTTCAAATGTACGCCGGTTGCGTTCTGGTCGACAGCAAGGCTATAGTGGTTCTTGACCTGGCCGAGGATCTGTATATCGCCAACGACCATCGAATCAATGCCGCTTGCCACTTTGAAAAGGTGAGTGGCGGCATGGAAATCGAAGAGCTTGTATAAATGCTCCTTCCGAATGAAATCGTGAGCAGACCTGGATTCCAGGAGCATTTCCGTCGCCGCGTCTGCGACAGCTTGTCGTGATCCGGAAGCCTTCGAACCATTGACGATGCCATAGAGCTCGGTCCGGTTACAGGTAGATACGATGAAGCATTCAGTAAAGAACTTTTCCTTGAGCTGAGCGAGCGCAGCGGGGAGCTCGTTGTCGGAAAGCCACAGTCGCTCCCTGATTTCCAGCGGTGCTGTTCTGTGGTTTATTCCTATGAGGATTAAGTTCATGACGATGAATGACCTGTGGAGCGAGTCTAGCTAAAATTGTGAAACCCACTCAAGAATACGTTTATGACCGTCATCGATAGAAATGAGATCGCAAACCCGGCTATTGAGAGAACCATGATTTTTCGGCCCTTCCAGCCGGCTATCAATCTTGCTACCAATCCGGCTCCATACAGAAGCCAAATAAAGACTGTACCGAGGAGCTTCGGATCGAAGTACGAGTAGTCGGCGAACGCCTTCGGTAGCCAAAGTAAGCCGATCACGATAGCGATGGTTAGCAAGACGAACCCGGAAAACACCGAAATGGTTGCCATCCGTTCCAGCTTCTCGAGGTCCGGAAGGTTTTCGTAAATCAGCCCCAAGCGGCTTGACTTGATGTTGTGGTACAACAAGAGATACAGAAATCCGTAGACGGCTGAAATGGCGAACGCTGATAGCCCGAGGAGGGCGCTCATGACGTGGAAGCCGAGCAAGTTGCTGCGCAAAACCGGATTCACATCCTCCAGATCCCTGATCAAGATCGTCGAAAGGAGTTGAAAGAGGAAAGGAATAACCAGGACGAAGAATCCTGTGTTCTTGACACGTGCCAACCCCTCAATGATCCGGTACGACAAGGCGGTGGTGAGCGCGATGACAGAGAGAATCTCGAAAACGGTCGTTATGGGAGGATGCTCGAATGCGATTGTCCGGTATCCGAGGTAGAGCAAATGGATCAGAATCGTGGCTGTGAGCAGATGCGTTTTAGCTTTCCGCGCAATCAGAGATTTTTGGAAGAAAGCCATCGCATAGCTCCCGGCTGAAAGGAAATACAAGGCCGGGAGTAGATAATTCACCAATGTTAATGTGGTTTTCATGAGAATCATTATCCTTGGGGATTTGCGGAGAGCGACGCCGTTCAGAGCCATCGGCTGCGTGGGTCTTCCTGGCGAAGGAACTGGAAAAACACCCGCTCGCGTTGAGGCGTTTTACCGGACACAAATTGTCATCGGGCCAACTCACGCGCACGAAAGAGCCTGATCCAATTATTGGGCTTTCCGTCGTGCGACCTCTCCACACAGGATCATCGGTGCCGGGATTTGAATCTCGGCGTACCTAGTGGA
>DOWV01000151.1 GCA_003519375.1 Bacteroidota bacterium
TCTTCACCGTGGATTGCTTTCGCTTCTGTAAGAATTCTCTCCGCGAGTGTGCGTGGTGAGTGCGTGGCCGCGTCGAGTGCTGTGCGGCGCATCCTGTCAACAGCCCAAAACAAATTGACAGCGGTCGGACGCGTCGAACGAAAGAGATTGGAAACACGTTCGAGGGACGCATGGAAGAAAGCGGAGTCGGAGAAAGTCGGTGTGCGGAAGGCAAGGGCGAATCCGTACGCTGCCGCAATCCCGATGAGCGGTGCACCACGGAGAGCAAGAGTCCTGATCGCCTGAGCGATCACTTCCTCGTCATCAGTCTCGACATAACACTCTTCTGATGGAAGCCGCGATTGATCGAGGAATCTGACTTTGCCTTCCCGCCACTCAATCGACCGCATGGATATTACCTCTCGTCGAAACGCGAAATCTGCATAAAGGAGCGATAGCGATCCTGGATTTGGAGGTATGTGAGGCCCTTGAGGCCATCCACGCTGAACTTGCCGACGCAAAACGAAGCGAGCGTGCTGCCATAGACAACCGCCCGCTTCAGGTTCTCAGCGGACAGGTCATCGGTTCGCGCGAGCCACCCGACGAATCCTCCCGCAAACGCATCGCCGGCACCTGTCGGATCGTTGATGTCCTCCAAGGGATAGGCCGGCGCGGAGAAAATCGTTTCTTCAGTTACGAGGAGCGCGCCGTGTTCTCCTTTTTTGATGATGACAACTTTCGGTCCGATCTTTATGATTTGCTTTGCCGCTTTGATGAGGTTTGGCTCGTGCGTCAAGAGTCGAGCTTCCGAATCATTGACCACCAGAACATCCATGAATTTCATTGTCTCGGAGAGCTCTTTTGGCTTGCTCTCGATCCAGTAATTCATGGTGTCTCCTACAACCAGTCTGGGCTTACCCACCCGCTCGAGGACCTGGCGCTGGAGAGAGGGATCGATGTTTCCAAGGCAGACATATGCGCTGTTCTTAAATCCGTTCGGGATGATGGGATTGAACTTCTCGAAGACATTGAGCTCCGTGTAGAGCGAGTCCCGCATGTTCAGGTCGTAGTGATATCTGCCTCCCCACCGGAACGTCTTTCCTTCCTTGACGATCTGCAAGCCGTCCATATCGATGTCGCGCTCCTCGAGGAACTTGATATGCTCACGGGGGAAATCACCCCCCACGACGGCAACCAGGCGGACAGGCGCAGTGAAATAGCTCGCAGCAACCGAGATGTAAATAGCAGAACCGCCCAGGGCATCTTTCACTCTGCCGAACGGTGTCTCTATCGAATCGAACGCGACGGAACCAACGACGAGCAAACCCAATGGAATCTCCTTACGAATTGTTGTTAAACCGGAATAGTCAATAACCTCGAAGCTTCACGGCCCCCCACAATGTATTCATGAACGATGCGAAGCCCTTCGCGCTGGCCGGGCCACACGAGTGTTTTGTCTGCTTCTTCGCGCGTGCACCATGCATACTCCTGATGTTCAGGGGAAAGGGTCGGCTCGGATCCTTTATCGACTTCCGCTGCGAAGAACGGGCTCATGTGGACAGCGTCGTCCGCTGCGGCATAGAATGAATTCACAAACGGAACGATCCAGAATCCCTTTATCACCAAACCGGTTTCTTCGACCAACTCCCGGCGAGCCGCATCAACCGCTCGTTCCCCGGTCCGAACCGTCCCCGTGATGAACTGCCACATACCCGGGTACAAACTTTCATCCGAGGCTCGCCGGAGCAGCAAATAGCCCGGGGCAGCTCCATCAACTCTGAAGAGGCACACTTCAACGGTTCGGGATACGACGGTTGCCACGCAGTACCTTTTTCGACTTGCGCCCGCCGTCCGGAGAAGCACTCAATGTCCGGCTCGGCTGCGCAGCCCTTTTCAATATACTCAGTTCTTCGCTCGTGAGATCACGGACACGGCCTTCCGGGAGACTCCCGAGCTGCAGCGGGCCGATGGCAATCCGTTGAAGTTCGACAACCCCGTAGGACAGCTCCCCCAGCATCCTGCGAACCTGCCTGTTCTTTCCTTCACTGATCGAGATCTCGATTTCGTTCCCTTTCAAGCGGCGAACAACGGCCGGCCCGGTCTCGATGTCTCTTCCTTCAACGCGGATACTCACGCCACCCTCAAGCGATTCCGCATCCTCCTGATCGAGGGGCCGGTCCAGCACAAGACGGTATGTTTTGTAAAGGCCGGTTTCAGGGCTTGTCACCCTATCAGCGAAGTGATGATCGTTCGTGAAGAGAAGGAGACCCGTGCTCTCCTTGTCCAGGCGTCCGACAGCCAGCAAATCCTCGGATGGCGCTCCGAGCAGCTCAAAGACGGTTCGTGCCCCGCGTTCGTCGGACCGGGTCGTCACAAATCCTGCGGGTTTGTTCACCATGCAATATCGAAAAGAGTGACGTTCGAGCGCTTGCTCTTTCACCTCGATGCGATCGCGCACGAGGTCCACCCAGCGGTGAGGATTGCGTTCCACCGCGCCGTTGACTTTCACATCACCATTCACGACCAGGGATTCTGCTCGCAAGCGGGACGCAGAGCCAAGTTTTGAAATTGCACGAGGGAGAGTGACCCTGCCGGGCCCATGGGAAGTTTTCATGTTAACGGAGGCAGGACCATCGGCGCCGCCGGTACCGATCGAATAGTCCGACCATGTGCCGGGAAAAGATACACGAAATTGTTATCGAATTCAAAGAAGTCATCCACTTAGCCCGCCAAGCCCGGGACGGCCGTTACCGTTCTGGCGGCCTTCACGCCCCGGCGAATCGCTTCCGCGGTCAATTGCGCCGCCACCTCTGAAACAAAATCCAGGTCGACCGGAACCTCGCCGCATGAGAGTGCGAAAGTGACATCACCGTCATAGGACGTATGGACGGGTACAATGGCTCGCGACATGCCGTCATGCATCCGTTGTGATACGCGGAATAGTTCGAGTTTGGAAAGGCGCGCGTTTGTTGCAACGAGGACGAGCGTCGTGTTGGACTCCTCCAGCACTTTACCTCGCGCGAGCGGGCGATAGCCTTCCGTCTCTCCGTAGAATCGCCCATCGGCTCCCCGCGATCCGGCAAGGACGGATCCCCGAGCATCAATGATATCACCCACCGCATTCACCACGGCAATGGCGCCGACAATCAGGTCGCCAACTTTCGCAGAGACGGTACCCACGCCCCCTTTCATCCACGACTCAAATCCACGCCACTTCCCGACAGTCGCTCCGGTACCCGCTCCGACATTCCCTTCCTCGACCTGTCCATCTGCAGCCACTTCGCACGCGCTATAGCCGCTGAGCGAATCTGGTCTCATCGAACTGCTTCCGATGTTCAGGTCAAAGACGACAGC
>DOWV01000288.1:0-402 GCA_003519375.1 Bacteroidota bacterium
CCAGAGAGTGAGCCCGAGGACAGTTGGAAGATTACCTCTGACCCTTTGTTCGCGGATCCGGGCAAAGCCAGCCACGGCAGACATTCTACAGGTGGATACAAGCTGAAGCCTGAATCTCCGTGCATAAACTCAGGTGCGCTGATTGAAAACAACGGTGGGCTCGATTATTGGCAGAGCAAATTAGCAAAGGGCAAGCAAGATAGGGGAGCCTGCAAATTCTAAGAACGGGACATCACAGCCCTGCCCTTCGATCGTTTTCGCTGAATCGATGTCAACTTGTAAGTGCCCGGCTATCATCGACCGGGCGCTTTCATCTAGAGGCATCCCGAGCACACGGTGTAGTTCGAGATCTTTCTCGATACTGGCGTCCCATCCGCTCACCTAAGGTTCGAATTCGTATCT
>DOWV01000288.1:632-6241 GCA_003519375.1 Bacteroidota bacterium
TCGAATTCTACCGTGTAGTACAACTCAGAGTTCTCTGCATCCAATGCTGTGTAGACCCTGTTGGGGGTACAGGATACTGCCAATCGATTTCTGAAAAGATTCGATTGGCATGTGTGTTTTGAGAGCCGACAACGGAAATGGTCGACGTCTGCTCTTATTAAGACAAAGTCTACCTTAGGGGTCGAATCTGAAAAGGTTTGCCCCTTTGTTTTGTTTCTTGTAGCGAGGTAGAACATTATTGAGTGCCTGAGCTTGCCCAGAGCTTTTCTGTACTCCACGTTTCCTTCCTCCTCAGCCTTTCAGAAACGTACCTCTCCGTCATAGCTCCTGATTTGTCGACATGGATTACAGGAGTTTCTTGCGCCGATGGCGGATTCAAGTCCAATCTTCTGGATTCTCATTTCTGGCGCGACACGAGACGGCGCATTTTGATTGGTCCGCTCAACCATCGCGAGACCGACAGTCGTTCTTTTACAACGTTTTACAATTTCTTCAAGCGGATTAACCTGCGGAAGCGTAGATTTGCGTATGTTTGATCCGCTCAAACACACTTCACCGAGGACAAAATTTCTCCTCTTTGCCCTTATCCTGATTCTACTCCCCAGCGCCATCCTGAGTTACCTCGGTGTGCGATCTGTCGATGAAAAAGCGAGCAGTCTCCGTGCGAGCTACCGGAACACGGTTGCCCTTCTCCGCGATAAGGTGGACCAAGAAATCTCACACATCGAAGACAGCATCCGGCAAAGGTCGATGAAGACCTTTCCAGGCGCCGATGGACAGGTTCGTCTGGAACAGTGGCTGAGCATGATCGATTCCGAGTTTATTGCGTTCAGAAATCCTTTTCTTCTTGATCGAAGCGGTGGAGTGATCACTGATCTTGTCCGCTCACACTGGACACCGGGAAGCCACCGACGTCCAACGGTCAGCCATCAATTCTCCGAGAATTTGCAGGCCGCGGAGACGGCAGAATTTGCGCGGAACGATATGGAGGGGGCGATCCAGTTGTATCGTGCCATACTTGAAAGCAATGTGTCTTCTGAAGAAGCGGCGATTCTCCATTCCCGGATTGCCCGCTGCTATCTGAAGGGAGAACGGCATCGCGAGGGGATCCGCGAGTATCATATAATCCTCGCACCACGTTTCTCCAGCTCGTTCATCGGAACCGTCCCGGCGCAGGTCGTTGCGCTGTCTCAGATAGCGGAGGGCTATCGCTCAATCGGCTCCGCCGCACCGAACGACTCTATCACGCTGATTCTCTTTCAATACATTCTTGCTCATCCCTGGGATCTCTCAGATGGGGGATTCCAGTACTACGTAAACCTTGTTGGTGCGGAAGTTGAGAGCGCCGCACACCGTACTCCGGCTCAAGCGCCAGCTCGAGCAACGATTGCGGCGCTACGAAACAAAGCGTCCCACGTCCAGAATCAGATTCAGTTTGTCGAGTCGATGCGCCGGGAACTTCTCCCTCAACTCAATCTTGATTTCTTTAATGGCGACAATTCGAGGGCCGGTCCCTTCCACATCTTGGTGCGAAATAACAATCTGCTCTGTCAGCTTGCGTACTTCAGGCTTGCATCGGGTAGTCAGAGGAATGAACCGTTGTTGATGGGATTTGAGATCGACCCCGAATACTTTGCGACCCAGCTGCTAAGCGAGGCAGCCCGCTCCGTGGAATCGGGGGAAACAGTCGCTTTTGGAATACTGGATGAGCGAGACAGTGTCATCTCCGTTCTCTGCAATCGCGCTGTGCAGCGTCCACTGGTTGTTGAGAGTTTCCCCGAGGTTTTTCGCGGCTGGAAGGTGGCGATATTTGACACTGAGGGGAGGAGTATCGAGAAGGTCATTGACACCGAACGAAACATGTATCTGCTCCTGTTGCTAAGCATTGTCTCTGTGCTGGTGATTGGAGTGGTTGTCACGCTGCGTGCAGCTGCACACGAAATGGAAGTGTCCCGAACGAAAGCCGAGTTTGTTTCAAGTGTCTCGCACGAACTGAAAACCCCGCTCGCTTTGATTCGGATGTTCGGCGAAACACTCGAGTCCGGCATCGTAACCGACGAACTCAAGCGAAAGGAGTTCTACAGCATCATCCGGAAAGAGAGCGAGCGTCTCACGCACTTGATTGACAATGTGCTCGACTTTTCAAAGATGGATGCTGGCAACAAAGAGTACCACTACGAGGAGGCGGACATAGTTGATGTCGTGCGCAACACCGTTGAGGCGTACATGTTCCACATCAGGGATATAGGATTTGTCGTGGAACGGCGTTATCCGGAGGAATCTCTGATCGCACGATTCGACACAGATGCGATCTCACAGGCAATTCTGAACCTCCTCAGCAATGCTACGAAATACTCGGATGATCGAAAGGTCATTCGGATTTCGGTCGAACGAGACGCAGGCTTCGCCGCTGTTTCCATTGAGGACGAAGGTGTCGGAATTCCAAAGGAGGCGTTGGAAAAGATCTTTGAGAAGTTCTACCGGGTGCACAACGAAAAGACAAAGGAAACACGTGGAACCGGCATTGGCCTGACCTTAACGAAGCATATCGTCGAAGCGCACGGGGGGACGATTGAAGTCCAAAGCGAGCTCGGAAAAGGGAGTACGTTCACTATGAAAATTCCACTCGCACAGAAAGCTTGATTCGTCGGTTATCGGAAAAGACTCTACGTTTTGAAATCATCGGTACGGGCTGCAACATCGCGCCCGCTTGGTCTGAATTGGAATGCGTATGGAAAAAATCCTAATTATCGAAGATGAGCAAGATATGGTCATGGGGCTGAAGTTTAACCTTGAGGCGAGAGGCTATGAAGTGACTGCAGCCTACGATGGTGAGACCGGGTGCCGCAAGGCGTTGGACGAGCAGCCCGATCTCGTGATCTTAGACTTGATGTTGCCGAAAAAGAATGGGTACGAGGTGTGCAAAAGCCTGAAGGAAGAGAAGCCTGCCATTCCCATTATTATGCTAACCGCGAAGAGTCAGGAAGCGGAAATTGTTACGGGGTTGGAGCTTGGGGCTGACGACTACGTTACAAAGCCGTTCAGTCTGCTGGAGCTCCTCGCGCGAATCAAAGCTCTCTTGCGGCGAACAAAATCCGGCACCAAGATCCCGGAGATCTATCATATCGGCGATCTTGAAATCAACTTCAGGAAATACAACGCGCTCAAGCGACGGAAGCCGCTTTCACTTTCAGCACGTGAGTTTGAAATCCTCAAATACTTCATCGAGCGCCGCGGCGAGGTTGTATCGCGGGAGGACCTACTCAACCATGTGTGGGGGTACGAGACCTTCCCGAATACGAGAACCGTCGATACGCATATCGCCAAGCTCCGCCAGAAGATCGAAGACGATCCGGATCAGCCGACGCTTATCATCACTCTGCACGGAATCGGCTACAAGTTCCTTGGATAGGGGACGCACAAAACTTTTCATTCTGTTAACATCTTTTTGCATCCTCGTTACGACAATTAATAGTAGTTCCTGCACATTTGAGATGAATCGTTTTCATCTCGCAATGAGGAGGATCTATGAACAAGATAGTGATTCGCATGTGCTGCACAATTGCAGCTCTGATTCTAGCCAGCCACCAGGGACTGGCCCAAAAGGCCGAGGAACTATTTCAGAAAGCGATGCAGCTTGAAGAAGTGAAGGGAGAACTGGCGAAGGCAATAGAGGTTTATTCTGATGTTGTCAAGAAAAGCGCAGCCACCAAATCCCTTACCGCAAAGGCATTGCTGCACATCGGGCGGTGCTATGAGAAACTTGGGAAAAAGGAAGCGACGAACGCATACCAAAGGATTGTCAAGGACTTTGCGGATCAGCGGGAGGTAGTAGCGGAAGCACGGAGCCGTTTGCTCGCGCTCGAAAATGCTTCACAATCCAAGAAGGTGCCCGAGCTGAGTGTGCGCCAACTGTGGACGGGTCCAGGCGTTGACATCGAGGGGGGAATTTCACAAGACGGTCGGTACCTCTCCTTCACAGATTGGAGTACAGGTGATCTGGCAGTCCGTGATATGAGCACTGGGTCAATTCGGCGACTGACAAACAAGGGATCATGGTCATCGAGAGAATGTGCGGACTTCTCTGCTGTATCGCCTGACGGGAAGCAAGTGGCATATGCCTGGCTGGATAAAAGTGGATACTGTAGTCTGCGGGCTGTGCGTATCGATGGCTCAGAGCCGCGTATCCTTTATCGAGGAACAGGAGAATACTTGCTTCCGGAGGCTTGGTCTCAGGACGGAACAGAAATCCTGGCAGTTCTTTGGGGGAAAGAGGCAGGAACCAATATCACATTGATCTCCACAATAGACAGCTCGTTACGAGTTCTGAAGTCGTTTGATCGCGGGTCGCCTGGGAAACTGGCCTTTTCTCCTGACGGTCGGTGGATCGCATACGATCACGCTCAGGACGGGAATGCGCAGGATCATGATATTTCTCTTCTCGCTTCGGACGGAACCCGTCAAGTCCGATTGATCGATCACCCGGCGAACGACGCCTCGCCTGTTTGGGCTCCCGACGGAAAGAGCATTCTCTTTACAAGCGATCGTGGTGGTACGCCCGGATTCTGGTTGGTCTCCGTACTCGATGGCAAAGCACAGGGTTCGCCTCGGCTCGTCAAACCGGATATTGGAGACATCCGGCCGTTTAGCATTACATCAAACGGGACACTGTACTACGGACTGTCTGTCGGTGGGGATGATGTCTACACGGCCGATATTGATCCAACCAGCGGCAAACTCTTGTCCGCTCCTGCGGCAATTTCCAGCAGATTTGTCGGGTTCAACTCGACTCCTGCATGTTCCCCGGACGGTCAGTTCCTGGCATATATTTCGTCCCGCGGTCGCAACCAGAGTTTCTGGGCGCCTGGAAACAGAGTCCTGGTTGTTCGTTCACTCAAAACCGGAGAAGACCGGGAGTATCCCGTGAACTTCGGACCAGGTTTTGAATTGTCTTGGGCACCTGACAGCCGCTTTCTTATGGTTGTTGGCAAGGATAGCATGCCTGTGCCCCACCTCTTTCAGATCGACACCAGGACAGGCGAATCCAAAGTTCTGCTTGACCGGGCTTGGACGACAAACGCAGGGCACGCCGCAAAGGGCTGGTTCCCGGATGGGAAGTCCATGTACCTGACCCTCGGAGCCCGCCTTGTGCGTCACAATCTCGCCAGCGGAGAACGGCAGGAGATCTTTACGTGGAATGGCCATGAATTTGACTATAGGTTCATGACACTCTCTCCTGATGGAAAACAATTCGCATCATGGCGGAGGAATCCGAAAACCGATTCACTTGGCATAGTTCTGATCGCCGCAGGAGGAGGGCAAGCGCACGGACTATTCCTTATAAGGGACGAGATCATTCGAGAGAGAGCGGGCAGGCCAGCAGGCATCGCTTGGACACCAGATGGTCGATATGTAATGTTTGCGAGGAGAACAGAGGCGGATAAGAAGATGGACCTCTGGCGTGTTGCGGTCAATGGAAGCAAGCCAGAAAAACTTGGCCCGTTGTCACAACAAGTATTCGATCTAGTTGCTCACCCGGATGGGAAAAGAATTTTCTTTTCGACGAGTGAGAAGACTTGGGATGTGTGGGCGATGGAGAATTTCTTGCC
>DOWV01000306.1 GCA_003519375.1 Bacteroidota bacterium
ATGGAGCTGCTCATCATGATCGACGCCCTGCGCCGGGCCTCGGCGGGGCGGATCACGGCGGTCATCCCCTACTTCGGGTATGCCCGTCAGGACAGAAAAGACCAGCCTCGCGTGTCTGTCACAGCGAAACTGGTCGCGAATTTGATTACAGAAGCCGGTGCCGACCGGGTCATCACGATGGACTTGCACGCTGCACAAATTCAGGGTTTCTTTGACATTCCCCTCGACCACTTGTACGCCTCCGCAGTGTTCGCGGATCATTTCAGGGAGAAGGATATTCCCAATCTCGCGGTCGTTTCTCCAGACGTCGGCGGTCTCAAGATCGCGCGCTCGTACGCCAGGAGACTCGGTGCCGAGCTGGTCCTCATCGACAAACGCCGGCCGAGGGCGAACGAAGTCGAGGTCATGAATATTATCGGAAACGCGGGCGGGAAGAACGTCCTGATCGTCGATGATCTTATCGACACCGCAGGCACGTTTGTCAACGCAGTGAAAGCGCTGCGGACGGCGGGTGCGCTCGAGATCTACGGCGCATGCACGCATCCGATCCTCTCCGGCCAGGCCATCGAGAGGATCAATAGTTCTGAAGTAACATCGGTCATGGTCACCGACAGTATACCCTTGCGAGAGGAAACGCCGAAGATCCAGCTTCGGTCGGTCGCCAAGATCTTCGCCGAGGCAATTATTCGCACCCACAACAACCAATCGATCAGTTCGCTGTTCGACGTCGACAAGGACAAGATTTAGATTAGCATAATGGAGGAGAAGTTACAATGTCAGAAATAGCTGTGACGGCCGAAGTCCGCAAGGATCTCGGGAAGAAAGCCAAAAGACTGCTGAGAGAGGGAAAGGTTCCCGGCGTGTACTACGGGCATGGCCAGAGCAACATCATGATTGCGATGAACGAGCTCACGCTGCAACCTCTTTACAAATCCTCGGCCGCGAAAATCATTAACCTTACTCTCGACGACGGATCGGCGCATACCTGCATCCTGCGTGATGTTCAGTTCGATCCCGTGACCGACAAGGCGGTTCACTTCGACCTCTTCGGCCTAAACGAGAACGAAGAACTGACGATCGAGGTCCCGGTGTTGGTGGTGGGGATTCCGAAAGGCGTTCGCGATGGCGGCATCCTGCAGCATATCCTGCATCGCCTGCGGATCTCCTGTCTGCCGAAGAACATTCCGGATCGCCTGGAGATCAACGTCGAGAACCTTGAAATGAACAAGTCCATTCACGTGAAGGATTTATCGATCCCGAACGTGAACGTACTCGAGAATGAAAATAGCACGGTCGTCGCCGTCGTGCCTCCGACGATTCTGAAGGAAGCCGAAGCGGCACCGGGTGCGCTTCCTGCCGAAGCCGCGCCCGCTGAGCCTGAAGTCATCGCCAAGGGCAAGAAGCCTGAGGAAGGTGCCGAAGAGCCCGGCAAGGAAGCGCCTGCAGGCAAGGGTGCGCCTGCCGGCAAGGCCGCTCCTGCTGGAAAGGCTGCTGCTCCGGCCGAGAAGAAGTAACACGTGTCTGCTCAGGCTGCGCCATGTTCTGCATAATGGGCCTTGGGAATCCCGAGAAACGGTACGAAGGGACAAGGCACAATCTCGGTTTTGACGTAGTAGAGTGCCTCGCCGAGCGTCTCCGCATTCCGTTCAAGGATGGCAAGGGTGAGTATCTCATAGCCCTGGGAGATTCTGCCGGTACGCCGGTCGCACTCATCAAGCCCATGACATACATGAATGAGAGCGGTGTTGCAGCCGCGGACGTGTGCGAGCAGTTGACGGTTCCGCTGGAACAACTGCTTGTTGTCTGTGATGATTTCCAGCTCCCACTTGGCCACCTGCGATTGCGACTGAGAGGGAGCGACGGCGGGCACAACGGATTGTATTCGGTTATTTATCACCTGCAGTCTGATGGTTTTCCCCGACTTCGATGCGGGATAGCTTCTCCCTCGATGCCGAAGGAGAAGGATCGAATGGCTGAATTCGTACTCGAACGCTTCGAGACGGCTGAGCTTCTCATTGTTCGGCAAATGGTTGAGAATGCTGCTGAAGCCTCCCTGGTGGCAATCCGGCGGGGTCTGACAACAGCGATGAATGAGTTTAACAAGAGAGTAACACCGGAAGAAGATTCACCAACTCCATAAACCCTGCTCCAGCAGCGTCTCCCGACGAAGGCTGGGGCCATAAGCACCTCACAGTCCAAAGGGAACAGCACTATGCCAGAAGTACGACGGGTCTACGAAACGACCTTCATTGTCAACGCTTCCCTCGACGATCATCAGATCGATGCTGTCATCGAGAAAGTCAAGGAAGTGATCACCAAGAACACCGGAGAAATCCGCGAACTGGTGAAATGGGGGCGGAAACGCTTTGCCTACACAATCAAAAAGAAGAATAACGGGTTTTACGTCGTGATCGAGTTTATGGCACCAGGCGACACGATTGCGAAACTCGAACGACACTATTTCCTGGACGAGAACATCCTGCGGTACATTACGCTGGTTCTCGACAAGCGAGCGCTCAAAGCACGGACTGCGGCCGCCCTTCTCGCCGCCGAGCAGCCGGCTGCCGAAGTCAAGACCGACGATGCGTCCAAGGCAGCTGCTCCGGCTCCGGCTCCCGCCCCCGCTCCTGCGCCTGCAGCGGCAGTACCGGGCTCGGCAACCACAACACCGTGAGCGACGGACGCTGACGGTTGAACTGATTCGTCCAGAAAATAAAAACAGGAACTACGATTATGGCATTCCAGAGAAGTTCGAGAAACACGAGAAACACACCGGGTCGTCCAGGGCAACGCGGCGACCGTTCACAGCGGGGCGCGGCCGGTCAGATCCGGAAAAAACGCACCTGCCGCTTCTGCGACAACAAGGAAGATTTCATCGACTACAAGGCCGACAAGAAGCTCCAACGGTTCGTGTCGGAGCAGGGCCGCATCATTCCGAAGCGCATCACTGGTACCTGCGCGAAGCACCAGCGCATGCTGGTAACTGCAATCAAGCGCGCGCGACACCTCGCATTGATTCCGTTCGTTTCGGATGCCGTCAAGTAACCATGAACCGTTTGGGTTTTTATCAGATTGAAGGAGTTTGAATATGAAAGTCATTCTGCGACAGGATTACGAGAAGCTCGGAAGCGTCGGGGACGTCGTCGATGTGAAGGACGGGTATGCTCGAAACTACCTGATTCCCCGCAACATCGCCTACCAGGCATCTCCCAACAGCCTCCTCCAGCTTGAAGAGGAAAAGAAGCAGCACGTCCGGCGGCAGGAAAAAGAGAAACGATCCTCCGAGAAGCTCGCTGCGGAGCTTGAGAAAGTCTCCATCACGATTCAAATGAACGTCGGTGAGGACGACAAGCTCTTCGGCTCCGTCACATCCCAGATGATCGCTGACTCGCTGAAGGAAAAAGGATTCACCATCGACAAGCGCCACATTGAGCTGGAAGATACAATCAAGGCTCTGGGCATTTACACGGTCGATGTGAGACTCCCGGGAAGTGTCATCGGCAAGGTGAAGGTCTGGGTGGTTCGAGAGTAGTCAGCCAGACATCGTTCTTCGAAAAGCCCTTCGCGATAGAACTAAGCGATGGGCTTTTTTGTTGATCAATCAGTGATCGAGTACGGCTAAGCATTCTCAGTCGTGAGAGAGGCACTGTCGGGCGCGAATCCTTGACTTTCCGTCCAAAAAATGAGAAATTGGAGTACCTTAATTGAAATTGTGGCTTGGCATCGCTAAGGAAATTCCCCCTTTATGGCTCAAAAAACGATAGAGAATCTTGAAGAAGTAACGATACGTTTCGCCGGCGATTCGGGTGACGGTATGCAGTTGACCGGGACCCAGTTTACGAATACCACGGCGATCCTCGGAAACGATCTGAGCACACTCCCGGATTATCCTGCAGAGATCCGCGCTCCGGCGGGGACCCTGTTCGGTGTCAGCGGCTTTCAGATTCATTTTGGAAGCAACGAAATCAATACGCCCGGCGACCATTGCGACGTCCTCGTGGCGATGAACGCGGCCGCGCTCAAGGTGAATTTACAGAGCTTGTTGGATGGCGGTTCCATCATCGTCAACACCGACGGATTCAACGACAAGAATCTCAAACTGGCGGGCTACACACAGAATCCTTTAAAAGACGATTCTCTGTCGAAGTTTCGGGTTTATGAAGTGGATATCAGCAAGCTGACGGCCCTCGCGTTGCAGGACATGACGATCTCAGGCAAACTTATCGATCGTTCGAAGAACTTCTTCGCGCTCGGTATGATGTACTGGATGTATAACAGGCCCCTCGAAACCACCCTCGATTGGCTCAAGACCAAGTTCAAGAACAAACCTGAAATCCTGGAAGCGAATATCCGGGTACTGAAGGCCGGCTGGAACTTCAGCGAAACGACGGAGATTTTTGCCGTCCGCTATGACGTAGCCCCGGCGAAACTTCCCCCAGGCCGGTATCGGAATATCACCGGGAATCAGGCAGTGGCGTGGGGATTCATGGCCGCCGCGAAGAAGGCGAAACTTGAACTCTTCCTCGGATCATACCCCATCACGCCTGCAAGCGACATTCTTCATGAGCTCTCGCTGTACAAGAGCCACGGCGTAAAGACATTTCAGGCAGAAGATGAAATAGCAGGGATCAGCTCGGCAATCGGCGCATCCTTCGGAGGAGCTCTGGCGATTACAACCACGAGCGGACCGGGCGTCGCGTTGAAGACCGAAGCGATCGGACTGGCCGTGATGGTGGAACTTCCGCTCGTGATCTGCAATGTGCAGCGCGGCGGCCCGAGCACAGGCCTTCCGACAAAGACGGAACAGGCGGATCTCCTCCAGGCCCTGTACGGGCGCAACGGCGAGGCCCCCCTTCCGGTTATCGCTGCCTCCACACCTTCGGGTTGTTTCGATGCGGCGTTTGAGGCATCGCGGATCGCCTTGAAATACATGACACCGGTGATCCTCCTGACCGATGGCTACCTTGGAAACGGCTCCGAACCCTGGATGATCCCGGACCTCGATGCCCTGCCGGACATTTCTCCTTCCTTCGTGACGACGCCTGAAGGATTCCAGCCGTATTCCCGCGACCATGATACACTTGCCCGCCCCTGGGCTATCCCAGGCACTCCGGGCTTGGAGCACAGAATCGGGGGCCTGGAGAAACAAGACATTACGGGGAATGTGAGCTACGATCCCGAGAATCATGATTTGATGGTTCGACTGCGTGCGGAGAAAATCGAACGCATCGCGAATGACATTCCACTCGCCGAAGTTGAAGGCGCTCCCTCGGGCGACCTCCTCATCGTCGGTTGGGGCGGCACCTATGGCTCTTTGAAAAACGTCGTCGCCCGGCAACGCGCAAAAGGTCACTCGGTATCTCATCTCCACCTTCGATACCTGAATCCCATGCCGAGGAATGTCGGCGAGATCCTTTTGAAATTCAAACACGTTCTCGTTCCGGAGATCAATCTGGGTCAGCTCGTCAAAGTATTACGCTCCAAATACCTTGTTCCGGCCACAGGCTTCAACAAAGTTCGGGGCCTTCCCCTCAGATCAGCCGAGCTGGAGATCGAGATTGAAGAAATTCTGAAAGGGAAACGATGACCACGCTCATTGAAGATCTTGTGAACAGCACGGCAGGAATACCGGCGCAAAAATACTCAGCCAAGGATTTCGCCACCGATCAGGATGTTCGGTGGTGTCCGGGTTGCGGAGACTATTCAATTCTCGCTCAAACTCAAAGGGTCATGCCGGACCTTGGCATTCCGAAGCACAAAACCGTGTTCGTCTCCGGAATCGGCTGTTCGAGCCGCTTTCCCTACTACATGGACACATTTGGATTCCACAGTATCCACGGACGTGCGACGGCAATCGCGAGCGGTTTGAAAATCGCCCGCCCGGATCTCTCGGTGTGGGTCGTCACCGGCGACGGAGACGGCATGAGCATCGGTGGCAATCATTTCATCCATCTGATGCGTCGGAACATCGACCTCAATGTCCTTCTCTTCAATAATCAGATCTACGGCCTGACGAAAGGACAATATTCGCCGACCTCCGAGATAGGGAAGATCACAAAATCGACGCCGTTCGGTTCTCTCGACTTCCCGTTCAATCCGGCCTCCCTCGCACTGGGCTCCAGTGCAACATTTGTTGCACGTACACTCGACAGGGATCCGAAACACATGCAGGGGATCATCAAACGGGCAGCGGAACATAAGGGCACCTCATTCGTCGAAATCTATCAGAACTGCAACGTTTTCAACGATGGAGCATTCTTTCAGTTCACGGAGAAAGATAGCAAGGACGAGACGGTAGTTTTCATCGAACACGGAAAGCCTCTCATCTTCGGGAAGGAAAAAGAGAAGGGAATCCGCCTGAATGGTTTCAGCCCTGAAGTCGTCTCGCTGAAGGATGGGAAATACTCGGTCAATGACCTCCTGGTGCACAACGAAAAGGACACGACCCTGTCCTTCATTCTGGCAGATATGACTCACAAACCACACTTGCCGAGACCCGTCGGAATATTTTTGGCAATTGACCGGCCCGTCTATGACAGGGAGATGGACCGACAGATCTCATTCGCCAGGGAGCAACGCGGTATTGGCGATTTGAAGAAGCTCTTCACTTCGGGGGACTCTTGGGTTGTGCAGTGATGCCGGTGTGAACAACTTGACAGAGGTGTGGCCCGACTCTTCGGTCACACCTTTTTTGTTTCTGACAACAAATCCGTCCACCTATGCAAAACGCATTCGACCAATTCCGACAAATCGTTGACCGTTGCACAAAGTTCGTCATCACAACGCATGTCAACCCCGATCCTGACGCGATCGGTAGTGAGGTCGCACTGGCCCGTTTCCTCTCACGTCAGGGCAAGATCGTCGCGGTGTTGAACCACAGCTCGACTCCGGCGTACTGTGCATTCCTTGACCCGCAAACCATCATTACGCAGTTCGATCCGCTCCAACACGCCAACATGATCCTCGACGCCGACGCGGTCATCGTCGTCGATGCGAACCAACCGGACAGAATCCAAAGCTTGAAACCCTACGTTCTCAGCAGCACAGCGACGAAGATCTGCATCGATCATCATCTTGACCGAATGCCCTTCGCCGAGCTCGATATTGTCGATGAAGACTCCGCCGCCACGGGCGAAATTCTCTACAACCTCTTCACAACTCTGGAGCCCGGGAGTATTACGCCGGACATCGCGACTCCGCTCTATGTTGCCATTATGACCGACACCGGTTCGTTCCGGTTTCCCAAAACCGACGCGGCTCTCCATCGCATCATCGCAGATCTCCTCGACCGGGGGGCTGATCCGGTGCGCTCGTACAATCAGGTATACGAACAAGGTACTCCCAACCGTATTCAACTGCTCGGCCAGGTACTCGCGACGTTGCGCACGACTCATGACGGTCGCGTTGCGCACGTGACGGCGACGCGCGAGATGTTCCTCCGAACAGGCACGAACGAAGAGGATATCGATAATTTCATCAATTATACGCTAGGGATCGCCGGCGTCCAGGTCGGTCTGATGTTTACCGAACTGTCCGAAGGTGTCAAACTGAGCTTCCGGTCCCGCGGAGAGATCGCCATTAATAAGCTTGCTCAGGAATTCGGAGGCAACGGGCACAAGAACGCAGCCGGCGCACGCATTGCCGCCGGCAGCGTGGAGAAGGTGCTTCCCCTTGTCCTGGAACGCGTGGTAGATTATCTCACCTGACGGAGCAACCATGAATCTGACTTTCAATAAGTGCGATATCCATCAGAGTACCGATGATTGCACGGCGGTGTTTGTCTATCAAGACAGATCTACGTTCAGCCGCCAGGTCAAGGCCATCCAGCTGAAACTTCGCACCACGATTCCTGCCGTCGACACCGGTGATTTCAAAGGTAAAGACGGCCAATCAACCGTCCTTTATGTCAAGCGGTCGGCTTCTCTCCGGCGGTACATTCTCATCGGTTTGGGTGAACAGCAGAGATTGTCCGCCGAACGAATTCGGCGCGCCGCTGCAATCGCGGCCAGAAAAGCCAGATCTTTGCATGCCTCTTCTTTATCTCTCATGGTTCCAGTCCCTTCTCAGAGATTCGGCGAAGCCGTAGCTGCGCTCGCGGAAGGAGCATACCTCTCGCTTTACAGATTCGACAAATACCTCACAAAAGAGAAGGACAGCCCCTCTGGTGTCGAAACTCTCACGATTTGCGAGCCGAGAGGAGCCAACGCTCGGCAAGGAAAGCGCATCGTGGATCGGACGAAGATCCTCTGCGAAGCGACAGTCCTTGCCCGTGATCTGGGCAACGCCCCGGGAAACGAAATTTACCCGGAGACTCTTGCCGATGCCGCCCGGGCCTCCTCCCGCCGGGGCGCGTATGATGCGTCGGTTCTCGACGAGCACGAAATAAAGAACCTTGGCATGGGAGGCGTTCTCGGCGTAAGTCAGGGAAGCGCTCATCCCCCACGCTTCATCATTCTGGAATACGGAAATCCGGGCAGGCGGCCTGTTGTTCTTGTCGGCAAGGGTGTGACGTTCGATTCGGGCGGGATTTCGATCAAACCATCCGCCGGCATGGCCGAGATGAAAATGGACATGTCCGGTGCAGCTGCTGTGATCGGAACGTTCGAGGCTGTCTCACGCCTCAAACTCCCTGTTCACATCATTGGTTTGATCCCGGCCGTCGAGAATATGCCTAGCGGGTCCTCCATCAGGCCAGGCGATATCCTGCGCCATTACAATGGCAAGACTTCCGAGGTCGATAACACCGATGCTGAGGGCCGCCTCATCCTGGCAGACGCGCTGGCATATGCTGAACAATACAAACCCACGGCTGTTATTGACCTGGCAACGTTAACCGGTGCGGTGGTCGTCGCTCTCGGTCATCATGCGACAGGCATGATGGGCAATGACCGCGAATTGATGAGACAGCTGCGTCAGGCCGGCGAGGCCACGTACGAGCGTTTGTGGGAACTCCCGCTGTTCGACGAGTACGAAAAGCTCGTCAAGAGTGATATTGCTGATGTCAAAAACGTCGGTGGACGGTGGGCAGGAGCCATCACAGGTGCGATGTTCCTGAAAAAGTTCGTCGGATCGTACAAGTGGGCACACCTCGACATCGCGGGGACTGCGATTCTGGAAGAACCAGGCAGTTACACGACGAGAGGCGCGTCCGGCGTCGGCGTTCGACTTCTGACAGAATTTCTCAGACGTTGGAAGTAACAGCGCGGCGAACAATTCTCCCGCAGAAGCGCGTTGCCCTAGTCCCCTTTTCTTTATACCTTACACACGCTCAAGCGCAGCACCGGGCCTGGGCTTTCTTCACGCGGTAGATCCAGGGAGCAGGAGGCATTTATGAGATTCACGTTGTCCGTCGCAGTGTCGGTGTTCTTCATAACCTCGCTCTATGCTCAAATGAATTTCGAGCAGGGTGACGCACGAAGCCTGAACTCGCCCATCTCCTACCAGGCGGTCAGCCTCTTCCGGACCGATTCGGCAAGGTACCGAGTCGATATTCATTATCGCATCGGTCAGAGCTTTTTCATCTTCGTCCGGAATGAAACCCCCGGCGCGAACGGAACCTACGTAGCCCGCGGCGAGCTCGTTGTCGAGCTTCTGAATGATCAGCGTGTCTCGGTAGCACGCGAAATCCGCCAGCTCCCTCTTGCGCGCAATACGCTACCCCGTGAGACAGACCAGCCTCCCGGGATCCAGGGCGTCGTATCGCTCTCCGCTCCCCCTGGCGTTTATACGGTCGTCTTCAGCGTCGATGACCGTGAATCAGGGCGCACCTTCATGGAACGCAACAGGAAGATCACACTTCAGACTCCAACGCTTAAGTCACTGGAAGCATCGGACGTCGTCTTCATACAAAAACCTGTCACAGACCCGGGATCGGCTATGGTTGTGGCAACGAACAGGGGCGGCCACACACTCTTTGGCGAGCCGGGGAGCGTCTTGACCGAGATTTACGCACCCTCGCCTTCCGACAGTCTGAACATACAGTGGAAACTCACTGGCAAAGCTGAGGCATTCGGCCAACAGTCCGTAAACCTCCAGGGCACCACCTTTACGGCCTGGTCAGGGTTGCTCGAAGCTCTGCCTCAGGAGCACGGTGTGCTGTATGGTCTGAAAAGCGCGGGCGATAACTGGAAAACGATCGTCATTCCTCTTCCGCTGGAGAAACTCCTGCCCGGCAAATTCTCCCTCGAAGTGAACTATGTTTCGGGCTCATTCAAAAAGCAACAGGTGCATCAGTTCAACGTCGTCTGGCCCTCTCGACCGCTTTCTCTGACCGATCCTGAGCTCTCCATCGACGCCCTACGACACATCGCAACGGAGCAGGAGATCGAAAAAATGCAGTCCGGCTCCCTGGAGCAGCGCTCTGAGGCCTTTAATGCCTTCTGGCGCTCGAAATCGCCTGACACTCTCACCGCCTACAACCTCACGATGGCTGAGTATTATTACCGTGTCGACGAGGCGATGCGAAAGTTCTCCACCACCAGGGAAAACGACGGGTACAAAACCGATCGCGGACGTATTTACATTTTGTACGGTCAGCCGCAGAAATCAGATCGGATGCTTCAACCGAACTCCTCTCCGATGGAAGTATGGACCTATGATCGACTTCGCAAGCGGTTTGTCTTCATCGACACCGCCAAAAACGGAAACTACATGCTCAGTCAGGCGGAAAATCTGTGAAACCCACCATTGCCATTACTCTCGGTGACTTCAACGGCATCGGTCCGGAAATCGCTCTGAAGGCTGCTGCACAACCCTCCGTCCGGAAAATGTGCATCCCTCTTCTCGTCGGGCCGAAAAACGTGTTTGAGCATGTCTCCGATAAACTGAAGATACGAGTGAAGATCGAAAAAGCGGTCTTTCCCTGGAGTGAGAGGAAGAGCGTTCCGGTTGTCGACGTGGGCGACGGGCTCTGGGCGGACATCCGTTACGGCGAGACCAGCAGAGCCGCAGGGAAATCAGCGGGCATCGCCATCGAAAAAGCTGTCGAACTCTGTATCACAGGAAAAGCCGCAGCCATGGTGACGGCCCCCGTCTCTAAGGAGGCGATACAGCTTGCGGGATACAGTTTCCCCGGTCAGACTGAAATGATCGCTCTTCTGAGCCGCTCGAACAAAGTTGTCATGATGCTCGTCTCAAAGGAAATGCGGATTGGCCTTGTGACCATTCATACCTCTCTTCGATCCGTTCCGGGAGGTTTGACGAAAGAGAAGATCGTCGAGAAGGCGACTCTCATCAACGCTTCACTCGCGGCAAATTTCAAGGTCGCATCACCGTCCATCGCCGTGCTGGGACTCAATCCGCATGCGGGAGAAAACGGACTGCTCGGCTCTGAAGAAAACGATATCATCCGGCCGGCCATCCAAGAGCTGAAGTCCTCGGGAATCAATGTTTCAGGTCCCTTTTCCGCGGACGCTTTTTTTGGAACGGGTGCCTACAAATCGTACGGAGCAATATTGGCAATGTACCACGACCAGGGCCTGATCCCCGTCAAGATGAGCTCTTTTGGGACGACCGTCAATTTCTCCGCCGGACTGAACATCATCAGAACTTCACCCGGTCACGGCACTGCGTTCGACATCGCAGGAAAAGGAAAGGCCGACATCTCCAGTATGCTCGAGGCCATCAAGTATGCAGTTTCCTTCTCTAAGAGACCATGATCGAACTGAGTAATGTGACCGTTGCCTTCGACGGCCAAGTCGTTCTTGATCGCCTGAGCCTCTCGATGCGAGACGGCGAATTTGTCTACCTCGTTGGTGCAACGGGAGCCGGGAAGAGCTCTCTCCTCCGGCTCTTGTATATGGATCTGAAGCCCGACTCCGGCGACGTCAGGGTGCTCAACTACGACGCTGAAAGCACTCCTTCGAAAGATATCCCCAGGTTACGCCGGAAACTCGGAATTGTGTTCCAGGACTTCAAGCTTCTTGAAGACCGGGACGTCAACGAAAACGTGGCTTTTGCTCTCTACGTCACCAATGCGAGCCGGAGCGAAATCACAAAGCGCGTCGTTCATGCTCTGGCCGATGTGGGGCTGAGCCATAAGCGGAATCAAATGCCCCACGAGCTCTCGGGGGGAGAACTGCAACGGGTGGTCATTGCGCGGGCACTCGTGAATTCCCCATCGCTCCTCCTTGCAGATGAACCGACCGGGAATCTCGATCCTGCCGCATCCTCCGAAATCATGGAGCTTCTGCGCAAGATCAACATGCGCGGCACAGGTGTCCTGATGGCGACACACAACTACGATCTTGTCCGCAAGTACCCGGCACGAGTCATTCAACTGAAAGACGGCCGCCTCTTTGACATCGAAATAAAATAAAAGGCGCCCAACCTGCATCGTGGGGCGCCTGGTGCACTTCGTTTCCTGAACCTATCGGACCTGCTCGACCCTCTTGACTTCTACGTGCGCAAGCATCAGTGATCGTTCTATTCCTGCTCGTAACGTCATCATCGACATCGGGCAAGAGATGCAGGATCCCATCAATCGGACTTCAACGATACCGTCCTCCGTAAGCCGGACAAGTTCGACATCCCCGCCATCCAGCTGCAGATAAGGACGGACTTGCGACAAACTCTGCTCCAATGTTTCCTGGGTAAGCATGCGCTCTCTAGTTGGAACCTCCGAGGAGTATTTCCACCTTCTGCATCGGCGGCGCGGTAACGTGGAGGATGCTGATCTGTGCCGCAAGATTTCGTGCAATCTGACGGATCGTCTGTGCCTGAGGCGACGTTTGATCCATGACGACCACGGGAGTTCCCTTGTCCCCGCCAATTCGGATCTTTGTGTCGATCGGAATTTCGCCCAGGAACGGCACGTTGAGTTCACTGGCCGTGCGGCTCCCGCCGCCTGAGTCAAAGATATTCTCGCGCTGACCGCAATGACTGCAGATAAAATAGCTCATGTTCTCCACAATCCCGAGCACCGGCACGTTCACCTTGTTGAACATCACAAGTCCCTTGCGGGCATCTGCAAGAGCGACATCCTGGGGGGTCGTGACAATGACAGCTCCCGTCAACGGGACCGTTTGCACCAGGGTCAACTGGATATCACCGGTTCCGGGAGGAAGGTCAAACACAAGATAGTCAAGGTCTCCCCAGTTCACGTCTCCCATGAATTGCTTCACGGCGCCGCTCGCCATCGGACCTCTCCAGATGACGGCCTGCATCGGATCGACGAGGAATCCAATCGACATGATCTTCACGCCGTACCGTTCCAGGGGAACGAGCCTGTTTTCGGAGATCTTCGGACGATCATGGACGCCGAACATGAGAGGGATGCTCGGACCATAGATATCCGCATCGACAAGCCCGACTTTTGCACCATCCAACGCCAATGAGACTGCCAGATTTACTGCGACCGTAGATTTCCCGACCCCGCCCTTGCCGCTCGCAACGGCAATGGTGTTCTTGACACCGGGGAGAATGAGCTCCTTCTGTTGATTGACATGGGTTGAGACGCTCGCCGTCATTTCGATGTCGACTTTTCCCACCCCGCTGATGGAACTTCTGATTGCACTTTCACAATCAACCTTGAACTTATCCCGGACAGGGCACGCCGGCGTGGTCAATTCGAGCGTGAAACTCACGTTATTGCCTGTGATTTTCAGGTTCTTGACAAAATTCAGGGCGACAATATCTTTATGCAAATCCGGATCTTTTACAGCCCGCAATGCCTGTAGAACATTTTCTTCATTTAGTGGCAGCATGACAACTCCGATCAATTCATTCAATGGCTCTCTGTGATGGAATCAACTCTTACTACTTAAAACGGCTTCCGATGTATGATAGTTCCTTCCTTCGACGTTGCTGCAATCATCCCTTGATGACACCGAGAGGCACCAGTTTGGCAACCTTTCGCGCCAATCCCGCGTTGTGAACAACTTCGACAACTGCACTGACATCCTTATACGCTTTCGGATTCTCTTCTGTCAGTCCGCTCTTTGAAGCGCCCCGGACATGAATTCCCTTGCCGCGAAGTTCTTCCAGCAGAGCATCGGCGCTAATGTCCTTTTTCGCGGCGTGCCTGCTCTTGGCCCGACCGGCGCCATGGCAACATGAACCAAACGTCTCCTCCATCGCCTTTTCCGTGCCGACGAGCACATATGAGCACGTTCCCATACTTCCGGGGATGAGGACAGGTTGTCCCACATCGCGGTAGTCTGCCGGAATCTCCGGGCTGTCCTTCGGAAATGCACGGGTGGCACCTTTCCTATGAACCAGGACTTTACGCGAAGACCCGCTCACCTTGTGGGTCTCCTCTTTCGCGATGTTATGGCAAACATCATAGACAACAGCAAGAGCACCGCTGCCCGTCACTCTTTCGAATGCTTCACGAATCCAATGGGTGATCATCTGCCGATTCGCGAATGCGAAATTTGCGGCGGCCGCCATCGCTTTCAGGTAATCCTGACCTTCCGG
>DOWV01000085.1 GCA_003519375.1 Bacteroidota bacterium
GCCGCCCGGACTTTTTTCCCGGTGAGCGATTCAAAGCGTTTCACAATCATTTTCTGCTGATCCTGATCCATTCCGACGGCAGACCGCACGTCGAGCGTCACAAGTCCCTGCCGGTCATCACGGAGTTTGAAGAACTCTTCTGCGATATCGCCCACAAGTTCCTCGCGCCCCTTTTCAACAAGAAGGTTGAGAAAATTGAAGGTAAAGCCGGAGAGCTTCGTCTTGAACAGCTCCGACAAGACAGCGCGCTTCCGGTCCCTCGAAATAATGGGGCTCTTGAGGAACGCCACGAACTCGCGCGAGCTCTTGATCGCATCCTGAATCACTGCAAGGTCAGCCGCAAAGCGCTCACCCAGTTTTTGTTCTTCCGCAAGTCCGTACGAGGCCTCGGCATAGCGCCGCGCGACTTTATAAACACTCATAGATCACATCCGATGGCTGGGCAACGAATCGTTCCGGAGTCGAGGGCAGGGATTCCTGCAATCTCAAGGACATCCGAATCGTTTGCTGCTTCCGGTGATATTAGGAGTTCGGGAGCTGGTTGAGAAAGTTGTCGACGATCTTCTTGTGTTTCGGGGCATCCAGCGTTTCATCAAGGATCTTGCCCGCTGCCTGGACTGCAAGGTCGGCGACTTCCGATCGCAGCTGTTGACGCGCTGCGTCAACATCGCGCTGAATCTCCATTTTCGCCTGCTGAATTTCCCGTTGGGCCTGGGAATGTGCTTTTGCCACAACCTCCTCTTTCAGTTTCTCGGCAAACGCCTTTCCTTCCCGAAGGATCTTCTGGTATTCCTCTTCAGCCCTCGCCAGGTTCGCTGCATTCTGTTTTAGCAGCTCTGCCGCTTCCGCCCGCGCCTGCTCTGCCTGGTTGAGCGCCTGGCGGATGTTGTCCTCGCGATCCTGCAGCGACTTCAACAGCGGTTTCCATGCGTACTTCGACAGGACGAGAAGAAGCACGACGAAGGTGACCACCGTCCAAACCATCAACCCCGGGTTGATATCAAACATTGGTTGAGGTCCTCGATTACTTAGCGGCAAGAATGATACAGATTGCCAGACCGAAGAACGTCGCGCCTTCGATCAGCGCGGCAGCGATAATCATCGCCGTTCGCACCTGACCTGCAACTTCCGGCTGCCGGCCGGTAGCTTCCATGGTGGCCGCTGCGAGTTTTCCGATTCCGAATGCAGCACCAATAACGACGAGACCGGCGCCGATTCCAGCAGAAAGATATCCGAGAGCAGTTGGTTCCATTGTATGTAGTCCTCCTGTTAAGTATTCCGTACAGATGGTTCTGGTTATTTCAAATCAATCATGCGAGTGTGCGGCATGTTCCTCTGAGTGTTCCGTTTGCATACCAAAACCCATGAAGAGAGACGTCAACATGATGAAGATGTAGGCTTGCAGAAACGCCACAAACAATTCAAGGATCATCACGCCGACGCTAAAGACCACCGGCAATGGTGCAATCACGGCAGAGCGGAACAAGAGAATGATGCCGACGAGAGCAAGAAGCACAATGTGTCCGCCATTCATATTGGCAAAAAGACGCATACAGAGAGCGAACGGCTTCGTGAACAAGCCGAGGACCTCAACAGGAATCATGATCGGCCATAACGACCAGTGGACTCCGCCCGTCAGGTGCGCGAGATAGTGCTTCACACCCTGCGCCCGGATGGCCGCCACCTGGATCATGATAAAGGCGATGAACGCCAGCGCCGCCGTGACGGAGATGTTCGACGTTGACGTCGCCCCATACGGGATGAGGCCCATCAAGTTCATCGCGAGAATAAAAAAGAATGTCGTAAGGAGATACGGAAGGTACCTCAATCCGCCCGGTCCCATATTCGGAAGCGCGATCTCATCCCGGACGAAAAGTACGAATATCTCGAGGAGGTTACCGATGCCTTGCGGGACCGGGTTTTTCCGGTTCTTCCGGGCAGCATAGATTGCGAGAACGGCGATCAAGAGCGCTGCAACGAGGAGGAAGAACACATGCTTTGTCGGCGAGAGATCGAGCGAAAGACTTCCGATCTGAATCGGCTGGAACTGCGGGAGCTCGAAGTGTCCTCCGGGAAACTCGATCTCACGGGAATTCTTCATGTGGTCCAACAGGCGGCCAAATTCGAACTTCTCGCCATGTTGGACCGCTCCATGCAATGCGGGCGAAGCAGCCGCAAGCACTGTGTCGCTCGCCGCTGTGGCAACGTGATGCGTCGTGTCTGCCGGAGTGATTTCTATCATCAGATTCTGCTACCGCCTTAACGCTACTTTCTTCTGAAGAAGATAAATTTCAAGGATGAGATTAAGCACGTAATACGCCAGGAACGAGAGCATGAGCGACATCGTATGGAACTGGTAGACCCGGATCAAAACAAACACGACGCCGACCAGAACGATCATCCTGACGAGGGTGCCACCCAGAATGATCTTGAGAAATGTCGTGTTCGACTTGTCGAATCCGAACTCGATGAGAGCATAGCCGACAAGAAGGTGAAACAAGCTCGCCGCCCCGCTGGCAACGACACTACGCACAACCGCGGGCTCACTCAACAAGGCCAGCGGGATAATAACCAGCCCGATAGCCCCAAGAGCGCAATACAGAACCAGCCGCAGAAACACCCAGTCGATTTTCAATTGGCCCCTGCCAGACGGATCAGTTCTTCTTGCTCAGCTCGGATATCGATTTGAGGAACTTGATCATGCCGCCGATAAATCCCACCAGCACGCCGATCAACATGAAGAGCGGTGCCGTCCCCTGGCGTGTATCGAGCCACCATCCGATCAGAAAGAACAGGATGACCGCCGCCGCCAGTTGAATCCCGAGCGTCAGGTATGGTGCCACTTCCCTCAGGGCGTTTGCGACACCGGGGAGCGGTTTCTCCCCACGCCCGGAGTCATCCGACTTCGGTTCCGGCGACATTGAGTGTTCTCTTCGCTGGGGTACGGAGGTTAGTGACGCGCCTCGTAAATCTGCGCTTTTTCGGTCATCACAACTTTACCATCGAACAAGCAGCCCTCATCGATGACAAGCCTGGACGCCCGGACATCTCCCTTGATTACGGCTTTTCCCTCAAACACAATCTTCTCTGTCGCGATGATGGAGCCCCTTACTTTGCCGCCGATCGTCACATTCTTGGCCGAAACGTTACCATCGACCTCGCCCGTGATTCCGACTGCGAGACTCTCGCTTGCCGTAATTTCGCCCGTGACCTTTCCGTCGATTCGAACATTGCCCTGACTGCGGATTTTTCCTTCGACGACCGTTCCCGGACCAATCAGGTTGAGTTCTTTGACCGGATCAGATTTCAGAGCCAGAGCTCCTTCTAGAAATTGAGATTGAGGATAACACCCGCCGGGTCGATGGGCACGCCATCTTTCCACACTTCGAAGTGGACGTGAGGGCCTGAACTTGTCTCACCCGAGGAACCCAACAGCGCGATCGGTTCCCCCCGCTTCACCGCCGCATTCGAGGGCACCAGCAGGGACTGATTATGCTTATAGAACGTCAAGAAACCGCCGGGATGGGAGAGAATGATCTCGTTACCATCGTTGCTCGTCCATCCCGCAAAGACCACAAATCCATCGGCAGAAGCCCGGACGAGTGATCCGGTACTGCCGGCAATGTCCAATCCATAGTGACGCTGCGATGAGTCAAATCCTCTTGTCAGATAGCCCTCCGCCGGCATCACAGCGGGAAAGACAACCTGTCGATTCTCTTGCATCATTGCTGCGATCGCCGCCGACGGTAAAGTTCCCCGAAGCGGTTCAGCTCGCGTTATGTCCGGAGAAGTCCTCTCTCTGCTGTCGGCTTGTTTTCCGTCCGGCTTCTCATTCCTCGGGCTGCCCACAACGGCAACACCAGAGTCGGTTGCCACTACTTTTTCGCCCAGCGCCGTACGGAGCTTCACGTTATACTCACGAAGCTCGAGAAGCTGCTCCATCAAAACCGTCATTCGCTGATTCAGCGAAACAAGATCTTTGCTGTACCTGTTGACGAGCGTTGGATTCTCGAGCGGAATGAGAACCCCTACCGGCGTGTAGACGAGGAGCGCAAGGACCGCGGCAACAATGACGACAACCGATCCACCAAACGTGAGGTAGATTTGCCACGGCGCGAACCGTACTGATTTTGACAGACCGGCATCATCGCGTGGCACGAGTACCAAATCGTACCCCGCCTTTTTTGATTTATGATGCTCAGCTCCCGACATCTGTTCGCTGCACTCCACGTGAGTTAGGCCTGTCCCGTCAGGAACACACACCCCGAGGTACCGATGCCGGGGAAATCCCGAACCCTGGAATGGGGCTGAAAACGGGATAAATCGGGGCAAAATTACAAAATTGGACTGACAATTTACGCAAATCGACCAGAAAAGTCAAAGCAATAATGTCTTTTGAGCGACGTGCACAAGCCTGAGCGGGCAAAGCGGAAGAGAAGAGCCGTTTGAGACAGGAGGGTTTACAGCCGGGCCGATTTTTCTTCAATGAATCTATTGATGTTTTCTTTGAATACAGATCGGTCAAACTTCTCAGCGTGCCGTCGGATTTGGTGAGGATCAAATCGACGCTTCGAGAGTTTCCTCACTGCTTCTTTCAACGCTGCGACGGTCTGCTGCCCGAAGAAAATCCCTGTAGGATAATCTGAATCCTCGACCACCGTCTCCAATGCACCCCCGGCTCCGAACGCGAGGACCGGCTTGCCGCTTGCCATGGCCTCCAGTGGAACTATGCCAAAGTCCTCGATACCAGGAAAGATCAGCGCCCGGCAACCGGCATACAATCGGGACAATTCGTCATCCGATTTCCAGCCGAGGAACTCCGTCTCCCGGCCGGCAAGAGCCTTCAGCTTCTGCGTTTCGGGGCCAGTTCCCACGATCACCAGCCGTTCCCCGAGTTCCCTGGCTGCGAGAATCGCAAGATCAACTCGCTTGTAGGGCACGAGAGCGCTCACGACGAGATAGTATCCGTCGTCTTTTTCAGAGACCGTAAACTGAGTTGTGCTCACAGGCGGATAAATGACTTCGGCCGGCCTGCGATAGTATTGGCGTATTCGCCCTGCCACATTGCGCGAGTTAGCGACGAAATGGTGGACTCGATCGCTTGAGCGTACATCCCACATTCGCAATCTCGGAGCAATCACAGACATCGCAGCCCGTGTGAGGAGGCCCGCTTTCCCGGGACCGAAGTACTCGTCGTACAGTTCCCAAACATACCGCATGGGCGTATGGCAATAGCAGAGGTGAAGCGCCCCGGGAGCAGGTCTGGCTCCCTTGGCAACTGCGTGGCTGGTCGAAAGGATCAGATCGTACGAGGAGAAATCGAGCGATTCGATAGCGGCCGGAAACAACGGGAGGTAGTTGCGATATCGTTTCGACTTCATCGGAAGCCGATCGACAAATGATGTGAGTATGCGATGACGCTCGATGGTCGGACTCACCGAGCCCTTATTGTGGAGGAGCGTGAGCAGTGTCGCATTCGGAAAAAGCTCACACAAAACCTCAAGCACTTTTTCCCCGCCCCTCATGCCGGTAAGCCAATCATGCACAAGCGCAATGTTGAGATTCGATCGCATCCTTACTCCGATGTTTCCGATACACGCACTGCCGAAAGTACTATGATTTCGGCTGACATCAAAATAATGGGTCGCCTTGCATCAGAGTCACCCCCTTTATATATTGACGTCGAATCCAGCAGGCTTTCCCGGAGAGCATGGGGCCGTCGGCGCATGTCCATTCTACTGGCGCTTCTTCTCGTTGCGTTGCTTTTTCTCATTTCTGCAGCCGCGACCGTTTTCGTTTTTGGACCGCTCCTCATTCTTCAGCCTCATTTACGAACCCGCGAATGGTACAGCACCTTCACGCAACTCCTTGAGCCGCGGGATGCAGGTCTGACGCAGGAGAATCTGGTTCTTCTCACGCGCGAGGGATTCAAGCTCCAGTGCTGGCTCGTACCCCACAAGGGAAACACGCAAGGGACGATCGTTTTCCTGCACGGCGTCGGCGACTGCAAGATCGCAGGGGTTCCGTATGCAAAGCTGTTCCATGAGAAAGGATTCAATGTTTTCCTTTACGATTCGCGCCGGCATGGCGCGAGCGAAGGGCACTACTGCACGTACGGCTTCTACGAGAAGCACGATCTCTCCTTGATTCTCGATTATTTGGATCACCGGTCTGATCTCCGCGTTGGAAAAATCGGCGTCTTCGGAACATCGATGGGAGCGGCGGTCGCGTTGCAAGCAGCAGCGATCGATCACCGGATCGAGGCGATCGTGGCGGAGGCCAGCTTCACTGATCTCCGGACAGTCGTGGTCGACTACCAGAAACGGATTATGAAGCTCCCGTGGCATTTTTTGCGGAACCTGGCGATGAGCCGGTCGCAGAAACTTGCCGGATTCAAAGCGCGCTATGTTTCTCCGATTCATGCGGTGCATCACGTTCGCAAGCCGATTCTTTTCATTCACGGCACCGATGACACGCGCATTCGAACCGAGTATTCAAAGGTATTGTACGAGAACGCCAACCAGCCGAAAGATCTCCTGCTCGTGCATCGGGGAGATCATACTGATCTGTTGAACGTCGGCGGGGGCGAGTATGAAGAGAGAATTGTGACATTCTTCAGGAAGCACCTCGGAGGGAATTGATTGCGGATGGTTCGACTCTCCCTTCGATCGGAACTGATCGACGGGATCGTTCACCACAAGTTGTCGATTTGCGATCGATTGTTTGAGAATGAGGCCGTGAGAAGTTATTCAGAAGCGATACCACCTACCACCAACATTCAGGACTGAGCGTGAAATCGATCACTAAGCTGTTCCTCATTATTGTATTGGCCGGATTTGGCAGAAGCCCGGCACAGACACCATTCTCCACGGACAGCGCAGCTGCATATCTGCGAACAATTGCTGTCGATATCGGCGCCCGGCCGATGGGCTCACCAAATGAGCGGAGGGTTGCAGAGTTCGCGCTACAGAAATTCAGGGAGTTCGGCCTGACAGACGCCTACTTCATGCCGATCAAAGAGCATCCCGGTCGTCTGGGAGGGACTCCGACAAACACCAAGAGCGGAGTCGCCGTCGGCGTTCTCCGAGGCAAAAGCGACAGCATCATCGTCCTGGGAGCGCACATGGATTCAGCCGATCCGGACATTCCCGGTGCGAACGATGACGGCTCAGGATGCGCTGTAGTGATTGAACTTGCGCGCGTTCTCTCACAGCGTAGCAACGAGTCGACGATTCTTTTCGCTCTCTTTGGTGGCGAGGAGGCGGGACTCCGAGGTTCCCGGTACTTCGTCGAGAACTATCCGGACCTTGACAAGGTCGCGTTGATGCTGCAAGTTGACATGGCAAACGGTGCGCCCCTGCTCTTCCCGACTCTCGACTTTGACAAGGGAAGCGCCCCGGAATGGCTTGTGCGGGCGTCTTACGAAGAGTTCGCGAAATTGGGATACACCGGGCTTCACTTTCCGACAGATTTCTTTGTCTTCATGGGTGCCATGCCGGGCGGGGGCGTCGGTTCGGACCACGAACCGTTCCTGGAGAAAGGCATCCCTGCCATCGATTTCACTTCGGACGCCCGGGATCCCATTCACACGCCGCAGGACAATTTCGAGAACTTCAAGATCAGCGGCCTCAAACGTTCTGGCGACCTGATCTACGCTCTTGTGGAAAGATTCGATACCGGAGTGCCGGAGCAAAAGACCGGGAATTATTTTCTCTACGAGGTGGCGACATTTCCCGTGTTTGTTCCCATGTGGGTGCTTAGAGTTTTCACCATTCTCGCGCTCGTTATTGGCATTGTGGCACTGGTCATCGTCCGTAGACGCCGCGTATTTTACGAAGGAGTGCCGAAACCGAAGATCCCCGGTCTGAAGCTCTTCCTTCTTATGCTCATCATTCAGGTTTGCGTATGGCTCTCCGAGAATATCGTTGCCGCGATCAAGGGCGTCCGATATCCGTGGATGAGTGATATCAACGGCTACTACGTCCTGGCGTTCTTCGGCGCGTGCATCGGAATATGGATCTCGCTCCACCTTTCCAAGCGACTGCAATTACGGCATGATGGATATCCTTATTTCCTCCGTGCGTTTATCTTCCTTGTCGTTTTCGTCGGAGCGAGCGCCATCCTGTCGGCGAAGCTTGCCCTCTACCCCGCGATGGCTTTGTTTCTTCTCAGCCTCGCGATGCTGGTGCGCCAGCCCATTTTGAAGGCGATCTTCTGGCTCCTTTCTCCTCATTTCATGTTCAGACTCTTCTTCACTGAGGTTGTAGAATTCATCGGTCGACTTGCACATTCTCAACCCGACATCACCCCCCTGGTCAATGCAATAATGGTGCTCAGCTATGTGCTGTTCTTTGCGGTCTGGGCGTTTCCCTCTCTGCTCGGTTTTGCAGCCGTGTATTTCGACTCGCGGATTGATCTCTTTTGGCTGGCGCGGTGGAAAGGTCGGGCCGCCGGAATCGCTGTCCTGGCAGCATTTGTCCTGACCATTGGCGTGCTCGCCTCACGTGAATCTTACTCAAATGAATGGAGGCCTTCGATCTGGGTCGAACAGCAGTACACCGTTGATTCAACCAGCGGCAACCTTGTTGTTCGGAGCCCGGAGTACCTCTCAGGCGTGAGGTTATCGTTCGGCGGTAAAGACACTGTGCTGCGAGGGTCCGATACGAAAGCCGAATTTGTTCACGCATTACCCGCTCCGCCCGATCCCTGGATCACGATTGAACGCGCCGTTTCTACATCCCGAAAAGACAGTCTCCTGGTCGTAGACCTTCATCTCTACCTCAAACTCAGACATCGCCCCTACAAACTCAACGTGGGTTATTCGACACAGAAAGGGAAGATCTCCAAGGTTTCATCTCCTTATGGGATCGGGTCGAGCGACCGATCGATGACTCTGCAGTGGTCGGCGTTCCCTGATTCTTCACTCACTATTCCGATCAGTTTCTCCCTCTCTGGAGCCGACTCGGTGAACCTGAAAGAGCACATCGAGGCGATCTTCCTCGAAGAGCCTCAGCCGGTCTCAGTTGAAACCCGCATGGGCCTGCACGTTATACGGCGGACGACCGTTCTTCGTCAAGACTCCGTGGAGCTGCGGTAGACATTCGACGCGACAGTTACAAATCCGGCCTATTCAGGATTCCTGGCTTGACTTTCTGTAAAATTCTGCTAGTTTCGTGGTCAGAAGGAGGCTCCCCATTACCGCAGACACCACCATGCTCGCACGTCTGTGATACCTCCGCTTTACATCGCATGTTTTACCGATCCTCTCGTACTCGTAGCTGTTCAGATTCTCTTATCGTGAGAAGGCGTGGATCATTCCATGCTCCTCAGATGATTATCCAGAAATAGCATCGAGAACATCGACATCGTCTTACCACAGTTCCCGTACCGGCGTGGATTCCCGGCACCGCGGTTGCAAGTGAGCGCGACCGGGCGCCGGCCTGTTTGAAGGGACCTGTGGAGTGTTTTCGGTTTATGTTGAAGTTCAGCCGTTTCACTAATTCACCAACCATATCCAGGAGGTACCATGCGAAAAACCTTTTGGTACATTTTTGTCGTTGCGGTGATGCTTGCCTTGAGCTTAACAATTGCGCTAGCGCAACTTGGAGCAATAAAGGGCACGATCACCGACGCACAGACGGGCGAAGCGATGATCGGCGCAAACGTGTTCCTCGAGAAAACGTCGTACGGCGCGGCATCCGACTCGAAAGGGGTGTATACGATTCAGAATATCATCCCCCTTTCCTACACGCTCGTTGTAAGCTACATCGGGTACGAACAATACCGGCAGCAGGTGACCGTTGTTGGCGACAGGACGGTCACGGTCGATATCAAATTGAAATCGAGCGCCGTGACACTGGGTGGTATCGTCGTCACAGCGATGGGTACTCGAGTCGAGCGGGAAAAGCTCGGCACCTCCGTATCGAGCGTCAGCGCCGCGTCATTGGCGACGGTTGGCACACACGATCTGGTGAGTGGACTTGCAGCAAAGGCACCCGGCATTCAGACCATGGAAACGACAAGCGATCCCGGAGGTGCGACGAGGATTGTGCTGCGCGGCGTTCGATCGCTCAACAACAATAATCAACCGTTGATCGTTTTGGACGGCGTTCCGATCTTCAGCGGAACTTCCATCGGCGGCGGAGTCGGCGGCGGCAACCAGGGTGTTGCAGCCGAATCGAGGATGAACGACATCAATCCCGACGATGTGGAATCGATTGAAGTGTTCAAGGGTCCATCTGCTTCTGCGTTGTGGGGATCACGCGCTGCCAACGGCGTCATCGTCATCACAACAAAATCGGGCGGTCAAACCGGCAGCAAGAAACTGAGCGTGACGGTTCATTCAAAAACATATGTGGATCAACTTCTTCGCCCATACCCGCTCCAGAACAGGTTTGGACAAGGCCTGAACGGAGCCTATGGATTTAATCAACTCCGCTCCTGGGGAGATCCAATTTGGCTGAGGTCAGGTGCCGCAGATGAACTCGACCGAACCAACTACGCCTATGCGACAATCGTGAAGAAAAACTCCAAGGAGACCGCCGACCACGCTACTGATATCCTTCGCAATACTGCCTACACTGCGGATTACGGTGTAACGCTTCGTGGCGGTGATGAGTGGAGCGATTTCTATCTCGATTTCAGCCAGTTGAACCAGCAAGGAATCATACTGACGAATTCCGACCTGCACCGAACATCGATGCGGATGAATGCGACACGGCGATTCACGGAAAACGTCATCGCAAAGATCACAGCGTCATACGTCAAGAGCACCACAAGCAGGATCCAGCAGGGATCAAACGTGTCCGGCCTTCTGCTTGGCGGTTACAGGACTCCCCCTGACTTCAACAATGAACCGTATCTCGTAGACTATGTGTCCCCGACGGGAGCGGTGACATTCGGTGTTCAGCGGACATTCAGAAATATGTCAGGCAATCCGGCGTTGGGCGCCGGGTTCAACAATCCGCTGTACGTGATCAACAAGGTTCCGACATCCTTGAACACAGATCGCCTGCTCGGAACGGCGGAGCTGACGTACGAGCCGATGAAATGGCTCAATATCATCTATCGGGCCGGGGCCGACTACTATACCGATCGCCAGTTCACCACATATCCACCGGGAGACGCAAGCAACCCAACCGGCGCCACCTTCCGGGCGGCCAACACAAATTACCAGTTCAACTCGGACCTCATGGCGAACGCGAAACAGGAGATCACGGACGACATAAGCGGGGCCTTGATGGTTGGATTCCACCTCAACCACACACGAAGTGACGCCACGAACGTCAATGCAACGGCATTCATCCTCCTTGATGCTCCGGCGACATTCTCGAACGCGCTCAACTACACTCCGGGTGAAGGATTGACCATCGTACGCACCGCTGCTGTTTATAGCGAGGCATCCCTCGAGCTGTTCAAGCAGCTCTATCTGCGGGGGACTGGACGTATTGAGAGTGCGTCTACCTATGGGCCGGACGCCGATCAATCGTATTTCTATCCGTCTGCGAGCGTAGCGTGGGCCTTCACAGAGCTTCCCTACATCAAGGAAAGCTTAGTCGGAGACAATAGCATTTTCAGCTTTGGAAAGGTCCGTTTTGCGTATGGAGAAGCGGCAAACCGACCGGGTGCTTATCAGACAGTCACGTACTACGGCAATTCGATTCCCGGCAATGGCTGGGGCGAGGCACTTCGCGGTACTGCCTACGGTGGCGGTTCCGTGCGGAGCAGAAACCTTGGCAACTCTACATTGAAACCGGAGATGACTTCTGAGACGGAATTTGGCGTCGATCTGAGATTCCTCAACGATCGGGTCTCCCTGAGCGCGTCGAGATACGTGAACCAGACTGTGGATGCTCTCCTTGGCGTCACCGTTGCAGCCTCATCGGGCTACACCTCGAGAACGGCAAACGCCGCGAAACTCGAGAACAAGGGGACAGAAGTACAGCTTATGGCCGAGTGGCTCAGGATCGAGCCATTCTCGTGGACAACGACGATCAACTGGTCGCAGAACTTCAACAAAGTGACCGACCTTTCGGGAGTTACACAGGTTGGTCTTTCCGGATTCGTCGGTGCAGTTTCCAGTGCAATTCTCAATCAGCCGGTCGGCGTCATGTGGGGCACACGATGGGCGAGAAATGCTGATGGCAGCATGACACTCGATGTCAACGGCTTCCCGCTCATGGATGCGGCCTCCGGCGTGATTGGCGATCCGAATCCAATCTGGCGATCCGGGATCATCAACACACTTCGCTACCAGAGGCTGACACTCAATGTTGTCGTCGATATCTCGAGGGGAGGAAAGATCTGGAACGGAACGAAAGGTGCTCTGTACTCCTACGGAACAGACCTCGACACGGATATGTGGACGACGATCTCTGCCACACAAGCTTCCACATTGAAGAACTGGAGAGGCGTCACCCCGAGCTCCGTGATTGCCGGTTCCACCACGCAGAAGAAATATTACCAGAATACCGACGGGTCGGTTTCCTTCCGCGGCAAGATCGGTAACTTCGGCGCCGGCGATGTAGTCCTCGATGAAGAGTGGTATGTCAACGGCCGGGGCAACGGATTCAACGGACCGACCGAGATGTTCATGGAAGAAGGGGGCTACGTGAAACTCCGGGAAGTTTCGCTGGCTTACACGCTCCCGCTTCAAATCTGGGGGATGCGGTCGGCGACAATCAGCGTCACGGGACGCAATCTGGCAATCTCCACGAATTATACGGGCGTCGATCCCGAAACGAACCTCGGCGGCCCGAACAGCAATGGACTTGGGATCGATTACTTCAATAATCCAACAACAAAGAGCTGGATCGTCTCGCTCCAGATTGAATACTAATTAAACGGGAGTCCGATCATGAGAAAACTCATCATATTCCTCATCGTAGCAGTCTTGATCGCGGGATTGGTCGGATGTGAGAAGTTCGTGAGCGGGTACGAAGCTGATCCCCTTGCACCAGTCGACGCGAATTCCCTGACGATATTTGTCGGGGCGGAACTCCAGTATGTCATGTTCGCCGAGGGATTCCCTTCTTTCCTGGCGAGCGTCTGGTCACAAACTATCCGTGGCGCCGATCGGCAATTCACATCCTACCAGACATACACGGTGACAAGAGACGATTTCAACAACGACTGGAACACCGCCTATGCCGGCGCCCTGACCAATCTCCGTACCGTGCAGACCAAAGCCGGTGCTGCGGGCCAGCTCAACCTTAAAGGTGCGGCGGAGATCCTCGAGGGGCTTCACATGGGAACGGTCACCGCCATATGGGGCGATGTTCCATACTCAGAGGCTGTTCAGCCCCCCAACTACACGCCGAAGTTTGACGGGCAGATGGCAGTGTACGCCGACGTGCTGAAGGTTCTCGACCAGGGTATCGCAGATTTCAACTCGGCTCCCACCCCACTTGCACGGGACGCTCTGAACCTCGGCGGAAGTGCAACAAGGTGGGTGAAGCTTGGATATTCTGCGAAAGCCCGGTATTTGATGCACACTGCCAGAACTGCGGGCTACAGTTCGACCATACTCAATCAAATCATCGCGGCTGCCCAGCTGGGTATCCTGAGCGTGACGGGGTCGGAAGATGCAATGGCGACGCACGGGACCATCCAGGCGCAGAACCAGAATCTCTGGTACTCTTTCATGGTGCAGGATCGTACCGGGTATATGGATGCTGCGACGACGTACGTCATCCCGATGCTGAGGGCGATGAAGTTTGACGGCAAGTCCAACGAAGCCGGGAGACTTGCGTTCTACTTCAATCCGGCCCAGAATAATCTCAATACAACGGCAACCGGGGCATATGCAATCAGTGCTCAGTATCCAATCTTCCGCGCGTCCGAGACTCACCTGCTGATGGCTGAGGCGTATGTCCGGCTCGGCAACACGGCAAGTGCGTTGACGGAACTCAACAGCGCGCGAACATACAATAACAACGTGTTCAAGAACACTTCGACCGCGTTCGTCGCTTCAGACTTCCCCACAGCCGCAGCGCTCCAGCAGGCGATTTTCAACGAGACCTACCTTTCGTTGATGCATCAAATCGAAGCCTGGAATTTCCTGCGGCGGGTCGACTATGCAGTCGCCTACAAGGATTCTCTGGGAGCTACAAAGGCGATCACACTGACGAAGGGGACAGATTGGCCGCAGCGGTTCCTTTATTCGACGACTGAAGGAACGTCCAATCCGAACACGCCAGTTGAGCCGGTCAACGGTCAGTTCAACAGGACACCAGCGAACAAGTAATCATTGTGCGCTTTCTCACGACATCGGGGCCCCGCAGAATCCGCGGGGCCTCGTGTATGAGATGGGAAGAGAGAGGGATAGGTCATGAAAAAGATCGTGTTCGTGTTCGTCCTGATGTTCATTGTTACCGGTTGCGGCTCCGTGAGCGAAGGAACAACAGGGAGAGTCCAGAATGATGTACTGACTGCCGAGGAAATCGCAACCACGACAGCGACGAATGCCTATGACGCCATCAGCCTGAGGCGCCCCTTTTTTCTGAAATCGAGGGGCATGAGAAGCCTGCGTGAAGCTCCGACCGGGCAGACGGTCGAATACCCGATCGTCTATCTCGACCGGATGTACTACGGCGAACTGGATTTGCTGCGCACACTCTCAGTGACAACCATCGTTGAGATACGATATCTCGATTTCAATGCCGCGACCCTTCAGTTTGGAACCGGACACACCGGTGGGATCATACACGTCGTGACAAAGCGATGACACCTCAGCGGACGGGCTATACTCCCGCGATGCCTTCCGTGCATCACTTCCCCCCGGCACCGGCCCCACCGCACCAGCAGAGTGGAAACCGACCTCATTCTTCTTTAGATTGTTTCTGACGATGAATAGATTTTCAAAATACTTCGTACCGAGCGTTCTCTGCCTCGCTCTCCTCTCCACCGCCGCCCCGGGCCAGAGCACAGATAAGGAGCGGCTCGCTATACTCCCTCCCCTTACAAAAGGCTTCACTGCCGATGAGGCACTTCAGCTCCATCAACGTTTTGCCGAGGCAGTGGACGAGTCAATGCGTTACGAGATTCCCCCGCTTGCAGCAATCAGGAATCGCCTTGCCGAAAAGGGACTCAGGAACATCGATAGTTGCACCACCTTTGCCTGCCTCGCCGAACTGGGAAAGATACTGGGCGCGGAAAAGGTCGGCTACGTATCTGCAACACGCCATGAGCAGCGTTTCGTGTTGCACATTCAGGTCGTGAAATCATCAGATGCCTCCCTTCTCTACGACGAGAGAGTTGACTACACTGGAGAGTTCAGCACACTCCTGACGGATGTGATTCCTGCACAAGGACGAAAACTGGGGAAGGCCTATCTGGACAAGGGCACGCCCTGGTACTATGTTGCGGGGGCCGCCCTCGTCGGTGTGGGGCTCATCTATTGGATTTTTGTTTCGTGGGGCTCGTCAACCGGCCCGGACTCTGACAACGCTACCCCTCACCCTACCACTCAATAATCCGTTATCACACGAAGTTCGATCAATGTTCGAGGTCCGGTGATGAATCGGGCATTTCGAGTCGCGCACCTACAGGTCCGATTAAGAATCGGACGCTACTCCGGGCGCAAGGTGAGCTGAGCGACGTTCTCGACGTGGTACGTGTGCGGGAACATATCGACAGGCTGGAGGGCGGATACATCGTACTTAACGGCCATGAGTTTGACATCGCGGGCTTGCGTGGCAGGATTACAGCTCACATAGACGATGCGCCCGGGAGCGATTTCGAGGATTTCCTCAATAGCTTTCTGGTGCATACCGCTTCTCGGCGGATCGATGATCATAACATCCGGCTTGCGATGAGAGTCGATCCAGTCACGGTCCTTCGTCAGACGGTCCTTAAGGTCACCGAGAATGAAGACGCAATTCCTGACTTGATTTTGCTTCGCGTTCTTTTCCGCATCCCGCACCGCACTTTCCACTGACTCAACTCCGATCACCTGCGCCACAGCGTCGGCGACAAAAAGCGCAATCGACCCCGTGCCGGAGTACAGGTCCCACACCACATCACTCTTCTTGAGCATGGCGAATTCTCTTGCGACGGAGTAGAGCCGTTCGGCCTGGGCGGTGTTTGTCTGGAAGAACGAGCTTGCTGAAATCGTGAAAACCAGATTCCCCAGGCGTTCGTGAATCACTCCATCGCCTGCGTAGACAATCTCCTTCTCACCGAATGCGATCTGAGCCTTTTTCGAGTTGATCGTGTTCACGACTGTCGTCACCGATGGGACAGAGGCAAGCAGCTCCGCCGTAAACATCTTCATGATTTCCGGTCGGTCCTCGAAGGTGACGAGATTGACCATGATTTCATTTGTCCGTTTGCTCTCGCGAATGACGAGAAATCGCAGATAGCCCTCGTTGGAATCTGACAGGTACACCGGCAGATGTTCGCGGCGAGCGAAGGAACGGACAAAGTTCAGAATGTCGTTGGATAAAGGCGATTGAAGACGGCATTCGGTGATCTCGAGAACCTTGTCGTACCGTTGGGGCACATGCAGACCGAGAAAGAGTTTCGAGTTTAAGGTTTCAAGTCTCGAGTTTGAAGATTCAAGTTGAGAATTGGGTGAGGCATCGGAACGATCAGGCGGAGATTCAAGCCACTCTTTATCGGAGAAGGAATATTCCATCTTGTTCCGATAGAAGAATGCGTCGTCGCAGCCGATGATGGGGAGAACATTCGGATTGGAGAACCCGCCGATCCGTTCGAACGCATCGACGACGTGCTGCCGTTTGAAGCGAAGCTGGACCGGATAGTCGACGTTCTGCCATTTGCATCCGCCGCACGGACCGAAATGTCGACATGCGGGGGTTACGCGGTAAGGGGACGGCTTCTCAATTCCCAGGACTCGCGCTTCAGCGAAGTTCTTTTTCGCCTTGACAATGCGGACCCTGGCTGTATCGCCCGGAACACCGCCATCGACGAAGACGACGAAGTTGCCGAGCCGGCCAATGGTTCGTCCCTCAAATGCAGCATCAGCGATCTCCAGGACAATCTCATCACCGCGTTTCAGCGGTCGAGGTTCATCAACGCCCATAGAATTTCCGATTGTCGATTGTCGATTTACGATTACGTCCAACAATTGAAAATTGGCAATTGGAAATCGACAATATTTCTACATGCTCAACCAGTAGCTGACCTTCAGAAGAAATACGTTGTCCGCCGGAAGAGCGAATGTATTGCGGAAGTTGTCGCCAAAGGGAGTCAGATACGTTCCATTCTCTCCGACGCGGGCGTGGGACCACACAAGATAGAGCGTGCTCCCGGGGAGATATTCCCATCGAAGCACCACGTTGGAATTGAACGCGAGCTCGTTGAAGTCGGGCCTGGAGTACCCGTCCATCGGCGTAAAGCGATCTTCGCTCTGGAGTCGTTGGTAGTTCTCAAACTTCCCTTTTGCGAGAAAGAGCTGGAAATAGAGCTGCAGCGTGAGATCGGTCGTGAAGATGTAGGATCCACGCGTGGTCAGGTTCCATTCTTCCGATGAGCGCTCGGCAAACATGGTCACGGTGCGTGGTACGATCGGCGCATCAATCGGAATTTCAGTGTAGTTGCCCGCCCATGCAAATTCCTTCGATCTGATCGACCGTTCGAGCTCAAGCCTGAATGATATATTGGTTGCAGGTTTCACTTCGAGCTCGGCATCGAGCTGATAGAAGCGGCCCGCCCGCTGATCGCGGCCGACGGAACCGCCGAGTTCGGCCACCACAAGATCCCTGCTGTCGGATTCGATGCGAACACTCAGGTCCTCTGTTCCGGGTTTTCTGTACAAGCCATTTCCCCTTGTTTCGCGGTCGTCGTATTTCCCGCGATCGATGTTCGACTCGACCTCGAGGATCCAGTAGTTCGGGAAGGTGATATCAGCTCCAAGAGAAACCATGCTGAAAAGCTCCGCGCCGTCGAAATTCCGCCGGAGGTGATAGCGGGAGCCGATTTCCCAAAAGCGCTTCGCCGCTGTGACCTCATCGTCGCGATACACAAGCTCACCGACCCAGCCGTAGTCATTCGGCCGGCGGAAGTAGCCGATATCGTTGATGTTGTATTTTTTCGACGTAAAATCAAATGAGAACGAGCCGCGCCAATGCGGTCCACCGTCTTTGCTGAAATTGAATTTGCCCGCCGTCCCATCGACGCGCTGATCGAGCGGGTTGGTGGTACGCGACCCGGCAAGGAATCCATCCACTTTGTACATGCTCTCCAGGAATTTCAAGGCCCAGTCCACCCCGGCCGTCATCGCGGGAAGCCGCCCGTCTCTATTCACCGAAGTCACGATCATCCCCACGTTCGAGTTTTCGAGAAGATCCTGCCGCAATCGTACGAGACTGTAGTTCGCCAGCGGCTCTACTGTTACGTCGGACCGATTTCCGCGATCGTCGACCATCGTCGCTGTCTCTTTCCGCGTAACCGCCTCCAGAACTCCGATCGAAAGTCCGCTTTCCGTCTTGCCGGAGATTTTTGCGGCGCCGAGGATCGTCGCAAATCTCGGCCGGTTGAGCACATAGCCTCCGTCCGGCGCTTCCACGTTCAGCGCCCGTCCTATCCGGCGCGAATAGAACAAGCCGGGACCGAAGTCGCCGCCGAATGTTGTGAAACGAATAATCTGAGATCCCTCGATGAAGAAGGGCCGGTTCTCGGGATAGAATGTCTCATAGGTCGTCAGATTGAGAACGGCCGGATCAGCCTCGACCTGGCCGAAATCCGGATTGATCGTTGCGTCGATGGTCAAAGCGCCGCTGGGGCGGTACTTGAGATCAAATCCGGCATTCTTGCCGAACTCGCGACCGTCCGGATAACTCAATGATTTTGGTACGAAGCGGCCCTCGCCTACCACGTACGGAATGATCTCGATATTTGTCGGCGCCGGGATCTTCTCCAGCCCGACGAGATGACCAAACTTCGAAACAGCTCCGCTCTCGCTCTTCTTGACCAGCACCCACATCTGATATTCATTGAGCCTCGCTATCTTGCGAATTGCCTGGAAGCCCCAATCCAACGATTCGCCCGGCGTAAACCTGAGCACCTTGAATGGAATCCTGACCTCCGCCACCCATCCTTGATCGCTTATCCGGGTCTTGACATCCCAGACCACGTCCCAGGATGCGTCTTCTTCTGCACCGTCATTATAGATGATGATATCGGTTTTGGATCCCGCGGCGTTGACGGTAAATTCGAATGCCGTCTGATGATCGTGGTACGTATCGAGGCGCACGGAGATGTCATCGGCCACCACTTCATCATCCCGGCGCGCAAGACGGGCAACGATTTTTGAGGGATCGCCGTCATGCATCACACAACCGAAATAGAGCGCTTCATTGTCGTACAGAACGAAGATCTCGGTCGGCATGCTGGCGGGCTTTCCTTCTTCAGGGTCCCGTTGATGGAAATCAGCGGCCGGCGTGGCCAGTTTCCACTCAGGCTCATTGAGGACGCCGTCGATTCTTGGAGCTACCGGAGTCCGGACCGCCACCACCTTCCCGGGATTGCTCCCGGCAATGGAAGCTGCCGCAACGAGGACCAGCATGAAGAACACTGACTGCAGGTTTCTTTTCATGGTTCTGTTTCTAGGACAATGACCGTCAATGTGGCAATAAAAAACCTCCGCTGTCTGAAACAGGGAGGTTTTCGATTTATACGTGCAGCCCTCAATATCCCCGTTCACTCTGCGTCAGCGACAAACGGTACAGCCTCTCACACCTCCGTAGCGCCCTTCAGGAGAGCATCCACCTTCATGACAGAATCAGCTTCCGCATAGAACCGTATCAACGGCTCGGTCCCGGATGCACGAACAAGGACCCATGCATTGTCGAAGAAGAGTTTGAAGCCGTCCTTTGTCTCAGTTCTGCGGACAGGATTGCCCGCGAGCGACTTGACACCCTTCTTGAACGCAGCAAGAATCCTGAGTTTCTCCTTCTCCGTCATATGTGCATCGATACGATTGTAGTAGTGCCAGCCGAACTCGATCATCAGCTCTTCGACGAGCTCGCTCAGTTTTCGATTCCGCGTGGCCATGACTTCGGCAAGCAGGAGTCCAACGTAGATACCGTCGCGTTCAGGTAAGTGCGCCCTCAGCCCAAGCCCCCCGCTTTCTTCAGCCGCGATGAGAATGTCCCGCTCGGTCATCAGGCGGCACAGGTGTTTGAATCCGACCGGTGTTTCATGAAGCTTCAGGCCGTACTTATCACACATTTTGTTGATCATCGAACTGACGGAGATCGATTTGGCGACTTCCCCCTCCAGATGTTTCTCCGTAATCAGATACTTCAGGAGAACGGCGAAAATCCGGTGAGAATCGACAAAAGCGCCGTTTTCATCGAGCGCTCCTATTCGGTCAGCGTCACCGTCTGTCGCGATGCCGATATTACATCCCTTCATCACCACAGCAGACGAAAGATCCTTCAGATTTTGAGGGATGGGCTCCGGGCTGAGACCGCCGAAGGACGGATTGTACGAACTCCGCAGCTCGGCATGAACCGGCAGCAGCTGCGACATGACGCCCTGGCCGGCTCCGTACATCGCATCGTGGGCAATTCTCAATCCCGCGGACTCGATGAGCGGCAGGTCCAGCTTTGTCCGAAGATCTTCAACGTAAAGCGAGGTGAAGTCAATTTTCTTGATCGTTCCCTTTTTCACCAGCTCTGCAAACGTCTTTTTACTTTCTACTTTGGACTTCAGTACTTTCTTCAGCTCTTTTTCCACCTTCTCGATCATTTCCGGGTGAGCAGGTCCGCCGAAGTCCCCCTTGATTTTGAATCCGTTGTACTTTGCCGGGTTGTGACTCGCGGTGATGACAATCCCGCCTGCAGCCTTAAACTTCCGCGTGAGGAGAGATACCATGGGTGTCGAAGAGATCTTGTCCGAGATGATGACCTTGATCCCTTTGTTCGCCAGCACTTCGGCCGTTGCCTCCGCAAATTCCCTGCTGAGGAATCGGGAGTCGTATCCCACGACGATACCGTTCTTGATCTTCTTATGGCGTTTGAAATAGTTCGCCGTGGCGAGCGCGACCTTCCTCACGTTGTCGAATGTAAAGTCTGCGGCGATGAGCCCGCGCCATCCGTCGGTTCCGAATTTGATCTCTGTCATGGCTGCTCCACCCGGTGCTATGCGAGTTTTACGTTCAACGCTCCGAAGCCGGCATAATAGCCGTTCGTGTCGAGGTCTTGCTCGATGCGAAGGAGCTGATTGTACTTTGCGATACGGTCCGTCCGGCTCGCCGAACCGGTCTTGATCATGCCGGCATTGGTCGCCACGACGATGTCGGCGATCGTGGTATCTTCCGTTTCGCCCGATCGATGACTTAAGACGGTTGTGTAATGTGCGCGCTTCGCCATTTCCATACAGTCAAGCGTTTCCGTAAGCGTGCCGATCTGGTTGACCTTGACGAGAATCGAATTCGCAACACCGGCATCGATACCCTTCGAGAGGTAGTCAACGTTTGTGACGAAGATGTCATCACCTACGAGTTGAATCCGCTTGCCAACCGCGTCCGTCAACATCTTCCATCCTTCCCAATCGTTCTCGGCCATGCCATCTTCAATCGAGGCGATAGGATACTGCTTCGTCCATCCCTCCCAGTACTTCGCCATCTGCTCGGGGGATTTCTCAGACTTGTCGGATTTAGAAAGGACGTATTTCTTCTTCTCCTTGTCGTAGAACTCACTTGCTGCCGGATCCAGCGCGATGTAGACCTGTTCTCCCGGTTTGTAATTCGCCTTCGTGATGGCATCGAGAATGACTTCAACGGCTTCCTCATTCGACTTGAGATTCGGCGCGAATCCTCCCTCGTCTCCGACGGCGGTGTTGTATCCCTTCTTCTTGAGAACGGACTTCAGAGAGTGGAAAATCTCCGCTCCCATGCGAAGCGCCTCGGCGAAGGAAGGAGCATCGAGAGGCATGATCATGAACTCCTGAAAGTCCACGTTGTTGTCGGCGTGACTGCCGCCGTTCAGGATGTTCATCATCGGGACGGGAAGGATCTTGCCGTTAGATCCGCCGATATAGCGATACAGAGGCATTTTGAGCGATTGTGCGGCCGCCTTGGCGGTGGCGAGCGAGACGCCCAGGATAGCGTTGGCCCCCAGCTTTCCCTTGTTCGGCGTCCCGTCAAGCTGGATCATCATTTTGTCGATGCCGACTTGATCGGTTGCTTCAAAACCGACGACCTCTTCGGCCAGAATATCGTTGACGTTTTCAACCGCCTTGAGCACGCCTTTGCCGCCGTAACGCGCTTTGTCGCCATCGCGCAATTCGACCGCTTCGTTCTCGCCGGTGGATGCCCCGCTCGGGACAGCCGCGCGGCCGATGGTACCGTCTTCCAGCGTAACCTCGACCTCCAGTGTCGGATTGCCGCGGGAATCGAGGATTTCACGCGACCATACATCCGTAATTGTCGTATTCATTTTAAGTCTCCAGGAAAATTCTTCAGAATTGACGTTTCGGGGTGATGAAAAATGTGCCCACCAATAAAGAGAAAAATTGACGGAAAATCAATTCACCTGCTCGCCGGCCGTCGTCATCCATTCACAGAACTTGAGCCGTTCTTCGATCTCCAGCGCCTGTGAATCACGATAGACGTGATTCAGCGATTGCCAAAAATAGACCTTCGCCCGTTCATACCGGCCCAGTGCCAGGGACAGCTGCCCGAGCCGGCGCTGCCGCGCAAGTTCGAGTATGGGGGACTTCATTGCCGGAACGGCGTCGAGCAATTGGATCGCTTCGTCGAACTTTTCATGAGCGATTCTCTCTCTGGCCAGGAGGAACATCGTCACCGGCTCATCCGGCTCAGCACGAACAATGCGTTCGAGCAGGGCGACACGAGCACTGTCTTCGTTCAGACTGACATAGTACGGTTTGAGGGTCCGCGCAAGATCCGGACGCAGCAGGATCTCCAGGCGCAGAGAGAGCGCTTCGTCCCATGAGACCGAAAGATGAGTGCGCAGAATTTCTGCGTGCACTTTCAACGCGCTTTCGACCGAATCGAGCGCCCAGAATGCGTCACCCAGCAGCACGCGCAGGGTGAGGAATGAGGCAGCCCGAGCGGTGTCGGCAAGATTCGATTCCGCGAACTTGACCGCCTCGGTGTACCTGCCCAGGCGGAGCAGGGCAGTGGTTTTCTGGAACGCAGCATCGACGCTCAACGAATGTTCCAGGGAGCGGTCGGCCGACACAAGCGCTTCCTCATAGCGGCGCTGCGCAAGAAGCTCCCGGGACTCCTTGTTCACATTGGCAATGACCCGGGCACATTCTTTTCCAAAGATCGAACGCCGTTTGAACAGGTATTCAGCCTTCGCGCGATCCCCGCCGTTGAAATGAAAACCACCCAGAAACCGCCGCCACTCCCTCACCAGCATAGGAAGGGGTTTGCCATAGAGTATCGTGAACTCACCCGTCCGATAGAGCATCTTGAACCGGCGCATGCCGTACCGGTCTATCAGATACCGGCAGAACGAACCGGCGACAACATAGCTCGCGCCGGCCGGAGCCTTCATGAACCCCGTGAGCGAGAAAAGACCTTCCACATCCGGAGCCAGCTTGTTCTGAACGACGAGAGCAGCGAGCCGATGGACCGGCTCTTCGTACTCGATCCGTTCGACAGCGACGGCCAGTCCTTCGATCAGCCCTGAATTGATCCCGACCCTGATGAGAGGAAAGCCAAAATCGGCTGCGAAAACATGAACAAGCTCGTGCTTCAACGATGCATCGATGTCACCGATGTTGATATGCAGCTGCCACAACCATGGTTTGGCGAGATTGGTACCCGCGGCCCCGATCAGGCGTCCCTTCTGTTCTGCTGACGCGTAGAGAAAAGTGTGGATTTTCCGCGTTGTCCGGACGCGCAGCGCCCTCGAGAGCTGCACATAATAGAACTCGTGAAGCTGCACGATCTGGGCGAGCCTTGCTCCTTTCAAGAGCGTATCAGGGTACGAGATGACAAAGTGCTCGGTCTCGGCCTGGCCCCCGAGTGTCTTCTTGATGTGGGACTCGGAGGAAGAGAGTCCGAGGTCATTGCTGAAGAAGAATAACAGTGCCACGACGATACTTAAGGCGAAGATGATTCCCCGCCGCGAGCTGCCGGGCGGAGTCTGAATGGCTCCTTCTCCCGGCCAATGGCGCTCGTGGAGATACTGGGCAGCCATGACCATAAGGAGCGTGAAGGCCAGCGTTCCCATTCTGTAGAGCAACAGCCGGTCGGCTACCTCGAGCGATTCATCGTACGTGAGCCCGGCGAAGTACCCCAGGAAGGGGTTGAAGGCAAAAATCTGCGCTCCGGTGAACGTCACGTAGAGAATATGGAACAGCACGATAAACCACGAGAGAAAGAACGCGGTTTTCTCCCAGCGACGGATCCACACTGCGAGGAAGAATGCGAGAGCCTGGGAAAAAAGCACTGCGGGAAGGACGATGAGAAGAAAGAGTATCGATCCTGCCAGAAACGAGCAGTTCTTCACGAAAAACGCGTTGAGACAGATAATGAGGAACGGTATGAAAAGAGGGACGAGACCAAGGATGAGTGAGCGATAGATGAACTGCTTCGTTCCGGGTTGCTGACCCTGACCGCTTTTCTTCCAGAGCGAAATCGTAAGAAGCCCCGCCATGAAGCTCCAGCACAGAGCAACAGCGGCGGAGAATTCATACCCCAGATAGTTGAAGAGCGGAATTTGAGTGAGGATGAGCGAGAGGACCAGCAGGAGCACCAGCGCTGCGACATGTGACCGGTAGGAAAACACTTCTTTGAACATCGCAATGTTCACTGGTGGGGATCGTGATAGAGGCCTGTGCGCTCCTCAGAGCGCTAGAATTCTTCGCCGCTCACGCGTTCGATCTGTGCTCCGAGCCGGGACAGCTTTTGCTCGATCCGTTCATATCCCCGGTCGAGGTGATAGACACGCAGTACTTCCGTCTCGCCTTCTGCGGCCAGGCCAGCCAGAATGAGCGAGGCACTGGCTCTCAGATCCGTCGACATGACCTTGGCGCCTGTGAGCTTCTCCACGCCAACGACAGTCGCAATATTTTCCTTCACCGTGATATTCGCTCCAAGTCGCACCAGTTCCGGGACATGCATGAACCGGTCTCCGTAAATCGTCTCGGTCACGATGCTCGCCCCGCGCGCCAGGCTCATCAGCGCTATCCACTGGGCCTGCATATCGGTAGGGAATCCGGAGTAGATCGACGTGGTGATATTCACCGGCTGGATGACTTCCGGGGGCACTATTTCAATAAAGTCTTTTCCGAGCGTCAGGCGTGCACCGACGTCTTCCAGTTTTGTCGTGACAGCGCTGAGGTGGGCCGGATTGCAGTGTTCCACTCTCACCTTCCCATCCCGCTTGCCGGCAAGCGCGGCGGCGACGAGGAGCGTTCCTGTTTCGATTCGATCGGGGATCGTGACGAAGTCCGCAGGGTGCAGCGTGTCGACACCTTCGATTTCCAGGTGGTTCGTTCCAACGCCGTGAATCCTTGCACCCATCTTCAGCAAGAGATCGCCCAGGGCCGCTATCTCGGGCTCCATAGCTGCATTATCGATAATCGTCGTTCCCTGCGCCAGCACCGCAGCCATCATCACATTTCCAGTTGCTCCCACGCTCGATACGTCAAAAACGATCCGTGCGCCCTTCAACCGCTTTGCTCTGGCACGGATATATCCGCCTTCCACATCAATCTGAGCCCCGAGCTTGCGGAGGCCTTCAATGTGGAGATTTACCGGCCTGGGTCCCCATGCACACCCACCGGGGAGCGAAACATCCGCCTGGCCGAACCTGCCAACAAGGGGGCCGAGCACGTAAATCGAGGCGCGCATCTTCTTGACATGCTCATAGGGTGCTTCGTAACTCGATACGACGGATGAATCGATACGGAGTGCGTCGTCAACACGTTCGATCTTCAAGCCCATAGTCTCGAGGAGCCGCGACATGGTCGTGACGTCTCGAAGCTCCGGCGTATGGTGGAGCGTGTAGGAGCCGGGAGCCAGGAGGGTCGCCGGCATCAACGCCAGTGTGGCGTTTTTTGCGCCGCTTGCCTGAACTGTGCCGCTGAGAGTTTTTCCGCCGCGAATGACGAATTTATCCACGCTGTACCTTTCGGAATGGAAGAGTGCGGACGACCGTACTTCGTGCGACGAAAATATAACCGATATTGGAGTGAAAGGCAAAGCATAGGCCAAGGAGTCGTCGGCAGTGTCTTGGTTTGATTGTGGTTTTCAACGCGGAGACTGACAGTCCGCAGAGCAACGCGGAGAAACTCTATAATTTTGAATCCTCTGCGGTAAGAGGTTTCGATCAAGGTACGACGCCATTCCTCGATCGCCTTGTATTTCGTTCTTTTTTTCGCTACCCTTTTTGGGAAGCAGCGACCATTGTTCAGCAGTCGGCCGATCGCTGAACGCAGACAAATCCATCACTCCGCCCTTCCTGTACACGAGGACCTTCACCACCGAGACCATCAACGCAAAGGAAGCATATGCCTGTTCAGATCATTGTCGGCGCACAATGGGGCGATGAAGGGAAGGGAAAGATTGTCGATCATCTCAGTGAGAACGTTGATATTGTCGCGCGCTATCAAGGCGGTGCCAACGCCGGGCACACCGTCGTCCTCCCGACGAAGAGTCCGGGCGGCATCACCATCAAAGAATACGTCCTCCACCTCATTCCTTCCGGCATCTTTCACAAGCACGTCACATGCGTTATCGGGAATGGGGTCGTGCTCGATCCGGCCGCGTTGATGACCGAAATC
>DOWV01000258.1 GCA_003519375.1 Bacteroidota bacterium
TCGCTCCACCTATATCAGTCCCGGGAGATTACTTGTGTTCCTGTTCCAGGAGAAACAGATGCCTTCGTGTCTCCTCAAGTTGGACGCGAATCCGGGTGAACATGTCAGCCAGGAGAGCTGTGATGAAAAGAACCGTTGAGAAGAGAAGCATAAAGGCCCCAATGAAGGCCAGGATCTTGGGGTAGAATTCATCAAGGATAAGTGAGCTGATTCCAAAGTAGGCTAAACAAAGCATGCCGATGATGGCGATCAACATTGCGGGATCTCCGAATGTGGTCAGCGGCCGGTAATCACGAAAATTGCGGAGGAGAATTATGCTTGAATTCAGACCGTACCGCAGAATGCTCCCAGCAACTCTGGATTTGCCATGTTCTCTTTCACCCCTCACTCGCACATCGACTTCCCTCATCCGCATTCCCCGAAAGGCAAGCGTGAGAATCACTTCATGTGTGTACGTAAAGTCACCAATGAGATCGAGCACCAGCAACGATTCTCTTGAGTACGCCCTGTACCCGCATGACACGTCGTGGAGGTTTGTCCCGGCCAATTTATTCACGATCCATGCAATCCTCCGATTTCCCCAGAGCTTAATGCCAGGCATTTTTGGAATCAGTTCGTGAGATCGGAATCGCGACGCGGTGACGAAATCCGAATGATCGGCAACAATCGGTTCAACCAGCTGGGGAATGTCAGCCGGGTCGAATTGACCGTCTCCATCAATCGTAACCATGATATCCGCTTTGGTTGCGATTGCATGGCGAACCGCAGTCCGAAAAGCTTGACCAAGTCCGCGATTGCCACCGTGACTAAGCACCTTTGCCCCGTGCTCCTTCGCAACAAGAACCGAATCGTCCGTGGACCCATCGTCGACCACCACGATTGCCGCCTTGGCGTTTGACATCGATAGCGCCTTAATGCCGTCGATCACAGCTCCCAGACTTTTGGATTCGTTGAGAACCGGAATAGCTACGACAATCTTCTTCATAGGCTCACCTTCCGGGGAAGTTCACAAACTCCTATCAACCAAGGAAAGCTCACTGTTACCTCAACTTTCGCGAACTCACGCAGGAGAAACCCGGTGAAGGATTTCCTTCCCCAGTGATTGACGTGATCCGGCGTATTCCCCAGATCTCGAAGATATGCTCCTCTTGCGATGTTCCCGAGCCGCCACCATGGCTCAAACGGAACACTGATCACCGCAGAGCGCCTTGCCACTCTCGCGATTTCTCGCAGACCGAGACGCGGATCAGGAAGGTGTTCAAAAACCTCCAAGGCGACCACGACATCAATCTCCCCCGATCTGATTGCCAGCTTCATGATATCCTGGACAAGGAGATTTGCTTCTCCTGATCGAGTCTTGTTGCGGAGCATCAGTTCCGGAATCAAGTCAGAGACAAACAGTTTCCCACGATGCGCACGGACAACTTCGGTAATGATCGACGTCGAATAGCCCTCGCCAGCCCCCACCTCCAGAGCTGAGGAGGCGTCTGCGATTTGAGATTGCAGGGCCTTCTCGAGCCTCACGTAGAAGCGATCCAACAGGTGTCGTATGATTGGATTGTGCGTCCGGTAATTGCTGGCAAAATCCAGCCGGTCAAAATCCTGATAGTCTTGCGGCATCCCCTGTCTCGAAAAATTCACATCCGTTATACGATCGGTGAATAAATATCGTCCTGTGAATCAGGTGTTAGGCAGAAGCAGCGCTCCATCCGCACTAGCACACTTTCGCTGTTTTCAACACGAAGGCCAATGCGCGGGCGTCCTTACTCGGCCCAAGCTTGGCTGGAGTAAACGTCTTGTTACAGTCGATCTCGACATGAAAACACCTGTCCTCGACCGACGAAACCGACAGCTCCAGTTCCAGTACAAAAGGTCCAGGCCTCTCTATGAGAAACGACTTCGCCACTTTTCTGTTAACGGCCACTTTCACTTTTATAGGTATGTTCGGGCCGGCGGCTTCTCCCTCCAACAACAGTTTTCCCTTTTTCTTATCTGGATTCAAATCAGGAAGCACAACCATCGCCTTTTTCCCAATCCAACCGTCTGGATAGCACCCCTGCCTGAGTCTTGCACTATACCAGGCATAGAGAGACTGGAACAGACGTCGGACAAGCGGATTAAGACGGCTTGCTCTGCGTCGTCCATTTTGATGCCCGCTTGGAAACCATCTGTTGCCGTAGGTATCCCACCCGTAATTGAAGTAAGCGAGCGGATAACGAAGAACACCATGTATGCGAAGAAGCTGTCTTATCTCGCGAAATCGGGCGCCACCACCCGTACTGGTTTTTGCTTCGCCATGTTCGCGGATGCTCCCGACGTACTCAGGGATATAGTCGATACGGAATCGCTTGCCGATGCGTATGAAGAGGTCCCAGTCCATTGTGTAGTGCAACGATTCGTCAAGCATATCGATGGAATCGAACACCGCCCTGCGATAGAAGCTCGACTGCTGCAATATATAGTCGCCATAGTAAATAAGTTTCCACAGGTCGAATTTCGGCTCGGTGAAGGGGAACCGGGATTTGATCTCGTCGTCCGCGTCGATCATATACCCTTCACCGTAGACCATCATCACGGAATCATGCTGTGCGAAGTATCTGCCAACATTCTGGAGCGCGCCCGGTAGATACACGTCATCGGAGTTCAACCAGGCGACGATCTCTCCACTCGCCATCCTGAATCCCTTGTTAATCGCGTGCGATTGACCCCGGTCCTGTTCCGACGTCCACTGCAGTCGCCCTTCGTATCTCCTGAGAATGTCGAGGGTATTATCTGTCGAACCCCCATCGACGACGATGAACTCGAGATCCGGATAGTTCTGTCCCAGGACGCTTTCGATCGTGCGCTCGATGTACTTCCCTTGGTTGAAGGAAGGGGTGACAATCGTCATTCGGGGCAATTTCTGTTTCGACCTGGGCTTCATTCACACCTTTGGACGGTACAACAGGAGTGTTCTTACTTCAAAGTAATCGATTCAATCTGAAACGACAATCGGCGAGTGTCGTTACTGATATTGAGCATTGCAGGGACAAACGCGCCGCTGGGTCTGAGAGAAATCTTCAACCGGCTCTCTTTCAAAACGGTTTCCGGCAGGAGGAGATGGACCCTGAAGTTCTCCTCCACCTGCTGTCGGAGCAGGAGTTGTCCCTTCCAGAGCAGATCCAGAGTCGCGGGACCTTTGAAGACGTTGCCCGGCACCGTGCCGCGAATTTCCAGCGTCTTCTTGCCGTTTGGATTGTAGAGAGTTACCGTTGCCGAATCTGTCATCCAACCATCGCTAAAAATGCCCTGGACATTGGAATCCCCATCCACCTTCCCCGGGAACGTGACGGAACTCGGGAAAGAAGCGGTGGAGCCGGCCATCGGCACCAGTTCGATTTTTCTCAATCGAAAAGAAAGAATCCGATCATCCTTGCTCGTTCCCAGCTTCGATGGAACGAACGACTTCGACGATATCAACCTGAGTGAAATCGTGTCCAGGTTTGAGTGCGCCCGTGACAACAAGATCGATTCGCGGAAGTCTCCGGGGGACGCAATAGAAAGGACCTCTATTGTGTCATCGGCTACCAGCACGCGGATCCTCAGCGATTCATCCCCCGCTTTCGTCTCGACGTTGGTTCCTTCAATCCACAACAACGGCACGTGAGCTGTGTTCCGCAACGATACTTCACCCTCCACCCCTACCCAACCATCCTCGTACACACCGAACGCGCCTGAAGCCCGGACAGCCTCCGGAGTGGAGAAATCGATGCTGCTCTGCAGCGCGGAAGAATCGGAGCCACTCTTCGAGCACCCCCAGAATGCAACAGTTAGTGACACGACTAAAAACGCACAAGTTAGAATCTTCATAGCCGGATTCCTTTGATCAATTCACTTTAGTGCAAGTGAACAGTGAATAGTGAATAGTTGGGAGGCTCAGGAACAGATGCGACTGGGTAATCCTGTCACCTCCAACTTGAGACTTGTCCGCCGGAGGCGGACCCGCCTTCGGCGGGAAACTCGAAACTGCACACTCTAATTCGACATATAGATATACTTCGGCTGCACTGTCAGATTTTCGATCGTGTAGTCGAACGGTTTGACGACCACTATCTCATCGAATGGATTGAACTTCGATTCAAAGATATGAAGCAGACCATTCGGCAGCAGGAAATGGTTCGTAATGACTTTCGAGGAGGAAGCGTACAAAGCGTTTGCCTTTGCATCCATCCGAAATGCAGCGTAACCCTCGATCTTGTCCCCTCTGATGAACTTCTTCAGCAAGTCAACTGACTCGGAAGCGATTTCGCTCTTTGGAACATCATACGTGCACTCGACATACGGTGGCGTGAACTTGAGTCTGATGCGGACATTCTTCTTGTTGAATTGCTCCGCCTTCTTGTGCAGATAATTCTCGAGGGAAGCAGCCGACGCGAAAATACCCACCCTCGGTTTGCCACGGGAAGTGAGGAGCAGTACTTTGTCTTTTTGCAGTCTCTTCAGGTCGATCACGGGGGAATCGTACACGACGGTCATGTATTCCGCCACAAGCTGACCGATCGGAACATTCTCCAACTTCAAGGCCAGCCGCTCGATTACGTTCGAGGAAGTCCCTTTCATCGAGAGTTGCACGACGAGGTTTTTGCATCCGGTCGCCGAAATCAGGGCACTGGCAATGTCGCCCTCAAGCCCCTTGGCGTTCGGTGAAGTCTGCTGCGCAATCGCGATGAACGAGAACCAGACTGTGAGCAGGCACTGATGGAAAACCCGGCTCATCATCAGGCAGTTACTCTTTCTTAATCTTACCATTTTCAATTGCCAGGACCTTCTGATTGTAGGCTGATGGATCGGGTACGGAAACGCTGTATTTCGTAGTACCGTCCGACTGATACATATATGCTTTGCCTGTGGCCGGGTCGGTAGGCACCCTGGTGATGAAATCCGGCTGAAGCTCTTCCAGCCGATCGGGATATTTCAAGTTCATGCTGTTGAACGCGTCGAGCGATTTTGATATCGTTTGGAGATCTGCCAGCGCCTGCTCAATCGGCGACTCTGATTCTGCTGAGGGAGGGACGAAATGCTCCTTGCCCCCCTGCTGATAGAAA
>DOWV01000139.1:0-14015 GCA_003519375.1 Bacteroidota bacterium
CCCGTTGCTTTTCGTCTCGTACTACCGTAGTTTTATGAAAGCAGCCCGGGAGGGCGGAGAATCTCGGGATGAGGTGTCTCCCTTGCCGACAACTGGAGCCTCGGCTGCGCATCATTACTCTTTTTCGTGAGGCACACTATGCGACGCACTCAATTCATTTCTCTCTTTATCTTTATCGCAGTTCTCATTCCATCGCTTTCAGGTGTTGATCTCCAGGCCCAGTGCAAACAGGAAGGGAGCTGGGTCGTTTGCCGCGATGCCCGGTTTCAGTTCCTGACGCCGTCGTTCGTGCGGATGGAGTTCGCGCCGGGGAATTTTTTCACAGATGCCCCGACAACCGGGGTGCTGAAGCGCGACTGGAAACAGATCCCGCTCGAGATCTGGGCCGATAAGGAATGGATGGTTGCCAAGACATCCAAGCTCATACTCCGGTACAAAGTGAACTCCGGCCGGTTCACGAAAGACAACCTTCAAATAACCTGGAAAGAAGGCGAGAGGAGGGTTACCTGGACGCCGGGAACAGCCGATAAGGGGAATCTCGGCGGAACGACATTTTCGCTCGATGGACTTCGAAAGGACAAACTTCCAACCCTCGAGCCGGGCATTCTGAGCCGGAGCGGCTACTTTCTTCTCGATGACAGCAGGACGCCGACTCTGGATGCAGCCACGGGCTGGATCCAGCCTCGCAGAGGGGCCTCGGGTCAGGACTGGTATTTCGTCTATTACAATAAAGAGTATACGCAAACGCTAAAATTGTTTGCCGACTTATGCGGTTCGATTCCGATGATTCCGCGGTACACGCTCGGTCCCTGGATCACGGACCTGAACTACGAATATCTTCCCGGCAAGGAGATGGTCGACAAGTACACCTACACCGACGCTGATGTCAAGAAAATGGTGGACCGATGGCGTGGTGCAGGGCTTCCTCTCGATGTGCTCGTGCTCGATTTTGCCTGGCACAAGTTCGGCTGGCAGGGGGGATATGACTGGAGTCCGGTGTTCCCTCAACCAAAGGCTTTTCTTGACTGGGCAAGAACGAGCGGTCTCAAAATCTCACTGAATGACCATCCGGGCTATGGCAAAGAGTCCGTCCTTTCGAACGAGGACAGCCGCGCAAACGACGTGCGAACCGAAATGCACCTTCCGATTCCGGAAAAGCCGAATTACACGCTGGAGCTCTCACCGAAGTGGAAATTCAAAACTGACCCGAAGGACGAAGGCGTCGCCGCCGGATGGGCCGGAGAAACGTACAAGGATGACAGCTGGGCGGCAATCGAATCCGGCAAGCCGTGGGAAACCCAGGGAAATCCCGGCTACAACGGGGTAGCCTGGTATCGTCAGGTTGTGTCGCTCCCGGTGAATGCGCCCCCTGTGGCGTTGTATATGCTCTTCGGCGGCGTGGATGATGAATACGATTTGTTTATCAATGGCGCCAAGGTTATCCATCATGGCTCAAAGGACAACAGCGTCTATAATACGCTGACGTTCACCGATGTCAACGCCTACCTCGGAAGGGGAATGGACAACGTTGTCGCGGTGCGCGTGAACGATTGGGGCGGAGATGGCGGTTTGACTGCGGGTCCATTTGTTGTTGTCAACAAGCGGCCCCCCGGAGGGATCCGGTTCAATCTCGCGAATCAGCAGCAAGCACAGACATTCATGGATGTGCTGCACAAACCGCTCTTTGAGCAAGGGATCGACTTCTGGTGGGTCGACGGCGGCCGCGGAGCCGCTGAGATGGAAGGCCTCAATCCTCAGCTCTGGACTAACAAAATCTACTACGAATTCACAGAAGCACAGACGAAGAAACGCGGATTCATTTTCAGCCGCTATGGCGGGTGGGGAAGCCATCGTTACCCGTCGTATTTCACCGGGGACACGTACGCACAATGGGAAGTCCTTGCCTACCAGGTGCCGTTTACCGCTCAGGGCGGCAACGTACTGATGCCCTACATTACACACGACATCGGCGGATTCATCGGACCGAACATCAGTTTTGATCTGTACACGCGTTGGGTGCAGTTTGGAGTGTTCAGCCCGTTCCTCCGAGTGCATTCAGCGCATGAGAATCCTCGGGAGGGTAATGTGAGAATGCCGTGGACGTACGGCGAAAAGGGACTCGAGATGGCGAAGAAGTTCTTCCGTTTGCGGCACAGCCTGATCCCCTACATCTACACCTATGTGCGGGAGGCAAACGAAGACGCGATGCCGATTGTCCGGCCGATGTATCTGGAATCGCCGGGCCTGGACAACGCCTACAAATATCCGGGGCAATACTATTTTGGCAGCGAATTTCTCGTTGCGCCCGTAACCGATTCGTCGGGCCGGAAGGATGTGTTCCTCCCCGCCGGAGTCTGGATGGATTACTTCACCGGCGAAAATCTGAAGGGCGGGCAGGTCATCCGGAAACAGTATCCCCTCGATCGGATGCCCGTTTTTGTCAAGGCTGGATCTATTATCCCGATGCAGCGCGACATGGCCTACTCAGATCAGCGTCCCCTCGACACGTTGATTGTGGATGTCTACGGCCCGAAGGACGCCAGGTTCCAGCTTTATGAAGATGACGGTGTATCTCTCGGTTACAAGTCCGGAGAATTTGCCACGACGCCGCTGGCGTTTGTCAGGAGTGGTGACGGTTACCAATTGACTGTCAGTGCGACGAGGGGCTCTTTCAACGGGCAGGTGAAGTCAAGAGCGTACGAAGTGCGGCTCCATGGACTGGCGAAACCGCGCTCGGTCTCGGCGAATCAGAGAAATATCGGAACCGACCCGAAGGCCGAGGAATCATGGACGTGGGACGCCGCCAAATCTATACTCACGGTACTCGTGAAGTCCACCGATATCCGGTCGTCTGTCAACGTAACAGTCCGATAACTTCTGCACTCACAGCCGGGGTTGTCCAGCGTTGATGGAGGCCCCGGCTTCTTTTTGCCTTCCCATTCCCGCGGCAGCAAGGTTCGGCAAAGGATCATTGCCGTCTCACGAACGCGGGTTCAAAGCCCTGGCTCTGGTGGCCCGGGGCAGCGACCTACGGCCCGGAACTTCAGACTCCGACATCTGTTATGAGTAGAAAACAGGCAAGTCAAACGGAGGCCCCCTATGGCCGCACAACTCTCCAGCCGCGGTGACGTCTTCTCTCGATTGGATGCTGTTCCTTCGATCGCCCTGGTCATACCGAGGATTCTCGTAGGAGCGGTGTTCCTCTCTGAAGGGATCCAGAAATTTCTATTCTCAGGCTCGCTCGGCGTCGGTCGCTTCATCAAAATCGGGATCCCGGCGCCTGAAGCGTTGGCACCCTTTGTAGGCGTCGTTGAGATACTTTGCGGAACTCTGTTATTGGTCGGATTCCTGACTCGAATTGCCGCTATTCCGCTCGTTATCAATATGCTCGTCGCGATCACGACCACAAAGATCCCGATCCTTATGGAAAGAGGTTTCTGGGCGATGGCCCACGAGGCCCGCACGGATTGGTCGATGCTTCTCGGACTGGCTTTTATCCTGCTCGCCGGGCCTGGAAATCTCTCCTTGGATCACCGCCTTGGAGACGGAAAAAGGCGAGAGATCAAGGCCGAGTCGACGTTGTAGTCGAGAAGGAGCTGAAGATCCTCTTTTTGCAGCCGGCACGGACACCTTTGGCGTACGCGTTGCTCGCCTTGCCATAATGGGAAAAACAAACGGGGAGGTCGGTCTTGAATAAACCGATCTCCCCGTCGTGTACTCGTGCCTCAATGGAATTGCCGGACAGCTACTTCAGAAGGATGAACCTCTTCGTCTGTCTGAATGCAGGAGTTTCCAACCGATAAAGGTACATGCCGCTCTTCAATCCCGAGGCGTCGAAGGAGATGTTGTAGCGGCCGGCACTCCGTTGACCGTCAACCAGCAGCGCAACTTCCCGCCCGAGCAGGTCGAAGACCGCCAGCCGGACATGCGTCTCTTCCGGCAGATCGTACTGGATGTTCGTCGATGGATTGAACGGGTTCGGATAGGCGTTCAGCAGGCCGTATGACTCCGGCAAGGCAGCGGGGCTCTCTCCAGCGAGCGCAACATCGGCGAAAGCACCCGGTGCCAGCGAAGACGTTGAAACAGTCTCGCCCGTTATGGAATTATACCGCTGTCCGTCATCGATGCAGACGCTCTGGTTCCCCTGGTCGTGCGGGACGCACACCGACACGTTCCCCTCGCACTCACCGCCGCGTCCGTCTGACAAGGTGAAGGAGATTCTGTACACGCGGCCGTTACCCGGGACTCTCGGCGTGCCGGATCGCTCCGCGCGCACACGAGCAACGGAAGTACCAACAATAGCTCCGTCCGGTTCGGTGTTGCCGTCGCCCAGCGTGTTCAGCGGCTCGTCTTGCGTAATTCCTGTGATCGTCACTGTGACGGGATCACCGTCTGGATCGCTCCCGCCCTGAATGGTAATGTTCACCATCTTGTGATCCGGCGGCCAAATCTCGGCAATGCTCGGAGTCGCCGTGCAGTCCGGCGCACGATTCACGGTCACTGTAAACATGCAAACAGCGGTGTTCCCGGATGGATCAGTTGCAGTGCAGGTTACTGTCGTCGTCCCCGGAGGGAACGCGGAACCGGATTCCGGTGAACAAGCGACTGTGACACTGCAATTATCACTCGCAGCCGGATCCTCCCATTTGACTACCGCGCTGGCGTCGCCGGAAGGAATAGTCACGAAGATGTTTTCGGGACAAGTGATTGTCGGCGGAGTGTTGTCAATGACGGTGACCAATTGAGTCGCCGAGGTCTGATTTCCGGCCCCATCGGTCGCAGTATACGTGATCGTTGTCGGACCTACTGGGAAGAAGTTGCCCTGAGGCACCCCGGTCCGTGTGACGTGCACCTCGCAGTTGTCCTTCGCTGTGGCGGATCCCAGTTGCTGGTCACTGATGGGAAGACCGCAGGTAGTCGCGTTCGGACCCGTTGTGAGAGAGATCGGGGCCGGCGGGAAGATCTGCGGCGGCAGGACGTCGCTGAAGGCGCCGAGATACAATCCTCGATCTGCCCCGCTTGTTTTGGATAGAATGACGTGATGGTCCAGTCCCGTCATCGTCACTGTCCACATCCCCGTTGCCGCCGAGGGAATACTCACCGGTGTAGCCAAGGCTGATGTTGTCACGAGTGCTCCGAAAGGATCTCGAACTTCAAATCCACCCATGGTTGCCGGTGCTTCCGGCGCGCCTTGTACCACAACATCCAGCGGCTCCCCGGAGAGAACATTGACACCCCAACGCACTGGTTCCGCCTCTTCCTGGGCCTGAAGCGGGCTGTTCGTTCCCAGCTGTTCGGCTCCTTCCAGCTCGAGGCGGTAGTGTCGCGCACCCTGAGCGGGCTGCGGGGGAAGAGGAGCGACGTTCACTTCGATACGATAGAGGGATCCAGCTGCGGGGCCCGGGATAATGATCGGCGGAGCCGCTGTCTCCCCACCCGCAGGATGGACAACGTTTGCTGTCGCGATCAGAGTATTCGAGGGACTGTAGACCCGAATCGTCGCATTTCCGGTCTCGATAGGATTGACCGATACGGCTGAGAACTCGATTTCCAGATCTCCACCGCCGGCCGCTCTTGCCCACCAGTAGTGTGTCTTTGAAGGATCCTGGACCATGAACGGCGGAAGGCAAATATGTCCGGAAGCTACGGCATTGGTGAATGGAGGAGGCTGCAGTTGGTTCACCTGAATAGAGAATGAACATTGCGATTGGAGTCCCGCGGGATCCGAAAAGATGATCGTCACGGCATGTGCCGATCCAATGTCCGCAATTCCAGGCGTCCATGAGAACGTCACAGTGAACGGAACATTTCCGGTTGAATTGGTTGGAGGAGTCAGCGTCGCGCCTGGCGGAAGACCGAGATGATTGACCTTCAGCATGCCGCCGTCAGGGTCCGTGCCGGTCAATGAAATTGTAAAAGGTTGCCCCGGGTTCACGAGGTTCGAAGCAGAACCGTTCAGCATGCACATCGGAGGTTTGTTGATGGTGCCGCCAGCGATCTCGATGATGAAATCGAGAGGGACTTTGCCGGAAGCTCCATTCGGGTGATGTTCTTCGATCATAATCTGGACGGCAAACTTATTGCCAATCGCCAGACCTGTGGTGTTCCAGGAGAGCACGCCGGACGGGCTCACGGTCAGCGGGCCAGCTGGTCCCGCTGCCAGCGCGTTTATCCGCGACTCTGCGTTTGTAGACATGCGCACGGTGAACGGATCTCCATCGGCGTCACCGATGGCCAAAGGCACAGTGTTCACGCCGCCGGGGACCATTTGGAGAATCACGGGAATGCTGGATACGGGTGATCCCATGTTCCCGTTTCTCAGGTCCACCACCATTTCCAGTCTCTCCGAATTGTTGCCCGCGTTTATGAGCGAACCGATTCTGCAGCAGCTCTCGGCCCACACCAGATAGGGGCCGTCGGCAGGATATGTATGTTGGATCTTCACCTGCTTGATCGTGTACCCCTCCCCCGCGAGATCGTTGAGGGTCGCGATCGTTGTGTACGGGGACGAAGCGAAACTGCCAGAACCGTCTCCGTAATTGTAGATCAGGTAATCCACGGCCGTAGCACGCCATGCCTCTGTGACGGTGATTTCGACCGTCCGACTCGTCGGACCTCCGATGCGTCGCCACGTCACGTGACCATAACGGAAGTGACTCGCCTCTGCAACTTCCGCGAAGACCGAGCAAGCCACGGCCACGATGCCGAGAAACAGCAAAGTTCTCGCAATCCTCTTGTTCATGTGCGACTCCTTATGATTGTGATTTGATGTGGGGGGGTGAGTTGTTGCGCGTACTCTGTGTCGAAGCTGAAGAACGAATGCCGTTTGTTGTGCGAGACGGATGCACCAGACAACATGCTGAGTTGAACTTCCTGTTGAGTCATGAGGGTCATTTTTGGGAATTTGACTGACGCCTGGGATCTAAGGGAACAAACCGGTTGTAACAATCGCCGAAGAGAAATCGGATTCACAAACGAAGATCGGAGGGTTCTCTCGATCCGTGCTCCGCGTGATGCGGATCACAAGCGATTCACGGGGCCAATTTATACTGCAGTGACTCGCTTCACAATCACCCAAACGTGTGCATTTTCAAAAACGAGAATGTTATATTCTGTGTACGAAAGAATCGTACAAGAAGAAGAGGTGAGATCAGAGTCAGGATTTGAAGATCGCAGGGTGACTATTTCTGAAGGTACTTCAGGCCCGCTTCAGTCCGAGAACGGACGTGCAGTTTTTCATAACCCCGCCGCAAATGACTCCTGACTGTCTCGACGCTGATGAAGAGCGCATCGGCAATTTCTTTGTACCGGAGCCCTTTGGCGAGATACGAGAGGATTTCTTGTTCGCGCTTGGTAAGGTTCGCAGATTCATCGAGGGAATTGCCGTACTGATGGAATGACTGTACTACCATGCGCGCGATCTGCATCGTCATCGGCGAGCCGCCGTGATGGACTTCCTGAATGGCTTCAAGCAATTTGGAAGGGGGTGTTCTCTTGAGGATGTAACCGGATGCGCCGGCCTGGAGTGCCTTGAAGACCTGTTCGCTGTCCTCGTACATCGTCACCATCATGACCTGAAGCGACGGATCGATGTCCTTGAGCTTCCGCACACAATCGATGCCTGACATGGCAGGAAGATTGATGTCCATCAAGAGCACATCGGGTTTCCGGACAGTCAGGCCGCGGATGGCATCCTCGGCGCTGCCGTACGTCTCGATGCAGTCGAAGCCCTCCGACCCACCGATCAGGGCTGCAAGACTCTCACGAATCTGTTCAACATCTTCTACTATGGAAACCTTGATAGGCACTGCTGTCTCGATGGTTTGTCGCATCATGATACGCAATGTGAAATGACAGGCGCAATCACCCAAACGTGTGAATTAAGATGTCATACTCTGACGTTCACGTTGACACTCGTTCCCCTCTGCAGCTCGCTCTCTATGGCGAAAGAGCCTCCGATTTCCTCTATCCGCTTGCGCATATTGTCCAACCCATTGCTGAATCTGTCGGCGGAGGCACCGGTGAATCCTCTTCCATCATCTTTGAGAGTGATGGTCATCACGGGATCCTCAAACCGGAACGCGATGTTCACGTGCCTGGCCTGGGCATGCTTGGCGATGTTCGTGAGCGCCTCCTTGAAGACGAGGAAGACATTGTGGCGAATCTCTGCAGAGACGTGTCTTGCCGGCAGATCTTCCGGCACGTCGGTCTGGAGCTGAAGAGTGGAGACGGAGAGGTACTCCGTTGTGTAGTCGATGAGGTATGCCGCAAGATTATCGACGGTGTCGTTCCGTGGATTCACCGCCCAGACGATTTCGTCCATCGTCCCGGCGACGTCGCGCGAGGCATTTGCGATGAGATCGAGGTGCTGCTCCATCTTCCCGGGATTGCTCACATCTCTTTTTGCCAACTCCCCGAGAAGCGTAATCTTCGTCAAACTGGCGCCCAGTTCGTCATGCATATCCTTCGAAATGCGAACCCGCTCACGCTCCAACGTCGTCTGGGATTCGGCTGTTTTCAGCTTCCGCTTGAGCTTCTGCGTTGAGAAAAAACGGACGGTGCCTGCCACCAGTCCGGCCGCGCAAAGACCGAGCAGCACCCGAAACCAGCCGGTCATCCAGAAGGGAGGCTTAATGGTGAATCGGAGGGAAGCGCGCTGAGTCAACGACGATCCGTCATCCGGCTCTGCCTCGACGTGGAAGACGTAGTCGCCGGGAGGGACATTGGTGTAGAACGCCGTCCGCCTGTTTCCCGCCACCTGCCAGGAGGCCTCAAATCCCTCGAGGCGGTATTGAAATTGGAGCTTTCTGGCGTGGTTGAAGGAAAGTGCTGTGTAACGGACCTCGATGTCTCCATTGCCATACTCTGCTGTGATCAAAGGTGTGAATTTCGCCGGTTTCTTGTCGATCAGGAGCTGCTCTATATAAAGAGGGAACCGAAGGGAGTCTTTCCTGATAGACCGGGGATCGACGACGACGAGGCCGTCGACGGTGGGTATCCAGATTCTTCCGTCGTTCGTCCGGCACCCTGCATTCTGTGAGCCGCTGCTGCACTCGCTGCTTCTCATGCCATCGGTCTCATCGAAGCTGACGACACTCAGTTGAGGCAGCGTGCCATTCGAGAACGCTTCTAGCTGTTGTTTGCTGACGCGGGAGATTCCGCGGGGGCCGCTCAACCAGAAGTTACCCTCCTTATCGTCGACGATGGCGAAGATGACGTCATCGACGAGGCCCGCGGCAGTTGACCATGAATCGGTGCGCCCGCGACGGAATCGGCAAAGTCCGCCGCCGTTCGTTCCGATCCATAGTGTCTCGTCGGCATCGACGTGCAGGGCGGTGACAAAATCGCTGGTAATCCCTCCGCGACTTCTGAATGTCGTCACGGAGTCGTCTCTCAGCCGGTTAAGTCCTCCACCCGATGTTCCGATCCATATGGTGCCTGATGAATCTTCTGCGATGCATGACACGAAATCATTCGACAGGCCGTGCTTCGAATCGTAAATCGTCCGGTGCCCATTCGCAAACTTGTGGGCGCCTTCGCCGTTGGTCCCTATCCAGATGCCGCCGAGGCGGTCCTCAACGATCGCCCGGATATGCCGGCCCGGAAAATTCCGGAGCAGCCCCGGTCGTGTCACGCGACCGTTCTCGTAGACTCCAACGCCCCCGCCCCATGTCCCTATCCAGAGTTTCCCAGACCGATCCTGCAAGAGGGGTCGGACAATCTCATTGGAGAGAGTCTCCCTGAGCGGGATCGTCGTGAAATTCCCTTCTTTGAGGAAACTCAGTCCACCCCCGTTTGTTCCGGCCCACACGACACCGTCGCGGCCTTGGTACACAGAACGGACAAAATCGCTTCCCAATCCATTCCGCGTCGTGAGAGTCACGAGCTTGGTCTTCTGCAGCATGTTTAAGCCGCCGCGTTCGGTACCAATCCATACATTTCCCTCGCGGTCTTGTCTCAACGCGGTCACGAAGTTCTTGTTCAAACCGTCGATGACCGAGTACGTCTGGAGGGTGTTGTCAACGTATCTGCACAGCCCGCCGCCGGACGTCCCGATCCAGACTACGCCTTCGTTGTCCACAAGAAGGGCAGTCGTGAAAGGTGAGGGCACGCGGGTCAAAGCTCCGTCTCTCGCGATTCTCCCGTTCCTGAGCCGGACAATTCCGCTGACGGTTCCGATCAAGAGCGTTCCATCACGATCCTCACAAATCGTTTCCACGTCGTTGCTGGGAAGTCCGTCCCGGGTGGTGAAGTGCTCCATCGATCCGTTGAAGAACCCCGTCAATCCTCCTCCGTTCGAACCGATCCACAAGACCCCATTGCGATCGACGACTAGATGCTTAACAAAATCGCTCGGAAGTCCAGTCTTCTTTGTCAAGTGTGCCAATGTCCCCGCAAGGAATCTGGTCACGCCTCCGCCTGCAGTCCCGACCCAGATCGCGCCGGACGGATCTTCGCAGATGGAAGCGACGTAGTTGCTCAGAAGACCCTCAGTCGTCGTGATCGTGGAAAAGCCGGCGGAATCGAGGCGCGTGACTCCACCGCCGCCGGTTCCTATCCAAAGCGTTTTTGTTCGATCTTCACAAAGGGAACTGATGGCGTTATTCCGGAGGGCGGGGGTGTTGCTTGTGTTGAAGGTGGTAAACCGGATCCCGTCGAAGCGTGCAAGGCCGCGCTGTGTTCCGAGCCAGAGATAGCCGTCACTGGTCTGGAGAAGTGCATTGATCGTGTTGTCGGGCAGCCCGTCGTCTGTCCGCCAGTGATCGAATCGATAGCTGGAGGAGGCGATCGAAGACGGAAGAAGAGATGACCCAAGCTGCTGAGACAGCATGACCGGGGGTACTAACCACAGGCAGATGAACGACAAGCCAATAAGGAGTCGCCGGAAATCGAAGATTTCCTGTCGATACAAGGTCATGGAGAATGGTCTGGCGGATGTGACGAAGTTAAAACATCAAGGTCGGTACGTCGGTTCCCATGAGCTCGCGGGGGCGGCTCGCCGAATGTTGCGGTGCGACGAGCCAGGAGTTCTCCTCACAACTCAGAACTCAAACACTGGCGTCGCTCGATATGTGGATCGAGTATCACCTCCGACGGTCAGATGCCACACGATGCTCCCGCTGCTCTCCACCTCGTAGACTTCTATCGGACCCGTAGCTCCCGGCACCAGTCCTGCGCTGAGCCCGAATGCGATTACGGTGTTACCGTTGACGAGACGCCGAGCCGATCCGATTGCCGGAGCCCAGTTGTCCTTTGCCGGCCGCCACTCCCAGACTGTGCGGGCGCCTTGTCCACTGATCTCAATCTCAACCGCCCTCGAGAACTTCTCTCCCGCTCGATCAGCTCCGTTATCGAACATCAGAACCCGTCCGGGTTGAATCTCCTGTGCGGTGTGCTGTCCGCTGAAAAAGTCGGTCACCGGTATTGTAGCCCTGATCCCTCCAAGACGCCACTCGATCGACTGCCAATCTGAGGAGATTGAGATCACCTGATTGAGAAAATACATGCTCAGAAGGATGTTGCCTCTCGGCCCGATCGAAAGAGAATTTTGATGCACCCAGTCCGCCGGCACCGTGCGCTGTCCGCGATCCAGGTCGGGATTGAGCGGACCAAAGGAGCTCCAGCGCTTCGTGACAACACCCGATTCAGGACTCCATTCCCAGATGCTGGCTCCGTTTATCAGTGTGTCGTGCCACACTTGCCAATCGTCGGCTACGAACAGGATTCTGTCTGATGGATCTGCAATGACATCGTGGTGGATACGGCGGCCGGGCGCCGCTTGCTGGGGGAGTTCATGCACGACGGATGTGTCCGGGGTTACTTCGACGAGGCCGCGCTGGCTGTCGAGAAGCACAAAGTTCCCGTTCCGCCTCCTCGTGAATCCGTTCGGGCCGCCCCTGGTCCGGAAATACCAGACAGGCCGTGCGTCCCGGTTCAGAGCAACAAAACCGCTGAAACCGCCCGGACGATTCAGCTCGAGCATGACATAGGGAGCCGTGGGTGAGCCTTCGGATGTAAATTTGACCGCAGCCAGATCCGCCGGAATCTCTGCGAGGGCCGGTCTCAAATTGATCTCGACCGGTATTTCGCTTTCGCATCCCGTCAAGAGCAGACCCAACAACGCGGCGCAGCAAACATATCCTGGTCTCAACGTGGCCTCGTGTCTGCGCATCCTCTGTCTTCTCCGCGCGTATCTGTGGAAACTGAGCCAGGGGATCCCGGCAGGGTTGAGCGCCATGATGCATGGAAAACAGAACTTGAAGCCGAGTGGTTCCAGCGGTGGTGGCGCTGTGTGCTGATTCACCCTCGGTGTTGCAGAAACAGGTGCTGTCCCATTCCCCATTCTGATTTCGGAATTCGATATTCCTCAATCCGCAATCCGCACTCCTCAATCCGCAATCGATTCTTGCCTTTCACCTTATTCTAAAGTAGCTTTTCCCAATCAATCCCCGCACCGTACCACCCCAGGCAGACTCGATGCAGAGAAAAGTCCGGGCTTGGGTCTGAAGCACGGTACTCGAAATCCGATCGGTTTTCGAACTTCCCTCGGATTTCGGTTTCAGGATTTCGGATTTCTTCTCTCGGAGGATATAATGCATCCCGCTGAAAAACCAAAGCGAATCGATCGAAGAGAATTTGTCAAATTGGCGGCCGCCGGCGGTTTGGCTGCAGCTATCCCCGCTGTTGTTCCAGGTACACTGCTCGGACAGGAAAAAGCGCTGCCTGCGAAACCGGCAACGAATATCAAAGACGCACAGAAGATTCCGAGGAGCGCGGGCTCGATGCCCGGCAAATTCCCCGGCGCTGTGGTTCAGGCAAACCACGATAGATCAATCGCCAACGACAAAGTCGATCTCGCTGTTGTCGATGGGATGGTCCGAAAGAGCCTCATGGAGCTGACGGGCGCTTCGACGGCCGCAGCCGCGTGGAAAGAATTCGTGACGCCCGATGACATCATCGGATTGAAGGTAAATCCGGTTGCGGGTAAGACGCTCTCGACAAGCCCCGAGATTACACACGCGGTCATCAAGCAGCTCGTCGAAGCCGGAATTCCCATGAAGAACATCGTGATATGGGACCGGCGTGAATTTGAACTACATGAGGTGGGATTTACATCGGAGAACTTCCCCGGCGTCAAGATCATTGGGACAGAGCGAAAAGACGAAAAAGGCTCGTACTATGATGCAAATGGCGTGCTGTACGGGAAGCAGATGATCGACGAGTCGTGGTACTATTGGGCTGACGTTGAACAAAAGTACGATGCGGAGACGATTCCGTATATGGTGAACGAAGGGAAGTACTCGTACTTCGGCACGATCTGCACAAAGGATGTCACGAAGATCATCAACATCCCGATACTCAAGAACGCAGGGCCAACCGTCACGTTGTGTTTGAAGAATCTTGCTTTCGGATGCATTTCCAACACGGGTCGCCTCCACAAGAACCTCTGGGCCGAAACATGCGCCGAGGTGCCGGCGTTCGCACCGATCCGGGACAAGGTGGTTCTCAATATCGTCGACGGCATCAAGGGCTGCTTCCATGGCGGACCCGGAGCTGATCCGAAGTTCTTCACGGAGTATAAAACGGTTCTCGTTGGGACAGACCCTGTAGCTGTCGACAGGATCGGGTACGAGATCGTTCTGAAGAAAAGACTGGACGAAAAGGTGCAGAAGGCCGAAGCCCCCGTCGGACGGAAATTCATGGATCTTGCACGCGACCTCGGGCTCGGCGCGTCTGATCTCGAGAAAATCAATCTGAAGAAGCTGAGTCTTTCCTGATGAAGCGTTTAATAGAACACAGAAAACACTGATGCTACAGATGGTCACAGTTTGTTTTTATCAGTGGCTATCACGTAGCATCTGTGTATTCAGTGTGCCAATCACCGGAACTGCGCGATAAATGAACAACGTCTTTGTAGTCATTTCGATCCTTTTGCTTGGAATCATCTCTCCCTGCATCGGCCAGGATGTCGTATCGCTTGATGCGAAAGATCTCCAAGGCGCGAAGGTTCTGAA
>DOWV01000139.1:14145-15096 GCA_003519375.1 Bacteroidota bacterium
CTGTATCTCGAGTACGGCTTCAAGAAGCTCGGGCGGCAGGAGGTTCTCTATTCGAGCGAAAAATTCGTCGTCGAGATCTATCAGATGGCGGGTCCGAACGAGGCATACGGGATATTCTCCGTCCAGCGTTTCAAATGCGTCCCTGTGGATTCTCTCCTGCCAAACACCTGCTTATCAAAATACCAGCTTCAGGCTGTCTTAGGCGATTGCTATCTGAGCATTGTCAACGAGTCGGGCTCGGAGGCGGCGCGGCGGGGGAGTATTGCACTCCTTCGAGCCCTCATGTCCAGGATAGAAGCTCGACCACCAAAATGGCCTTCGATCTTCAGCGATGAGAAGTTGAAGCCGCACATGAGGGGACTCGTCGTCGCATACGGACACCTCGGTCTGCAGAACGGCTATTCGGGTTGGACTCCGTTGTTCGAGAGTTTTGAGAACTTCACGGTTATGGTTGTGCCGGTGGCGACCGGCGAACATCACCTGGCCATCGCGTACGTGAACATCTCATGCTGCGGCGAAATCGATGAATTCTGTCGATTGGTCGGCTTCGAGCGCAAGGCGGGAGAGGAGCTGATGTCGCTCACGAAGGATGGCAGTCAGTACGTTGCGCGGCAGATTGGAAAGCAGGTGCTCCTGTTTGCAGTCAGTTCGCCATCGTTTCCCGGACTTGCTGCCTATGTCGATCTGCTTTCAAGATAACAATCGCACTTCACGCGTGCTCCGATCGGGAGCCACAGACCCAAGCCGGCCGAGGATTCGCAGATTGATTGCCGCGTAGAGTAACCGGTCCCCGCTTCGCAACTTTGAGAACCCGCCTCCGTAGGATATCACGTCCTGTTGTTTCATCTCGACTACCTTCACAGCGATATCCGCCCGCGAATCGCTTCTCCAATCCCGCAGAAAGGACAGCAAGAAATGAGTCGCACGTTCATCATTGTCTTCGTCGTCTGT
>DOWV01000139.1:15145-23923 GCA_003519375.1 Bacteroidota bacterium
CGCACGTTCATCATTGTCTTTGTCGTCTGTCTTCTGGTGACCTCGGTCGACGTCGGAACCGCTCAGCAACAGAGCCCGATGTTCCAAACCAATTCCCGGCACACGGGCGTCTACAAGACCACACCGGCGTACCGTTTCAGCGGCGTCAAGTTCGTCTTCAAGACCGGAGGCCCCATCCGAAGCTCGGCGGCGCTCGCTCAGGGAGTTCTCTTCTTTGGAAGCGGTGATGGTTGCCTGTACGCCGTGGAGGCATCGACAGGGAAAGAGCGATGGAGGTTCAAAACCGGGGGTGCCGTGCATTCCTCGCCCGCCGTGATGGACGGGGTTGTGTATTTCACGAGCCGGGACGGCGGCCTGTATGCGCTCGACAGAGCAAAAGGAAGACTCGTTTGGAAACACCAGATGGGGGGCGATCTCCCGTACGCCAATGGCTTCGACTACTACCTCTCTTCGCCTACCATGGCAGGAGCGATATTGTACGTCGGCGGGGGGGACGGCAATCTCTACGCTATTGACACTCGCACGCGAAAAGTTGTTTGGGAATACACAGCCGGTTCGCGGATCAGGGGCACACCTGCCGTCGATGAGAATGCGGTCTTCGTCGGAACGATGGATGGTTACCTCCTGGCAATCGACAAGAAGAAGGGCTCCCTTCTCTGGAAGTTCGCCACGCTGGGATCGACACTGAAGATCGAGGATTTCGGATATGACCGCACGGCGCTCGTCTCTTCTCCCTCGCTTGCGAATGGAATAGTCACGGTGGGTTGCCGCGATGGATTCCTCTACGCGGTTGACGCAGCGACCGGCAAACAGAAATGGTCAAACAATCATGAAATTTCGTGGGTGCTCTCAACGCCGGCAATCGATGATGGAAAGGTCTTTGTCGGAAGCTCCGACGCTCAGTTTTTTCAGGCTGTCGACCAGGCATCGGGTCAGGAGATATGGCGCTACAGGGGCGGCGGACCGATCTGGTCTTCCGCAGCCGTGGCGGGACCGCTCCTCTACTTTGGAGTCAATGACGGCCACATTGTCGCCGTCGATAAGGAAACCGGAGTCGAGAGGTGGAGATTCAAGACCGGCGACAGAATCTTCTCGTCGCCGCTGGTGGACAATGGAATGGTTTTCTGCGGAAGCGACGACGGGAACTTCTATGCGATAGAAGGCACAAGAGAACCTGATCCGCCGGCTCCGTCAGTACGCCGAGCCGTGTTCTGGGAGACGCGTCCGGGATTTTCGGGCCGATGGTTCTCGGGTGGGACAGACGAGTGGATACGAGACTACTTCAAGCGCGAAGGGTACGAGGTCATTGACGCAAAGGGCCTGGAAGTCCTGATGGAACAGGAGGCATCAGCGGGGTCCGGCTCTGTCGTGGTGTTCGCGGACAATCGCGCCCCGCAATCGGTTGTGAAGGAGGAATCGGAGAAAGCTCTTCTTCGGAAGTACCTCAACGCCGGCGGAAAGATTGTCTGGCTCGGTCCTGACCCGATTGCGTGGAAACGGGATTCGCTCGGCAAGTTCGAAGGGATCAACTACGATCGCTCGGTCAGGATTTTGGGGATTCGTTACCCGGGGAAGAGCCTGGAGGGAATCGGTTGGTACAACTCCACCGTGACAGGCGAAGGGAAAAAGTGGGGATTGAGCGGCTGGGGTGTCGGCCTCGGCTGTGTTGATCCTTCCCAGGTGTCGACAGTTCTGGCAAGAGATGAGCACGGCATGGCCGGTGCGTGGGTCAAGAATTTCGGAGGTAAGGAAGGCACGGGGTTGGTGCAGTTGTTCATTCCGCGTGACAAGATCATCGATCTGTATCACGTGAAGCGGGTGGCGGAGTACGGATTGGGCAGGTGAAGGTGGATCCTCCCACCTTCGATTCGCAATTCGGTGTTCCTTAGTCGATATTCGCGGCGCATGGCCCCGGAAGGTGCCATACAGCCCATGAGAGGTCCGACTTCTCCATCCCGCCTTTCTCGTTCCGCAATCCACAACCCGAAATCCGCAATCTCCACTTATTCCGTCCTCTTTTTTGTTGACATTAGGTCTGCACCGTCGTTTGCCTGAAATTGAGAAACCAATCGGCTCTCCGGCCGTTCTGCTCCTTTTGCCGGATCATTCCTTTCAGACGTACAAACCATCAACCACCCAATTCATAGGAAGGGCATCATGAAACGAGAAGTCATTGCCTTGCTATGTCTTCTTTTGAGCGTTGCGGTTGTCATCTCCGCAGCTGAAAAGAAGGAGTTCAAGATCCCGTATGAGAAGTACGTTCCTTCAAATGGAATGAACGTTATCCTCCACGTCGATCGATCGAATCCGATTGCGGCCGTTTATATTGTCTACCATGTCGGTTCCGGCCGTGAAGAAAAAGGGCGCACCGGTTTCGCGCACCTGTTTGAACACCTCCGGTTCAACGAGTCGCAAAACGTCCCGCAAGGACAGTGGTTTAGCAGGCTTCAGTCCGCGGGCGCGACCAACATCAATGGCTCGACGAGCAATGATCGGACGAATTACTTTGAGGTGATACCGAAGAACGCTCTCGAGATGGCGTTATGGATGGAGTCGGACAGAATGGGATTCCTCCTGAGCAAATTCACGCCGCAGACGTTCATCACGCAGCAGAACGTCGTGCAGAACGAAAAGCGCCGCGGTGACAACAGCCCGTACTCCCAGTCGGGCTAGATCATGGGAAAACTGATGTACCCTGAGAACCATCCGTACAACTGGACGGTCATCGGTTCTCTCGAAGACCTTTCGAACGCCAAAATCCAGGATGCTGTCGATTTTCACAACAAGTACTATGGTCCGAGCAACGCGACGCTCGTGGTGGCGGGCGATATCGATGTTGCCCAGACCAAAAAGTGGATCGACAAGTATTTAGCGGAAATTCCATCGTCACCGAAGCCCCAGAACCTCGCCAAGATGCCCGTGACGCTGACCGAGACGAAGCGGGCGTACTACGAAGACAACCTGGCGACTGCTCCGATGTTGACAATGTCATTCCCGACCGTCGAAGAGTACAGCAAGGATTCATATGCCCTCTCGTTCCTTGCGAGGATTCTTGCGGGAAGCAAGAAGTCGCCGCTTTACAAGGTCCTCGTGGAAGAAAGAAAACTCGCTCCATCCGGATCCGGCGGCGGAGGTTTTGGCCGCGGCGGCGGAGGAGCGTCGGTCGGGGCATTCCAGCGCAGCATGGAGGTTGCCGGGGCGTTCGCGGTGACCGTCCGGGCGTTCCCAACAGTGAAGCTGGCTGATGTCGAAGATGCGATTAAAGAACGATTTTCACTATTCGAGAAAGAGGGATTTTCTGATCAGGATGTCGAGCGGCAGAAGGCCGGCCTGGAGTACCGGTTCTACATGACAATCGGCAGCATCTTCGGGAAGGCTGCGCGTCTTGGCGACTACAACATGATGAACGGCTCTCCAGACTTCCTGGCGACTGATCTGCAGAACACCATGAGTGTTACGAAAGACGATGTCTGGCGTGTATACAACAAATACCTCAAAGGCCGGAACCATGTGCTTGTGAGCATGGTGCCGAAAGGAAAAGCCGACCTTGCAGCAGCGAACTCGATACGGTTCACGGTACCGGAAGAATCAGTGGCCAAGGCTGGCGCGAAAAAGGATGTCGGGACATATAATCCAGCCCCGATCCCTTCGAAGATTGACAGAGCGAAGGAGCCGGTGAAAGGACCCGATCCGACTGTCAAGGTCCCCGCGATCTGGACGGCCAAGACATCAAACGGCATCGCGATATTCGGGATTAAGAAGAGCGATCTTCCGCTGGCGGAGTTTTCGATCGTCATCAAGGGAGGCATGCTCCTCGACGCTCCCGGAAAAATCGGAACGGCTTACCTGACCGCGCGTTTGATGAACGAAGGTACACGCACAAAAACCCCGATCGAACTTCGCGAGGCCATCGAAGACCTGGGCGCGAATATCAGCATCTCCGGCGGCGAAGAGTCGATTACACTGAGCGGCAGCTGCCTGTCGGGCAAACTCAATGACGTGATGGCGCTGGCCGGGGAAATGCTCTTCGAACCGCGCTGGGACGAGAGGGAGTTTGCCCTCACCAAGGCGCAGACTATTGAGTCGCTGAAGAGGACCGAGACCACACCGAGTGCGATGGCATCGAGCGCGTTCGACAAGCTGATCTACGGTTCCGATCATATCCTGGCCAACCAGGCGATGGGAACGCAAAAGTCGATTGAGGGCATTACGCTCGATGATCTGAAGGCGTACTATGAAAAGCACTGTTCGCCCAGCGTCGCGAAGATCATGGTGCTCGGCGACCTTTCAAAAGAGAATGCGGTGAAGCTGTTCAACGGCCTGAAGGAGTGGAAGCCAAAAGAGGTGAAGATGCCCGATGTGAAGATTACCCATGCGGCAAAGCCGGGAGTGTACTTTATCAACGTCCCGGGTGCAAAGCAATCCGTTTTCAACGTGGGGCACCTGGGTCTTGCGGCGTCTGATCCCGGATTCTACCCGGCAACCGTGATGAATCACAAGCTCGGCGGGGATTTCTCCAGCATCCTGAACATGATTCTCAGGGAAACGAAGTCGTTCACCTACGGCGCGCGGTCGGGATTCTCGGGCAGCTCGTTCCCCGGCTCGTTCAAAGCGACGGTCGATGTGCAGACGAACGCGACATTCGAAACCGCTCAAATCCTGAGGGACGAAATCACAAAATACCGGGAGGGGATCTCCGCAGACAATCTCGGTTTCGTGAAGAGCGCTTTCCTCAAGAGCATGGCGGGACGGTTCGAGACGCTCGGGCAGCTGAGCGGCATGCTGACGCCCATCGTCATGTACGGTTTGCCGTTCGACTACGTCAAGCAGCGTGAGGCGTTTGTGAAGAAGCTGTCGCTCGCTGACCACAAGGCACTTTCGCAAAAGTACCTTCATCCGGAAAAGCTCGTCTTCGTGGTTGCCGGCGACAAGGAGACGCAGTTCGACAAGCTGAAGGAACTGGGTCTCGGCGATCCGATCCTGGTGGACAAGGACGCTCAGCCGGCAGGGAAGTAGTCCTTCCTTCATCCTGCAAGCCTCAACGATTCACGCAACGCCCCCGGACCCCGGGGGCGTTGCTGCTTCATGCAGCATCGGTGATCCTTTCTCTGCGCTTCCCCCCAGCAACCCACTCAACTTCGTTATTCGAAATTCGGAGTTCTTCAATCGATATTCTCCTGGACAAGCGTTCGAGCGCAGAGAATATCGAACACCGAACGTCGAATTCAGATCGAAGAAGGTGTGATACTCATCCCATCCCCCAGGAAAGCCCCCGCTGTCACTGAATTCTGATCGAAGAAGGTGTGGTACTCATCCCTTCTCCCGCTCATGCCCGCGCTGCCACTTTACTCAGGGAAAGCACTCGGCACGCTCTTCGGGGGTTTCATCCCTGAAAACCGGATGTCCATCCCAAAATACTTTCCTCCCGCCCATCAATGGCGTATCATCCTGCAGTTGGTGAGCATTACGCGTGGTGTTTTCATGAGCACCGTGCACAGACCGTGAGGATCTCAGTAGAGCAGGTGCAGGACGGACGTCTGTGACTACTGCCGGGCAGTGAGCGGTGCTGAATTGTTTTCACGACATCTATTCGAACAATCAACCAAGGAGGCTCCATGAGACCATCATTACAACGTTTCACCGTTGGCGCAGGCCTGGTGCTGATCGCACTCGCGATGTTTTTTCCGGCAGCGCTGGCACAGCAGCTCAGCGGGACCGTCAAGGGGAAAGCGACCGATGCAGCGACAAAAGAAGCGCTTGTCGGTGCCAATGTGCTCGTTCTCGGGACAACCCGGGGCACCGCGACCGACGTCGACGGCAAGTTCACATTGACGCTCCCCCCGGGGGATTACACACTCGAAGTGAGAAGCATCGGTTACACCAAGAAGTCACAGACTTTTACGCTCGGGGCCGGCCAGAATCTCGATCTCACCTATGAACTCCAGCAGGATGTCCTGAAAATGGATGAGGTCGTGGTGACAGGGACGGGCGGGTTGGCTCCGTCAAAGGCGAGACTCGGCAATTCGATCGGCACGATCAGTACGGAGAGCCTGAAAAAGGCATCGATCACGAATATCCAGCAGGTGCTGGACGGCAAAACAACGGGTGTGCAGATCCTCAACAGCAGCGGCATGGCGGGCGTAAACTCGATCATCCAGCTGCGGGGAGTCGGCTCGATTACCGGCAACAACTCGCCGCTGATCATGGTTGACGGCGTGCGGATGACGCAGCTGAACACGTGGTCGAATGACGGCAACAACTCGAGCGGCGGGACGTACGACGGCCGCGGCGGTCAGGTGGTCGGTACCCTGAACATGATCAATCCGGGGGACATCGACCGCGTCGAGATCCTGAAAGGCGCTTCGGCGGCAACGCTGTATGGCTCGGACGCTGCGAACGGCGTGATCCAGATCTTCACGAAATCAGGTGCCGGCCTCGCGCCGGGAGTCACGAAATTCCAGTACTCCACTGAATACAAGATCGCCGACTGGTCGATTTACAACAGCCAGTTCTCCACCGCCGCGAAAGAAGTCGTCGCATCGAACCCCGGCGTCACGAACAACAATCAGTTCAGCATCATGGGTGCGGGAGCGCAGTACCGGTTCTACACGGCGGCGTCCGTGAGCGATGCGCAAACCGGCGTGATGTACAACAGGAACATGAACCGCGACTTCAAAGCTAATTTCACGTACTTCATCGATGACGCCAATCAGTTAAAAGTCGGGGCGGGATATGTGAGCGATGACGTGCAGCGGCCCGACGCCGACAACTCGACCTGGTCGCCCTGGTATCATGCACTCTACAAGCACGATTCCATCGCGGCGAACCGGGAGTGGAGAAATCCCAATGACGGTCGCACCTACCGCGACGTCAACATCTTCTCCCAGTACAAGATCAACTACGCGAACAAGCGGTACAGCGGCAATGTTGAATACGCTCTGAAGCTTCCGTACAGGCACAATCTCGAGGTCCGCATCGGATACGAGAATCTCTCGGCCCAGCAGGTCGTCGCGCGCAATGCGGGATTCGTCCTCTCGCCTGCAGGTTTCCGCCTGTTCGACAATCGCGCCATATCAGCGTTCAACGGTCAAGTCATCCTCAGCGGCAGCTATCAGCTGATGGACCAGGTTTCCGCCGATGTCTCCTACGGAGCCGATTACTACAAGACCGCCAACGACTTCCTCTCCAACAGCAGCGGCACTTTCACGGCCGGTGCCGACCAGAAACAGGAGGATGGCGATCCCACGAGTTTCGCACCCGTTGAGGCGCACACGTCGTTTTCTTCAGGTTCCATGTTCGTTCAATCTCAGTTTGATGTCTACAAGTCCCTCTTCCTGACGCTTGGCGGAAGAATCGACAAGTCGAGCGCATTCGGCTCTGATGCGAGTCCGCAGTTCTATCCGAAGGCGAGTGCGTCGTATCTCCTGCCCGTCCAGAGTCTCAATCCTTATGTGTCTCTCGCAAAAGTGCGGGGCAGTTTCGGAAAAGCGGGCCGGCAGCCTGATGTGGGCGCGGCTCTCATTGCTCTGCGCAAGGAAGCACTCAATGCGGCAAACCAATCGTTCGTGTTCCTGCGTCCCGGAAATCCTCAGTTGAAACCGGCCGTCACATCCGAATACGAGGTAGGCGGTGATCTGGCATTTCTCGACAACCGCCTCGGCGTGGAAGTGACCTACTACCGGCAGCATACGACCGATGATCTGTTTGCAGTCGAGACGAAACCGTCCGATGGATACGGCAACCGGATCCAGATGCTCAACGTCGGTGAGGTGGAAAGCAAAGGATTCGAGATTTCCGTGTTCGGAACTCCGATCATGACAGACCAGGTCCGGATGGATTCCCGTCTCAATGTCACGACCGTTGACAACAAGGTTCTCGATGACGGCGGCTTTCCGTTCAATAAGACTCCGTTCGGCGCGCTGGTGATCCTGCGCGTCGAGAAGGGGCACTCGGTTCCGGAGTTCTATTACGGCAACCAGGTGTTCGATCAATACGGAAACCTGACGATCGGGCCGTCTGAATTCCGGGGACAAGTCATCCCCACGCTTACCGGGAACTTCACAACATCATTGACGCTGTTCCGCGATTTGTCGTTTTCCTTCAACTTCGTCGGAGCGACGGGTCACAAGATCCTGAATCTCACGAAGGAAGCTCTGCGACTTGCCGGGCGGTTTGACGGCGAATTCACGCCGGAGATCCGGGCAGCATTCCTTACGGCGAACGCCAAGGCGAACACCCAGCGTACGCCTGACGAAATTCAGGCAATCAAAACATACTGGACGCTCGCCAACAGGTACAGCGATGAGTTCCTCGAGGATGGATCCTACATCAAGCTGCGGGAAGTATCGGTGTCGTACTCGCTTCCACAATCATGGGTTTCGTCGGTAGGATTGAAGAATGTCGATCTGATGTTCTCAGCCTACAATGTTTTCATGATCACGAAGTATGAGGGATTCGATCCCGAAGTGTCGGTCGGCGGAGCCAGCGTTCTGCACCGCGGATCGGACTCGCAGTCGATTCCAAGCCCGCGGTTCTTCGCCCTGAAAACATCCATCAACTTCTAAATGACAGGAGTGACTATCATGCTGAATAAGAATCATGTGTCTGCGCTGGTCGGTTGCCTCCTTGTCGTTGCCCTGGTGGTGGCTTCGTGTGACAACGCATTTGAGGCAAAAGAATCAACCATTATCTCTCCGGACAATGTCGTGCAAAGCGGGTACCCCGGAGCGACGGTCATGCTGCTCGGTCCGTGGGCCAGGCTGGTGAACGCCATGGACG
>DOWV01000082.1 GCA_003519375.1 Bacteroidota bacterium
ATCCTTTACGTCCTGAGCCGCTTTCCCAGCACGACCTGACAACAGCTAATCGCTGAATGATTGGGTATGGGACCTTCATATGGCTCGAATCCCAACTTTCGATAGAACGCAACGGCACGGACGTTTCCCCGCGTGATGCCTGCTAACAGGAAATACACTCCGATCCCTCGTGCCCACGCCATGACCGGGTCCACCAATGACGAGGCAAGGTCAGTCCCGCGGTGAGAAGGCGCAACCCACATAGAAATAAGGTAGGCCACTTTTCTGTCCGAAGTGCCGGTCAGTCCCACTGCGATTCCGATAGGAAGGGCTTCTTCGAATCCCAGGACGCAAAAGGCCTCTTTCCCTTCGGCTCCACTTCGGGCACGCCGCTGCCACTCGGCGTCGGGCAACTGACGTGCCCCCTCAACCGTCTCGGTAAAGGCATAGGGGGCCTCGGATAGAGCCGCAAGGCAGACCGAACGGAGCAGCCCCCACTCATCAGCTTTGATCTGTCTCACCACGCTCATCTTTTTGTATGATTGCAAGACCTGTCCCCAATTCTCGGTTGCCGATAAAAGGTTCTCGCCCCCTTTGCTTCCTTCTTGATTCGGTCCATAACTGATGCCGCCTCTGCACTCTCTTAACTTCCCATGTTTGCCGCGACATATACCCACTTTTCAACAATTTGGTCGACCTGAGGACGGCTCAGGTTGACGACGTCCGGGAACAGGATACGAAAATCGCGCACAGCAAGACACAAGAAGACGAGGCAGTATCGCAAAGTTATCGAGATGGGCAGAAGGGAGTCGGGATTGCCAGCACGTAGCTGCGCCAACTGCGATAAGGAAAATGGGTACGTGTGGACATAGCTTGAGAGGTATCTGTAGACAGCCCTGTAGTAGTCAGGTTGAATATCGGCACGGACAGACAGCTCGGAGTTAGTGAGATGTAGAGGCAAATCGCCCTTCCGAGCCTTCTTTTGTTTTTCGGGAGAGAGACTAGTAAAGAGGGGATGCTGAATGAGCACGTCCTTCCGTCGGTCTACTTCTCCCTGTAACTTTCCCAGTTCCGGCGACTTCGATTTGATCAGACGCAGCAGCTCTAAACGCTTGTTCTCGGCCTGAAATGTCCATAGCGCTTCGCGGAATGACCGCTCCTCATGACTGACATTGTCGACAGCAATGTAGTACATCGCATAATAAGCATCGACGAGGGCGCGAACGATCGCGCAAAGAGAGGAAAGGTCCCAAAGCTCGGTGGCCCCAGGCTGAGTCGGAACCAACCCTGTAGGTGCCAGGGACAACGCTGACGTGCCGTGACAGCAGATTTTTGTGAACACGTAGCTCGCATACTCGTGGCTCCACTCGCTCACAGTACGGCCCGAAGTTGCGATGGAAAGTTTAGCGGCAAGAGAAAGCACCTCTCGAAGCTCTTCTCTCACGTTAGAATACTCCTCAACAACCGTACTCATGTGTTCTCCGTAACGGTCCCGACACGTTAGGGCCAAGTCTTGCCAGGCCATTGAAAAACGCCCACGTGGTCATTCTGAGGAGCCCAGGCGACGAAGAATCTGTCGTGATTTTCTTGAGATTCTTCGCTTCGCTCAGAATGACAGGGCTGCTAAGAGAGTTTTTTAACAACCTGTTGCATTGCAACAATGTATGATTGCGGGACCTGTCCCCCTCATTCCACTCGCGCTACTTTGCAACGTCGGGTGAGTTAGATTGCATCAGCACCCATTTTTTCAAAGGCCCAGGCATCACAATTGTTCTCGCGTTCTTGGCCCCAGTCATTCTGGAGATGCGCCAACTCGTGGAGGACAAGGTGTTCCAAGAATTTCTCTGTCGTGTTCAGAACTTGGCGTGTTTTCCAGAAGCCGCCGAATTCGATCCGACTCAAGATGCTTTGCACCCAATCAGCATCGATCCTTCTACGGAGGAGTATACCCCAACTTCCACTTTCTCTATCTACGATTGCCATTGCCGGGGGATTCCCGCGAGGTCCCCCGCTTCGAGTCTCGTACCACTCATGTATGTCCTCGACGATTAACAGGTGGACAGGCCTATCCCCGTGTTGCTGTAAGATTGCCTCTAGATTCATGCGGTACTGTTCGGCATCGCGGATTTCCATCGGCAACAAATAACTATCCATTGACTATATTGGGCAGCATAGGTCAGGCTTCTGCCATTATAGAACAAATGCGCCCTCTCGATGCCAACAACAATTTTATTGCGATTTCCGTGGCTTAGCAACGAAAATTTTAGGCCCATAACTGGGCAGAGGAGGATGCTTGCAAATACGAAGGGCGATGTTCAAGGCGGCGGGATTTACGGATGAGGGGTTGGCGTGATGACAGAGGCCGCCGATGACAGGGCTTAACCTCGATTAGGTTTTCTCCTTTGCGAAATACCTGACTCCTGCCATGCCTTTGAAGTCTCCGTCTTGGGTCCATAGTGTCGCCGGGCATTCTCGTGCGGTCGCCAAAATGATACTATCTGCCATGGGCAGCTTTAGCTCAATGGATAGCTTGGCGGCAGTCAGCGCAATCGTCGCGTTGAGGTCGACCACCCGCCCCTGCTGCATCAACGCAATCGCTCGCAACGCCTCGGTCTCGCCGCGCTGCTGGAATACGCGCTTGAATACCTCGTAGAGACTCAGCGTCGGTACGATAAGCTCCCGCGTGTTCTGGATCGGCGGGGCGAACCTCCCGGCATTCGGCCCGTCGGCGAAATATTCGAGCCAGCCCGAGGAGTCAACAACGTTCATAGCCGGTCTGGCTCGCGCTCTACTTCAGTGTCGATCCCTTTGAGAAAGCCCCGACCCCGTCGGATGGGCTAGACAGGGACCAATTCGATCCGGCCCTCGTAGGGGATAACTTGAACTTTTTGTCCCGGCTTGAGCCCCAGAGCTTTACGGACTTTTTGCGGAATAACGACCTGAAATTTAGGAGAGACCGTTACGGTTTCCATACGAAACTCCTATCGATCATAATATCGTAATACGCATACCTTACCACAGGTCTGTTCGGGCTGCAATTCCGATTTTCCCGTGCCCGGGGCATCGCACTGGAGGAGATAGAATCGCGCTCGATAATGGTCCAGCGGAATTGACGGCGGTAATGCTTGCAAAAACAATGGCGGCATAGTTAAGTTAGTGCCAATATTTTAAGAGAATAGCGTAAGGAGTAAGCAATGGCAGAAAACCTCAAGCCCCGTAGCTCAGTGATCACCAACGGTCCGGATCGGGCGCCGTCGCGGGCGATGTTCAAGGCGGCAGGCTTTACGGACGAAGACCTGTCTCGGCCGATCGTCGGAGTCGCCAACACCTGGATCGAAATCGGACCGTGCAATTTACACCTGCGCCGCCTGGCGGCCAAAGTAAAGGAAGGCATCCGGGCGGCCGGGGGCACGCCGATGGAATTCAACACCGTCTCCATCTCGGACGGCATCAGTATGGGCGCGGAGGGGATGAAATGTTCGCTTATCAGCCGTGAGGTAATTGCCGACTCCATCGAGCTCGTCGCGCGCGGCAATCACTTCGACGCGCTGGTGGGCATCTCGGGCTGTGACAAGACCAACCCGGGCGTGGTGATGGCACTGGCCAGACTCAATATCCCCGGCCTGGCGCTCTACGGCGGCTCCATCGCCCCCGGCCGCCTCGCAGGCCGCGATCTCACCATTCAAGACGTGTTCGAGGCGGTAGGCGCATACGGTCGCGGCAAGATCAATGCCGC
>DOWV01000190.1:0-3678 GCA_003519375.1 Bacteroidota bacterium
TTACTACCTGGTGACGTCCACATTCTCGTACTTCCCGGGCATTCCCATTTTCCACAGCCGCGATCTCGTCAGCTGGAAGTTAATCGGCCATGTCATGGATCGGCCCGAACAATTGAACCTTGACGGTCAGGGCGTCTCCCGCGGACTCTTCGCACCCTCCATCCGTTTTCATAAAGGACTGTTCTATGTTACCTGCACGCAGGTCGACAAAGGAGGGAACTTCATCGTCACCGCGAAGTCTGCAGAAGGTCCGTGGTCAAATCCTGTCTGGATTCCCGAGGTCAACGGGATCGATCCATCTCCTTACTTCGATGACAACGGCAAGGCGTATATTCTCTACAACAGCATACCGCCGGACAACAAGCCTTTGCACAACGGCCATCGGACAATCAGGTTGCGCGAACTCGATCTGACAACCCTGAAGGTCTCGGCCGATGAGAAGATTCTAGTAAACGGCGGTGTTGATATGAGCAAGAAGCCCGTCTGGATCGAAGCGCCGCATATTTTCAAGAGGGACGGGTACTATTACCTGATCGCTGCAGAAGGGGGAACGGCAGACCAACACTCTGAAGTGGTGTTCCGCAGCAAGAAGGTCGACGGACCCTATGTGCCCTATGAGAAAAATCCGATTCTTACGCAGAGGCACCTGAATCCCCAAAGGGAATTCCCCATCACTTCGACAGGCCATGCCGATTTTGTTCAGGCAGAGAACGGCTCGTGGTGGGCCGTGTTCCTGGGTTGCAGGCCGTACAACCTATCGCATGACGGGTGCTACAATACCGGGCGGGAGACGTTCATGGCCCCGGTTTCATGGAGCCACGGCTGGCCCATCATCAATCCCGGGCAGGAGCTTGTTCTCTACAAATATCCTGCCCCGATGAAGCCGGCGGGCGGGAAGCTTGAGATCCCGATGAGCGGCAATTTCACCGTCAGGGACGAGTTTGCCTCCGGAAAGCTCAGTCTGCACTGGACGTTTTTGCGGACCCCTCGTGAACAATGGTATAGTCTTCAGGAACGGGACGGGTGGCTGGCTCTTCGACTGAGGCCGGAAATGTGCTCGGGAGTCGCAAACCCGACATTCCTCGGCCGGCGTCAACAGCACCTGAGGGGCTCTTCGAGCGTCGAGATCGATTTTTCCGCCAATGCTGAAAACGAAAAGGCGGGTCTCCTGGTTTTTCAGAATGAACAGCATTTCTACTTTCTCTGCAAGTCGGTGGTGCGAGGCACGCCGGTCGTGGAGCTCTACAAGTCCGCGCCGGGAACAGGCCCGACTCCGACGATGGAGCTTCTTGCATCTCAGGAGCTCGGTTCTGAATCGACCGGCAAACCCGTCAGGCTCAGGATCGATGCGCTTGGGGAAACGTACTCCTTCGCCTTCAGCACGCAGCCGGGGCGCTGGAACGCGCTCAAGGAGGACGTCGATGCTCATTTTCTGAGCACGCGGGTGGCCGGCGGATTTGTCGGGTGCATGGTCGCGATGTATGCGACGTCGCTCGGTGCCCCTTCGGAGAGCAAAGCGTACTACAACTGGTTTGAATACACAGGAAACGACGAGATGTACTGATCATTGCACGAGGAGGAGAGAAGATGCGGAACGAAGGAGTGCAGTACAAAGACTTGCGGGGAAAGGTCGTTCTTGTGACGGGCGGAGGGAGTGGCCTGGGATTCGCGATCGCAAAGGCGTTTGCATCCAACCGCGCCCATGTCGTGATTGTCGGCAGGAACGAAAAACGCTTAACCAAAGCCAGCCGGGAACTGGGGAGAAATGTCAGAAGTATCGTATTCGATTTGAGTGCCATCGAGCGTGTTCCGGAACTGATCGAGTCCATCACGAAATCGTCCGGCTCAATCGACGTGCTCGTCAATAATGCGGGGATCAACCTGAAAAAGGATGCCTTGCATGTGACAGATGAGGAGTATCAGACGATCGTTCACACGAATCAGAATGTCGTTTTTGCTGTGACGCGGGAAGTGTTGAAGTCGATGGCTCCCAGGAACACGGGCAACATCATCATGATCAGCTCGATGGCTTCGCAGTATGGGATTCCCAAAGTCATCGGCTACACGGCGTCGAAATCTGCGGTGGAGGGAATGACGAGAGCGTTGGCTGTCGAGTGCGCGCAATACGGGATTCGGGTGAACTGCATCGCGCCGGGATTCATTAAAACCGACATGTCCTCGAAGGCGCTAAATACCGATCCTGAACGAAAACGACGGGTGTTGAGCAGGACGCCTATGGGCAGGCTCGGCGAGCCTTCGGATGTCGCCCACGCGGCGCTGTTCCTGGCCTCTGAGCAATCAAGGTTTGTCACAGGTGTCGTGCTGCCCGTTGATGGGGGCAATTCCATAGGATTCTGAATTTAGGAAGGATCCAAAGACCCGCCACAAAGACCTGCCTGCCGGCAGGCAGGCACGAAGTCACGAAGCTGTTTTTGAATTCTTCGAGTCTGGATGACTTTGTGGCAAGAGAGGTTCGAACATATGACAGATACTCAATGGGAGCTTTTGAAGCGAACAATCAGCGGGCAGCGGTCGGCACATCTGCCGACCGGGTTCATCATCGACTGTCCATGGCTGCCGAACTGGTACGGCGTCACCATACTCGACTATTTCTCGAACGACGAGATATGGCTGAAGGCGAATCTTAAAGCGATCAAGGACTTTCCGGAAGTCATGTTTCTCCCCGGCTTCTGGTCCGAGTACGGCATGTGTACCGAGCCATCCGCGTTCGGAGCCCGATGCTCCTTCCCCGTGAACGAGTTCCCTCACGCGCACAAAATCATACATTCACCAAGTGACGTCGATTCGCTCCCGACTCCGAATCCCAGGACGGATGGTCTCCTCCCGCTTATGTTGAACCGCCTGAAACTGGCGCAGACGCGCATCGAAGATGCAGGACACAAGATCCGGTTTGCCGTCGCGCGGGGTCCGCTGAATATTGCCAGCTACCTGATGGGGACGTCGGAATTTCTGACACTGCTGATGATGGACCCTGAAAAAGCTGAGAAGCTGGTCAAGAAAATCACGGCATTTCTCAAGGAATGGATCTCGTTGCAGAGAGAGACCTTTCCCACAATCGACGGGATCTTCCTGCTTGACGATATCATTGGATTCCTGGGTGAAGCGGAGTTTCGCAGCTTCGGGTTGCCGTACTTCAAAGAGCTGTACGCAACTGATGTCTCTGTGAAATTCCTCCACAATGATGCCGGCTGCAGGGTATCGGCGCCGTTTCTGCCGGAGATGGGGATCAATCTTTTCAATATGGGATTCGATATCACGCTGAATGAGCTGAGGACGCTGACCGGGAACAAGGTCGCCCTGGTTGGGAACATACCTCCGCGTGATGTTCTGGCGAATGGAACTCCCGGTGATGTCGCGAGAGTGACGACTGACCTCATCAACTCCCTGACAGATCGATCGAAGGTCGTTTTGTCATGCGGAGGGGGCATGCCGCCGGGAGTGAAGTCGGAGAACATTGAGGCGTTCCTGAAAGCCGTCAGAGGGGAGCCGGTGCAGTGACAATCAGGTATCCCAAAGAAAAGCAGAGTCATTGCGAGCGATGCCCCGTAGGGGCGAGCGAAGCAATCTCATCAATGGATGCAGAAACAATGAGGAGATTGTCCGCCTTCCAGGATCCCGCAACAAGGCGGATCCAGAGAGCGGGACTTTGCGTGATTC
>DOWV01000190.1:3777-5149 GCA_003519375.1 Bacteroidota bacterium
CGGATCCAGAGAGCGGGACTTCGCCAAAAAGCGCCTCGCAAAGACATGGTCTTTGAATCGTGTTGATCGATCCAACGATATTGAAGCAAATAGTCCACCGACTGAAGTGCGCAGGGATCGTGCTGGCCCTCCTGGGATTCATTCCGGTCCTGTCTGCCCAATCGCTGCAAGAATCTCTGACCACAACAAAAGCTCTGCGCGCGATCGCTCAAGGTATCGTGAAAGACGCGACGTTCCGGCTTGTCGACAACAAGACGAACACGGAGTATGCTTCGACCGGAGATGTTCCGCAGAATGCACAGCCTGGATTGCAAAGTCGATATACAGACTGGCGTTATTGGAACGGCATCCTCAACATCGCCATGCTGAGGACCGGCGAGGCGTTGAGTGAACCGTCGTACGCACAATTCGCCCGTAACAACGTCAGGTTCGCGTTTGACAACTATCGCTACTTTGAGCAACAGTACAAAGGTGAGGGAAAGTGGAATTACCCGTTCGCCCAGCGATTCATCACGGAAGAATTGGATGATTGCGGCGCGATGGGAGCGAGCGTGATTGAAGTCTACCGGCTCGATCCAGAGAAGCAATACCGAACATACATCGACTTTGCTGCGAAGCATATCCGTAGTCGTCAATCCCGACTCCCGGACGGAACGCTCGTCCGCGGTTTCCCGCACAAATGGACGCTCTGGTCGGACGACCTTTATATGGGCAATTCATTTCTTGCCCGAGTAGGTGAGCTCACGGGAGACGCGCAGTACTTCGATGATGCCGCTTTGCAGGTCATCAATTTCAACAAGTACGCTTTTGATATGAGGACCGGGCTCATGTACCATTGCTGGTACTCGGACGTTCAGCGTCCCGGAGTTGCATTCTGGGGTCGGGCGAATGGATGGGCGATGCTTGCCCAGGTCGATCTCCTCGACCGTTTGCCGAAAGACCATCCAAGCCGCGACACGTTGCTCTCGCTGCTTCGGAGACATATTCTGGGACTCGCGAAGTATCAGGGCGCCGAAGGGCTCTGGCATCAACTGTTGGACAAAAGTGATTCCTATCTCGAGACGTCCTGCACCGCGATGTTCACGTATGCCATCGCGCGGTCGGTGAACAAGGGTTATATCGAACCGCGGTACGCTTCGATCGCCAGGCGCGGGTGGGCGGGAGTCATGTCAAGAATCAGACCGGATGGGCAGGTTGAAGGTGTTTGCGAGGGAACCTCGGTGAGCGACGACCTTGTGTATTATTACAAGCGTCCCGCGCCGATGAATGACATCCACGGCATCGGTGCTGTGCTTCTTGCCGGCACGGAAGTATTGAAGCTGAAGAACTAAGCAATCAGTATCACGTTTCGAAAGAAGGAGTTGTGATGAAA
>DOWV01000257.1 GCA_003519375.1 Bacteroidota bacterium
CCCATGTCTACTCTACCAGGAAATCAGCTCAGAACAAGCAGGATACTCAATCCTGTCACCGGCCACGGCATTGTTGTTGCGATTGATCATGGGCTCTTCATTGGTCCGCTTCCGGGGATTGAAAGCCCGAAGAAGATCATCGATATCCTTCTTCCGGGGCAGCCCGACGCAATTCAGATGACGCCGGGTATCACCCGGGCCAGTCTGCCAAAGTTCTACGGACGGAACAAGCCGGGTGTCATCGTGCGGCTTGATGCGACAAACATCTGGAGAAAGAAGCCGGCTCCGAAGGAAGGGTACTACACACATGTTGCTACGGTCAAAGACGCGGTGCAGCTTGGAGCTGATGCCGTCGTAACGTTTCTCTTTGCCGGCTATGACACGGATGCACAGGAAGCCGACAATCTTCAGACGCTCGCACGTATCGGCGCGGAAGCGCGGGAATATGGAATTCCATTCATCGTTGAACCGCTCGCCATTCAAAAGGGGTCAAACGTCGTTCGTGATTTCGACATCATGAAGCTCATTATCCGGATGGCGTCGGAAATTGGCGCAGATCTGATCAAAGCGGATTTCCCTGAAACGAAGAGACAATTCGAGGAACTCATCGGGATCGCATCAGTTCCTATCCTCGTTCGCGGCGGACCGAAGATGGATTCCGACCGAGAAATGCTTCAGATGGTCAAAGACGCCATGGAGTGCGGCGCAAAGGGGATCGTGTTTGGCCGTAATGTGTGGCAGCACAAGGACCCGGCAAGGATTCTCCGCGCGTTGGCAGTGATCGTGCATGAGCAGCAAACGATCGCCAAAGCCCTGAAGCTTCTCTAGAATGCTATCATAGGATTTTGCCACGAAGTCACAAAGGTTCGAAAGAATGTCAGACCTTTCTTAAGGCTTCTCTTCGTGACTTGGTGCCTTTTGGCGCTTTTCGGCATCCCGCTCTTTTCGATAGTATGATAGATGCGGGAGTGGCGAATAACCCGTTTTCGAAAGGAGTCAAGTAATGCAAAAGGAAATTCGAGTCGGCATGATCGGCTTCGGGCAAATGGGCCGCATCCATTCGTATGCCTACCGTTCCATCCCCCTCTACTACGATGGAAACCCCTGCAAGATCACCTTGAAGTGTGTTTGCGATACCAATGAGTCGCTGGCGAAGAAGGGAATAGAGCAGGCTGGATTCGAATCGTACACCACCGATTATCGCGAACTTGTCGAGCGAAAAGACATCGATGTCGTGAACATCTGTACACCCAACAAGTTGCACAAAGATGCGGTGCTGGCGGCCTTCAAGAACGGCAAGCATGTGTATTGTGAGAAGCCGTTGGCGTACAATGAAGTCGAGGCGAAAGAAATCGTCGCCGCGGCGGATCAATCGGGACTCAAACATCAGATCACGGCGGAGTATCGATTCATTCCGGCTGTGATGAAGGCGAAGGAACTCATCAACGCCGATTTTGTCGGCCGGGTGTTCCATTTTCGCGGTTTCTACCTGCATTCAGGTTACATCGATCCAAAACGCCCGCGGGAATGGCGGCTGGTAAAAGAGGTCATTGGCGGGGGCGTTCTCGTTGACCTCGGTCCGCACATCCTCGATCTCATGCAGTGGCTCATCGGCGATGTTGAGCAGGTTTCAGCGACGATGGAGACATTCTTCAAGGAACGCCCGCTGCCGGAGAATCCAAAGAAGATGGGTAAAGTAGATGTCGAGGATGCCATCACCGCTGTTCTGCGGTTCAAAAACGGCGGGATCGGTATTGCCGAAATGTCCCGCGTTGCAACGGGAGCAGAGGACGAACTCCGCTTCGAAATCAATGGTCAGAATGGGGCGCTGGCATTCAATCTGATGAAACCGAATGAACTTTTGGCATACAATGCCCAGGATCCGAAAGCGTCACAGGGATACAAAGCAATCAGCACGGCGCAGAAATATCCAGCACCTGCAATCATGCCGGCGGCGAAGTTCACCATGGGATGGATACGGTCGCACGTCGCGGCGCAATACAATTTTCTTGACTGCGTTGTGAACAACCGGATGCCGTCGCCGAATTTCCATGACGCGCTCAAAATGCACCATCTGATGGAAACGATCTATAAAGCGGTGGATACGAAAACCTGGGTAAAAGTGTAGCGAAGCGAGCGGAGAGAACCGCGAGGATTTATTTCAGAAGGAGAGGAGAAGGGTATGGCAGGCACGTTTACGGTCCAACAGAATCTTGAGCTTCTCGGCAGGTATCGGTACGTCGAGGTGCAATTTCTTGAACTCATGGGAAACTGGGCCCATACGATGGTCGATGCCGAGATCAAGATCGGATTTGGTCGTCACATGTTTCAGGATTCGGTTCATGCAGATCTGCTTGGAAAGAGAATTCCGGAGCTGAAAGGTCGTTCGCAGCATTTTCACCTGATCCCTCCAAGCGATGAGTTTGTGAAGCTGCTTGAAAAGATCTGGAAGGAGCCTGACGAGCTCCTTCGTATGGTCGGTCTCTATCATGTCCTGAAGCCGGAAATTGTGCGCGCATACCGGCGGCACATCAATCACCTGGAACTCCCCGCTGATGAGCCCACCGGTTATATTCTCGAGCTGATTGCCGACGAAGAACGCGATCATATCGAATGGGGAGAGAAAGCCATCAGCCGGCTTCTCTCCGGCACTCAACGGGACAACGAAGTCGATGCGTGGGAACAAACTCTCTCGAAGGAACTGCAGGATTCGGGTGGTATCTGGGGTGAGGGGAAGAGGCCGGGAACGTACTCATTCACGAAAACACATCCGTACAGCAAGGTCCCTGCCCGCGACAGCCGGTGGAATATCATGCAGAATCCTTCCGAGTTCACGGAAAAGAACTGGTCCTTCGATACCAACGAAGGAAAGCTCCACCTGCTCCACGATTTACTCAACAGCGAGTTTATAACGGTTGAGAGAATGGGACTCATCATCTCTGATTTCCCCGACATACCCTGGCAGATGAAACTCGACATGGCTCGTCAGGCATGGGATGAAGCGCGGCACGCGGAGATTGTACAGCGCCGGTTGGAAGAGCTCGGCGGTCATGTGGGGATGTTTCCAACAAGCTGCTTCGGATGGGAGCAGGATGTCAACAGGCCCGATCCGCTCGAACGCCTGGCGCTTTCGAACATGACGTTCGAGAGCGAAAGCTGCAAACACCTGCGGGATTGGATCGCCAAGGCGAAAAAGACCGGCGACACCCGTTCGCTGCAACTGGTGGAGTTTCTTCTGGCGGACGAGGTTAATCACGTCCTCTATGGAGTCCACTGGATTGACGAGTTGACGAAGGACGATCCCGAGAGGCGGAAACGAGTTCTGGCGTATCCCGATCAGGTGCTGGGAGATCAGCATCCGGTTGGTGTCTATTTCAAAGAAACGAAGAACGCGTAGCGAAGGAAGAGGACGCACGATGAAGATCAGGGCGATCTTGTTCGGAGCCACAGGGATGGTCGGCGAAGGGGTGCTGCGCAAAGCGCTTGACCATACCGATGTAGAATCGGTCCTCGTGATTGGCAGAAGATCATGCGGCGTGAGCCACCCGAAGCTCAAAGAGCTGATTCATCGAGATTTCTATGACTATGCGGGGATTGACGGGCAACTTGCGGGATACAACGCCTGCTGGTTCTGTCTTGGCGTAACTTCTGTAGGAAAAAAGGAGGGAGAGTATCGTCGTTTGACATATGACCTGACAATGCAAGCTGCGCGGACATTGTCGAAACTCAATCCCTCCATGACGTTCTGCTATATCTCTGGAACGGGGACGGACAGCACCGAAAAAGGGCGCGTGATGTGGGCCCGGGTCAAAGGGAAGACAGAGAATGACCTGAGGGCGCTTCCGTTTAAAGCGACATACGCCTTCAGACCCGGCTTTATAAAACCGTACAAGGGTTTGAAGAATTCTTATGGAGTTTCCAAAGTCCTTGGGAGTATCTATCCGATCATGAAAGTGGTCTTCCCGAAGTACGTATGCACGTTGGAAGATCTCGCGCTGGCTATGATCAACGCAGCAAAAGATGGTTATTCATCGCCTGTCCTGGAAAATCCTGATATCGCGCGGCTTGCAACAATAACAAGCCGTCTATGATCCATAACAAAGGAAGATCGTCATGAAGGTAGCACAATTCGAAGATGCCCAGGGGTATTGTATCGGCCTTCAGCACAATGGCCGCTGGATAAACTACTCTGACGCCGAAGCAGCCTGCACATCGATCACGCAAAAGGTCGTGGTTGAGCCGACGACAACCATTACGCAGCTCCTTGAGGAGGGGAGGTTCGACACGGCGGAGTTCAGGCTCGTTCTCAGCTTCTTGAATGAGCATCGCCTGGAAAAGCAATATCTCGTCAGCAACGACGCAATGCTGCGACCTCCGGTTCTTCGTCCGCCAAAGATCATCGCTCTCGGATTGAACTACGCCCTCCACGCGAAGGAGGGGAACGCGGCGGTTCCGCAGGAGCCGATCATCTTTATGAAGGCCGGCTCGTCTGTTATCGGTCCGGGAGAAACGATTCTGCTGCCGCAGGGACTCGGCAGGATGGACCACGAAGTCGAACTGGCCGTCATTATCGGCCGCCGAGCGACCGGTGTAAAAAAGAAAGACGCCATGAAATACGTTGCCGGATTCACGATTCTCAACGACGTAACGGCGCGTGAACTGCAGTCAAAAGACCTCGAGAAGAAACATCCCTGGTTCCGGTCGAAAAGCTTCGACACCTTCACACCGATGGGTCCATGGATTGTCACACCCGATGAGCTCGGCTCGCCGATCCAAGTAGGGCTCGAGTGCCGCGTGAACGGGAAGTCCCGGCAGAAGTCGAATACCCGGTCGATGGTGTTCGATATCCCGACGCAGATAGAATTCATTACGCAGAACATTACGTTCGAACCCGGTGATATCCTTTCAACCGGTACGCCTCACGGAATAGGCCCAATCGAGGACGGCGACGAAGTTGTCTGTCGGATTGAGCGAATCGGCGAGTTGAAGAATCCCGTTAAGAACAAATGAAGACGGACCGCATCACTTTAGATCACATCCGTGTGCCGCTCGTCGAGCCGTTTAAGATCAGCAACGGCGTTATCGCCGAGAAGGACGCGATTCTTGTTGGGGTTTACAGCGGAGGAGCTGCCGGGTACGGAGAATCCTCGCCGATGTCCGGTTCCTTTTATTCCGACGATACGCCGGAATCGACGTGGGATTGCCTTACCAAGGAGCTGATTCCACTTCTGCTGAGAGAAAAGGCATCGTCGATCGAGAGTGTCAATGCGTTGCTCAATACCGTTCCGGGAAACATGTTTGCGAAGGCGGGTCTCGAGACCGCTTTTTGGGACCTTGAAGCGCAAAAGCAGAGCATTCCTCTCTGGAAGTATCTGGGAGGTGAAAGCCACAGTGTGGAATCCGGACTTGCGGTCGGCATCTATCCGACGATCCGGGAACTGCTTTTAGCTATCGAGCGCTACCTGGTCGACGGATACAAGCGCGTAAAAATTAAAATCCAGCCAGGTTGGGATCTAAAACCGTTAACCGAAGTCAGGGGTGAGTTTGGTGCGATTCCGCTCATGGTAGACGCCAACTGCGCCTACACACGACAGGATCTGGTTCATCTGAAATCACTTGACGATTTCGAGCTCGTGATGGTGGAACAACCGCTTCCCAAAAAGGACCTTGAAGGGCATGCAGAGCTTCAGGCTCTCATCCAAACGCCCGTATGTCTCGATGAAAGCGCCGAAGACCTCCCGACCGTGCGAAGAGCAATTGCGCTGAAGAGCTGCAGGATCGTGAACATAAAGATCCAGCGGGTAGGGGGGCTTCACCACGCCCGGCAAATGCACGATCTGTGCGCAGAATCCGGGATCCCCGTCTGGGGCGGTACAATGCCGGAGCTTGGAATCGGCGGTGCGCAGACGCTTCACCTTGCGACGTTGAAGAATTTCATGTACCCGACAGATGTTGAATCATCAAAACGATGGTTCGTGGAGGACATCGTGGAGCCTCTCATAGAGGTTCATAATGGTATGATCACGTTGTTGTCTTCGCCCGGAAACGGACATCGGGTCAATCAGTCGGCTGTCAAGAAATACCTGGTCCGACACGAGACCATTTCGTAGCTGCCATGATACAATCATATTCCAGGCTTAACGAACGCATGTCATTGAAGAAGACAATACCGTTCTTGCTCCTCTTGGTCCTGCTTGCGCTGTCACCCGCCTGGTCACAGAAGAGCAATTGGATTGAGAAAACCCTCAAGTCGATGACGCTTGAGGAAAAAGTCGGGCAGCTGTTCATCGCCGACCTTATCGCCGTGTATGCACATAAGGAAAGCCCCGCCTACAAACTCGCAGAACGATATGTGCGGGACTATTACGTTGGCGGATTTATCATTGCCGGGGGGACCGTAACAGATATTGCCGTCACCGCGAACCGGCTTCAAAAAGAATCCAGAATTCCATTAATCATCAACGCCGACCTGGAGGGCGGACTCTGGTTCCATCATCCGTATCGATGGATGCAGGGGAGGGGGCCGGAGCTCCCACGATTCGTTGGAGGCGGCGGCACGTCGCTCCCCTCGCTCATGGCGATTGGTGCAACGGGTAATCCGCATTTTGCGTATGAGTTTGGGAGAATCACCGCGCGCGAGGGGCGTGCTGTGGGCATTCACTGGACAAACTCCCCCGTCGCCGACGTCAATAACAACCCCAATAACCCGATCATCAATACCAGATCGTTTGGAGAAGATCCGGCTCAGGTTGCGGCGATGGTGGAGGCCTATGTCCGTGGACTGCAGAGCGAAAAGATGATAGCCACGCCGAAACATTTTCCGGGCCACGGCGATACGGAAGAAGATTCGCACATGAAGCTTCCTTCCCTTCCATTCGATCGCCAGAGACTCGATTCGGTCGAATTTGTCCCGTTCAAAGCCGGAATCAGGGCAGGGGCCGGGGCCGTGATGACGGCTCACATTGCGATGCCAAAAGTTGATCCCGTTCGGCGGCCTGCGACGCTTTCGCCGGTGTTGATCTCTGAAATCCTGAGAGACCGCCTTCAATTCAAAGGCATTGTTGTGACGGACGGAATGACGATGCAGGGTGTCACAGATCATTATTCCGCAGCAGAAGCTGCGGTGAAATCACTCGAAGCGGGAGCTGATGCTATTCTTGTGCCGGCTGACTTCGTTGCGGCCTATGAGGGCGTCCTCCAAGCAGCAAAATCGAAAAGGCTGACAGGCCGACGGGTCGATGAGTCTGTGCGGCGAATTCTTGCGGCCAAAGAATGGGCGGGGCTCGATCGCAATCGCCTTGTGAGTATTGAACGGATTGCAGACGTGGTTGGGTCGCCGCCGGCCGAAAAAGTTGCAGACTCGATGTTCAGCGCCTCCGTGACATTACTGAAGAATGATGGACGCGCTGTTCCGTTTGCTCCGGCAGCACGCGTCGAGGTTATTACCATCACCGATCAAGCCGAGGCGTACGCCGGTGAAGCGTTATGCAACGTTCTCCGCCCGCGCACTGCGTCTGTTGGTCTCTCCCGCATATGGAATGAATCGGGCCAAAAGGAAATGGACAATACGCTTGCCAAAATTCAAAAAGCTGATGTCGTGGTGATTGGCGTCTATCTCTCGATTGGAGCATGGAAGGGGGGACTTGGGCTCTCTTCCGATGTGGAAGAATTTCTGGAGAAGGTTCACGCAACAGGCAGGCCTGCCGTGACAGTCGCCTTTGGGGATCCGTACGTGCTTGGGAAGGTGCCGGCCACAGCCGGCATGATGGTCGCATATACGGGTCTGCGGAAAGCAGAAGAAGCTGTGGGGAAGGCATTGATTGGGATAAACGGAATTCATGGCAAGCTTCCGGTGACGATTCCGGGCTTGTTCAATCGCGGTGCCGGCATACAGCTTGCGCCAATGGATCGATCAGGAAACTAGAATGTCGCTGAAAACATCATTCCTTGGTCTCACGCTTCAAAGTCCGGTCCTTATCGCTTCCGGTCCCGCCAGTCATGATGTGAACCAGGTTCGGGTTGCGGAGGAGCAGAACGCAGGAGCCATCGTCTTGAAGACCGCATGTTCCGACAAGTTCGCGCACATGCGGTCGTGGCCGAGGCCCCGGTACAAGCTTCTCGATTGGGACAAACAGATTGAAGGCCGGTCGAAAATGTTCAGCCTCTACTCCTATGAGCAGGGCTATAGCGGAACGCTTGACGATTACTGGGAGCTTATCAGCGCCTGTAAAAAACATGCGGCCCTTCCTGTCATTGGAAGTATTTTTGCCGACGAGGCGAAGGATTGGATTGATATGGCAAAGCGAGTCGAGCAATGCGGCGCAGATGCCATCGAGCTTGACATATCGTCACCGCACCGGCCCGGAAGCCTGGCGTTCGAGACAACATTCGTCGCGGCCATAAACGGCGTCGTTGGTGCTGTGAGGATTCCGGTGCTTGTGAAGCTGGGCCCGGGCCCGGAAGTGCTCCCTCAATGTCTGATCGCGCAGGAGAACGGCGCCTCGGCGGTAACACTGTGCAATCGCCTCCGCGGTTTTGATGTCGATATCGAAAGCCAACGGCCAATCCTGCATGGGTATTTTGCCGGCATCGGAGGTCCGTGGGCAAAATACTACACGATGCGCCACGTTGCTGAAGCCGCGAACACCATTACGATCCCCATTAGTGCCACTGGCGGGGTCCTCTCAGGTGAAGACGTGATCAAGTACATGCTGCTCGGTGCCTCCACCGTGCAAATTCTGTCGGTCATTATGGTCAACGGCTGGGAGTCGGTAAAACGAATCAATAATGAAATCGAAGAGTACATGCAGCGGAAAAAAATAAACTCCCTCGAGGAAATACGCGGGAAAGCTTTAAGCGCGATGGTGTCTCCCGACGAAATCATCCGATGGTCGGGTGAATCGAAGAGAGGATCGCGAAATCTCTGGAAGGAAGGCACCGAAAACTGAAAGACCTGCCGGCTGAGAGAGACTATGAGTAGTGAAGGTTCAAAATACCCGGGTCTTCGTCCACTTCCGCCGGACTTTGTGCGGGACTTTCCGCCGCTTGCGCTGGTCGTGGAGGATAAATGCATCGCCTGCGATCGGTGTCCGCCGCTTTGTTTCTTTGACGCGATTGTCATGGAAGCCCGGCCGCGACACAAATTCAAACGAACGGCCATCGTCATTCCTGATAATTGCACAGGGTGCGGACTTTGTTTCGAAGCTTGCCCCGTTGATGCGTTCGTATGGGAACCGGACAAGGATATCGGGAAAGGTCCTTCGAAAGCTGCTGAGAAAACCGAAAGAGATCTGGGCGTATGAAAGTCGTCGATCTGACACACCCCATCAGCGAAGCAACGCCGGTCTATTTCCCCTGGCATCCCAAGACCGAAGTGGAGCGAACGGCGACGTTTGAAGCGAATCGCTGCGAAGTACGGCGCCTGAGCATCGGCACGCACAGCGGCACACATATCGACGCCCCGAGTCATGTCTACGCCGGTTACCCGACGCTTGATCAATACGATCCCGGGCTTTGGTACGTTGAAACACAGGTTCTCGACTTCACTCCGCGCGAGGCAAGGAAGGAAATAACAAGGGATGAAGTGAAGGCCAGGCTCAAACAAGAGGGTGTCGGCGTACTGGTGAAAACAGGCTGGGATGTTCATTTCGGCGAGCCCGATTACTATGCGACATACCCGCCCATTTCACGGGAGGCGGCCGAGTACCTTGTGGAGATGAAAGTCCCGATCCTTGCGGCGGATACGCCGTTTTCCCTGGACGTTCATTACATCATCCTGAAGCGTGGTATTCCCCTGGTCACGAACATCAACAATACGGGTCAGTTGAAAGATGGTATGATCAAACTGATTGCCGCTCCCTTGCTCATTCAGGGCAGCGATGGTGCGCCGGCACGAGTTCTTGCGGTTGTAGAATGACAACGATTATGACACCGGTCGAATCCCTCCTTGCCGATCTTGTTGCGATTCCAAGCATGAATCCGATGGGCCGCGGCCGCACGGGAAAAGAGTACACCGAGCAGGCGATCGCAGACTACGTCGTTGGATATCTCAAGAGACACTTCGTCGACGCAGAGCTCCAGGAGCATCTGCCCGGTCGGCCGAATGTTCTCGCAACAATCTCGGCAGGTGCCCCGGACACGGTGTTGTTGGAAGCGCATCTTGATACAGTGCATGCGGATGGAATGATCATTGAACCGTTCAAGCCTGACGTCCGGGACGGAAAACTCTTTGGCCGCGGATCGTGCGACACCAAAGGATCGATGGCGGCGTTTCTGCAGGCTGCCGTTGAATCCGTGAAGTCCCCGAAGCAGCTTCGTCATAACATACTCCTGCTTTTTGTTTCGGACGAAGAATACAAGTTCGCCGGTGCACAATTCGCCGCCCGCCGGGGCATCAGAGCGGATTTTGGGATAGCCGGTGAACCAACGCAGTTGAAGATCGTCCGGGCGCATAAGGGCGTGACGCGATGGAAAATTGCCACCCGCGGCGTCGCAGCGCACTCAGCCTACCCTGAGCGCGGCAAAAACGCCATTTACTCGATGTCGAAGGTGATCGGCAGGCTCGAGGAGTACGCAGCAAAGTTGTATGCGGCAGATCCGCATCCGGTTCTGGGGTCGCCTTCGCTCAGCGTTGGCGTTGTTGAAGGAGGACAGGCAGTAAACGTAGTTCCTGACCGCTGCTGGATAGAAATCGACCGGCGCACATTGCCGAATGAAACGACGGAGAGCGTACTGACGCCTGTAAAATCTCTCCTGGATGGCCTTAACGATTGGGAGATGAAAGAACCGCACCTCTCGGTTGGAGGGATGGAAGTGGCGGCGAATGCTCCGATTGTTCGGTCATTGGCGCGATCGATCAAAGATGTCTGCGGAGACGTTGTGGTCGAAGGGGCACAGTACGCAACCGATGCCGGAATATACAACGCTGTCGGGATACCGACGGTGGTGTTTGGTCCGGGCGACATCGCACAGGCACACACAGAATCGGAGTATCTCGAACTGCATCAGCTCAGCCAGGCAGTCGATATCATCAGGAGGTTTTTGACCACATGATCCTCGGGCTTGACATCGGCGGAACGAAAACTGCCGCCGTTCTTGGAACGCGTCACGGTGATATTCGTTGGAGAAAAGAGATTCTGACGAAGACGGATCGCGGCTTCAAACCGGTCTTCAGCGAGATTACCGCACTTGCCGGGGAAGCACTTGTCGGTTCGCCTGAACGCGTCGAAGCTATCAGCGTATCCATCGGGGGGCCGCTCGACGTTTTCAACGGGATTATCAAATCACCGCCAAACCTCCCGGGCTGGGATAATATTCCGCTCAAGCGTCTTTTGAAAGAACAATTCGCACTCCCCGTTTTCATTGAGCACGATGGTAACGCCGGAGCTCTCGCGGAATTCTACTTCGGCTCCGGGAGGGGTTTTCGCAATATCGTCTTTCTGACGATGGGCACCGGATTTGGTGCCGGTTTGATTTTTGACGGAAAGCTCTACCGCGGCACGAACGATACAGCAGGAGAAATCGGGCATATCCGTATTGCCGAAGACGGCCCGGATTGCTATGGAAAAGCCGGGTCGCTCGAGGGGTTTGGCAGCGGTACCGGTATGGCAAAACTGGCGCGGGCGATGTTTCCTGCAATATGGAACGAATCGGCCGGCGTTTCCGATCTTTACGAGGCATACCGGAGCGGTTCTTCGGAGGCACGGCAGGTCTTTGAAAAAGCAGGATTCTACCTGGGGCGCGCGTTCGCAATGATTGGAGATCTCTTGAATCCCGAGCGTATCATCCTCGGCGGGCTGGGGATGCGCATTGGCGACGCCTTTTTGCCGGTCGCCCGGGTTGTGTTCCAGGAAGAGAGTCTCCCGCAAGTCAGTGCAGCCTGCCAGATAATTCCAGCTCAGCTCGGCGAAACAATCGGCGACATTGCATCGCTCTGCGCGGCGATTGATCAGGGGAAGACTACAGGGGGGTTTACTTCATGAAGAAATTCACTCTTGCACTCTTGATTCTGATTTTGATGAGCACCGCGCTATCGCAGAAGTCCGTCTATCTGAATGCGATCAAGGATGCGGCGGAGCGCGGCTGGCGAGACAATCCACGGATCATCGAGCAATGGAAGAAAACCACCAAGCCGAATATTCTGTGGGGTTACGACTCACCGGCTCACCCCGTGTATCTCGCGAGCACGCTTGCGTTTCTTTATGAGGAAACAAAGAACATGGATTACGCAAAAAGGGCTGCAGAGCTGCTGGCGATGTACGGAGATTTGCGCGACGTCTATCCCGAGGCAAATGTCAAAGCGAGGATTGAATACGAAGACGGCCTTCCGGCGCTGGCCAACTTCTTCTTCATGCCGCCCTACATACGAGCCTATCTCAGAATCCGTGGGAGCGGCATGATCGACGAAGCTGCCAGAAAGAAAATCGAGATGGACCTCGCCGGAAGCGCTGACTTCATCTTTCGTTTTCCTGAGTGGGGCACGCATAACAGGGCAATGCTGCGCGCCGAAGCACTCCAATATGCAGTGCTCGCTATGCCCGATCATCCCCACGCGGTGAAATGGAGAAAACTCGCAGATGCTATCGCCGGCGACAACCTGAAACAATGGGAGGCCGAAGATGCTTCGACCTATCATCCTGTGTGGCTTGAATCGCTCTACTCGTATGCAGACGCCGCTGGAAAGAACGAACTGTTTGAATCGCCGTTGACAAGGTACTACCAGCAGTATTTCCTCAAACTTATCGGACCGCACGGAACGATACCCGAATTCGGAGATGCCCGCTGGACATCTGGCTGGGAGGCCTTGCGTATGGTACCGTTTTTCGAGAAGGGTGCCGCCGTCTATAAGGATCCTCAACTCAAATGGGCGGCGTGGACTGTCCTTGAATCATACAAAACACTGAACAGACCGATCAGCGTCGGAGAAGCCTATCACCTCTCAGATGCATATCGATGGGCCGATGAGTCGGTCAAACCTCAACAGCCGACCTCATTGTCACAAGAAGTGCTTGAAGATCTTGTCGGGAAAAAGATTGTGTTCCGCGATGGATGGACGCCGATGAGCACGTACATGCTCCTGAATTATCGGGACGAGGGAGACGGCGGCTGGCTCACCCGCGAATACCTGCGGCAGTCCATTTCCGTGGAAGAGGAGAAAATGCATCACGGGCATGCCGATGAGAACAGCATACCATTGCTTATGAGTAATGGCTCGGTCCTCCTCCACGACGCAGATTATAGAAATGAACTTCCCAGCGGACCGTACGGAGCGTGGCGCCAGGACTATTTTCATAACCGCATCATCGCCCGTCCCGAGAAACGGGATAAACGCCAGCCTTTTCTGGAATTTGTCCGGAATTCCGGGGCTTATCGTGCCGTCAGAACCCATAAGGTTGACTTCTTGAATCTGAATGAGGTCGATATGAGCCGGACGAGACTCATTGATCAGGACATGGGATACCAAACAGACCGCGTCATCACCTTCATCAAAGAGGAAGGGTGGTTTGTTGTTGTCGATGCGATCAAGATTCTTCGTTCAGGCTATTTCACGTTTGCCAACCTCTGGCATGCCCAGCACATCCTGAACAAAGGTAAGGATTACGTTGATGTCGCGACGGATTCCATCCAGGGAGTCAAGTTCCTTACCGACCGATCTCTCCTGCTGGTTTTTCCGGAAACCTATGCCAAGACGCTGGGTGACGAGCCAATCAGCCGGAGTCATCAGCAGGAAAACGTGATCTACCAGACCATCTCAGGCCAATATAAAGCCGGTGACACAGAGCTCTTCGTCACCGTGCTTATCCCGCACGGCCGTGGTCAGAATCTTGATGACCTGAGATCGAAAGCGAAACTCATTGATGTGAGCGCCCCCTACAAGGCAGTGGGGGTGCAGATTGCACGCGGTGATCGGACGTCGGTTCTTGGAGTGAAAGTCGATCTGGAAATGGAGATTGCCCGCGAGAACATCCGCCCGCGGTATCTCTATTCGCTCGGCAAGGTTGTCTACGGTGACTTCGAGACCGATGCCCACTATTTCTTTGCGAGCGCAAGCAGCCGGGAAGTGAAATACTCGGCTTCAAACGTCTTGAAGGTTCTCTTCAAAGGGAAGCCGTTCATGGAGGCCCTGCCGAATACACACGGATTACAACTCGATGGGGCACCCGACAGAATCGGATACACAAAGTGGCGGTACTGGGGAGACACCGTGGAGAACAAGTAGGAGCGGGGGGATGAGAACGAAATGGTGACGACAATTACACTGAATCCCATGCTCGACAAGACGGTGCATATCGACCGTCTGGAGCGGGGGGCGATTCATCGCGCAACAAAGATGGCGATGGTTGCGGGAGGGAAGGGGATCAATGTCTCCCGTCAGTTGAGATGTCTCGGGATCAATACCGTCGCTACGGGATTTCTCGGCGGGGAAACCGGTACGATCATGACACGGCTCCTGACCTCTGAAGCCATTGACCATGATTTTGTGTTGACGGGGGCGATGACGCGCGAAGGCATGACGTATCGTGAACCGGGAGGAGTCTGGACAGCGATGTTCGAGCCGCCCGGCCGGATTGACGTCGAGGCGGTTCATAAGCTGAGCAAGAAAATCGATTATCTTGCCTCGAAAAGCACATGGCTCGTGTGCGCAGGAAGCTCGCCTGGAAACGAAGCTGATGATGTCTACTATGAAGCGGTCCTGAGTGCCCACCGCCACGGTATTACCAGCATTCTGGATTCGTACGGTTACGCGCTGGAGCTGGGCCTGAAAGCCCAGCCAACCATGGTGAAGCCGACCAGGCGGGAGTTCGAAGTCACGTTCGGGCAATCACTGAAAACAGATCACGATTACGTCGAAGCCGTCAATACTCTCCTGAGGAGCGGGGCGCGCTACGGTATCATCTCAGACGGCGCGAATCCCTTCTTTGCAGGAATTCAGGGGCACTACTGGAAAGTGATCCCGCCGGCCATTCCATCCGTAAATCCCACAGGCTCAGGCGACGCCATGGTCGGTGGAATACTCTACGGGTTTCACCAGGGATGGAAATTCGAGCGTTGTCTCGCTTTTGGAGCCGCGGCAGGCGCAGCAAACGCGCGCAAGTGGGACGTAGCAAACTCGAGCCTTGCTGAAATTACGACGCTCGAGTCTGACGTGAAGCTTCAACGGCTCTGACCACGGACGATTTTGGCTCGGGGTTGGTCCATCATTATTGGAGATTATGAACACACGATACGAACAAGCGCTGAACTGTCAACAGCCTGACCGGGTTCCGTTCCTGCCGGCAATCTACGAGCACAAGGCCTGGTTCGTCGGCAAGACACCGTCAGACGTTTGCCGTGATCCGAAGCTTTTGACTGCGGCGCTCCTTGCGGAGTATGAGCGCGTAAAACCGGACGCACTCACCATTGGTGTCGATATCTACAATGTTGAGGCCGAAGCCGTCGGCTGCAAAGTGACATACTACGACGAGGGCAACAACTCAGTGCCCTCCATCGGCCACGAGGGTGCAATCTTGCAGGGATCGGATGATGTGACATCCCTGAGACTGCCGGATCCCCGGATGGACGGGCGAATGCCCCTCTTCATTGAAGCGGCGAAAGCAATGGTGAAAATTCTTGGCAAGGAGATCCCGTTGCGGGGGGCCGTCTCAGGGCCTTTTTCGCTCGCGGCGCATCTCGCCGGACCGCAGAAGCTCTTCCTGCTTACGATGATGCAGCCGGGAATCGTCAAAGAACTTCTCGGTTTTGCGGCGGAAGTTATCAAACTGTACGGAAACGCGTTCATTGAGGCGGGATGCGGTGTGGTGATGTTTGACTCGTTTGCCTCGTCCGATCTGCTTCCCCCGGAGATGTACCGGGAGCTTGTCCTCCCCCCGACTCGGGGAATCGTGGATCATTTTCATCAAAAGGGTGCCCGCAATATTCCGTTGATCATTGGCGGCAACACAACTTCATTGCTCGAGGCATACCTTGGCACCGGTGCTAATAACATCCTGTGCGATGTTAAAGCGGACCCACAGGAGTTTCTGAAACGATGTTCAGCAATGAAGAAGGCGTTTCGGCGGAATCTTGACTCGGCCCTCTTCCTCGAATCCTCACCCGCCGACATCAAGAATCGGGCGATGCGGAGCCTGGAAGAATCAAACAGCTATCCCGGCTACATCCTTGGCACCGGCGTGCTGGCTTATGGAACGCCGCTCACGCATATCGCCGCCGTCCGTGAGGCAATCGATGAGTATGAACGGGCTCCGGCGGCCGGGCAGTGACCTGGTCGGCAGTTTAAACCACGGCAAGGGAAAATTTCGGTAAAACGAACCATGAAGGAACTACAGGATCTTGCCCTGTACCTGGAGCAGGGCCAGGCACAAAAAGTCATCGCCCTCACCGAGCAATTGCTTGCCGCGTCCATCTCGCCGCAGCGCATTCTCAACGACGGTCTCATTGCCGGCATGGCCGCCGTGGGAGAGAAGATGCGGAACGGCGACATGTATCTGCCTGAGGTTCTCCAATCGGCAGGAGCGATGCAGGCTTCGCTGAAAATCCTGAAACCCCACCTCGCGAGGGAAGGAGCGCAGTCCCGCGGAAGAGTTCTCATGGGGACCGTCAAAGGCGATATGCATGATATCGGGAAGAATCTCGTCGGGATCATGCTGCAGGGCGCCGGGTTTGAAATCGTCGACCTGGGCGTAAATATCCCACCCGAGAAATTTGTCGAAGCGATCAAAACTCATCAGCCGTCGATCGTAGCGCTTTCGGCAATGCTCACCACGACCATGCTGAACATGAAATCAACGATTGACTCTGTTCGCCTTGCCGGATTGAGCTCGTATGTAAAAATTATCATAGGCGGTGCGCCCGTAAACCAGGGTTATGCCGATCAAATCGGTGCTGACGGCTATGCCCGGGATGCAGTTCTTGCGGTGGACAAAGTGAAGCAGCTTCTCGGGATATCAGCGTAAGACAAGGAGCGAGTGGTGCGACACACATTTCAGACGCTGGCAATACCCAGCCGTGCGGGTCTAATGTTCGGGCGTTCGCCGAGGCCGGTTACGTGCGGCTTTGGTCTTACACTCGGAAATGGTGCAGTCTTCCCCGAGTTGAATTTCACACTACCGACGATGGCACTAGATGAAGCCAATTGGACGGCCGTGGTGGCACAATATGAAGAGATCGGATCAATGATCGAGCGCGCGGCTCCGCGGCTGAAGCTGCCTGGATTGGTTGCTGAGTTTGAACTCCTGCCGCCGATGACAGAACATCCGTCATGGGGAGCTCAAATCACGGGGATCCTGCACCAGCATCTCAAGAAACTGTATGAAGAGCATGGAATTCCCTGTGCATTGCGCGTGACGCCGACGGATATCCGTGACGTGACGAAACCACCGGCACTCCGGTCCGGAAAACCCCTCGATCAGCTGCTGCAATCGTTTCGTGAATGTGGATCATCAGGCGCTCATATTCTGTCCATCGAGTCTGTCGGAGGCAAGGAAGTACACGATGAAGCGCTCCTCTATGGCGACATCGACGGGATTATCTTCGCCCTGGGTGTCCTTGCACCGAGGGATGTGACCTTTTTGTGGGAACGGATTGTAGAGATTTGTTCGAAGGCGCATGTCGTTCCAGGTGGTGACTCGGCATGTGGTTTTGCGAATACGGCGATGCAGCTGGCCGGACAAGGAATGTTACCCGAAGTTCTCGCGGCGGTTATCAGAGCAGCGAGCGCAGTTCGCAGCCTGGCGGCATTCGAATGCGGCGCTGTTGGTCCCTCAAAAGACTGTGCCTATGAAGGCCCCGTCATCAAAGCCATAACCGGAGTTCCCATAGCTATGGAGGGAAAATCAGCCAGTTGCGCGCATTTCAGCCCGGTGGGAAACGTTGCTGCTGCGATGTGCGACCTTTGGAGCAATGAGTCCGTGCAGAACGTCCGGCTTCTCTCGGGGTCGGCCCCGGAAGCATATCTCGAGCTCCTTGCGTATGATTGCCGTTTGTTCAATGCAGCCCTTCAATCCGGCTCCGGTTCAGAGTATCAGCAGCTTCTTGTTGATTCCGATGCTCGCCTGAGCCCCCAGGCGTTTGTACTGACTCCCGCAGCGACGACGAGAATCGCATCGGCAATTGTCGGGCACAAGAACCACTACGGGATGACGCTTGCCGCTGCGAAGGAAGCCGTCGCGCTTCTGGAAGAGGCCAGAGCCAGCGAAGAACTTACGATGAATGTTCGTGAGATCGAATGGCTGGCAAGAATTTCGGAATCACTGGAAGCTCTTCCGTCCGATGAAGGGCGGATAATTTCACTTATGCAGGAACGCTACGGCCATCTTTTCTCTCACGAAAGTTATGGTCTTTGAGAAGTTGCTCTGAACAATTCCGGGATTCACCCAACCCTCGTCCGATTTTGTTTCGTATCCATGAATGAGACCCACTTGAAAGGTGCATTATGCCGACAATTGTAGAAACATTAGGTCAAGCAAAAGCCATCCTGACAACTTCAACCGCCCAGGTCGAACAAACTGTTGCCCACGAACTTCTGACTCTTCTCGGAGGACGCGCGGACATCAAGCGCTCATCCGGACTCAGTGCTCCGGCCGGAAGCATCAGGCTGGCGGTGGTCCAGGAAAAATCGAAGTGGTCGTCGGTCCACCCGGCCCTCGACAGTCAGAAAGAATGGATGATGGTTCGGGCAAAAAACGGCGGAGGGATAGAAATTCTCGCTTCACGACCCCACCTTCTCTATTACTTGTACACAATTCTGACAGAGGATTGGAAGGGGCTTGACATCGGAGAGTTTGAAAAAGGAAAGATCACTCATCCGACATTCAAGAATCTTCGTCCCGCCTATGATGTTTTCCTGACACAGCACGCTCGCACAGTAAGAAACTTCAATCGGGAAGAGCACATCCGCAATCTCGCCCGAATGGGATTCTCCCATGTGGAAGCCAACGGTCTGGCATTTGCTGTTCCGTTTGAGCGGGGTCCGCAGGGCGAACTGCTTCACCGATTCTACACCTACTGCCCTTCTCTTGATCAGTTTGTTTCAAGCAAGCTGAATAAAGGCACCTATGACGATGACTACCTGCAGGCAAACCTGAATTTCCTCAGGACCAACGCTGAACTGGGACAAAAATACGGACTCACGCCGGGCCTGGTGTGCTTCGAACCGCGTTCGGTGCCGGACAACCTCCTGCAAAAGTATCCGATGCTGCGAGGTGCACGCGTTGATCATCCCATCAGAAGCTGGCACCCTCGTTACAACCTCTCGATTGCTCACCCCGTGGTCCGGGATCACTACGCCGAAATGATGGAAAAAATCGTGAAGGAAGTACCGTCTCTGGAGTACATCTCCATCTGGTCGAATGACAGCGGAGCCGGCTTCGAGTATACCAGTTCTCTCTACGTCGGTCGTAATGGCGGCGGCTACGTCATTCGGGAATGGAAAGGGGATACGGAAATTGCAGAGTCGGCGGCGAACAACCTTGTTCGGTTCCTCCGCATTCTCCGTGATGCAGGAAGAAAAGTCAATCCCAAATTCCGCACGTTGATACGACTCGAGCCCTTCTGGGCTGAGCATGAGTACATCTGGAAACAGCTCGGTGACGGTCTTGATGTCGAGGTATCATCGTTGGTGACGAAAGGGTGGAAGCTGGCCTATCAGCATCCGAAATACAAGGAAGCGCGCGAAATTCATGGGACCGCTCTTCACAATCAGTTTGTCGATGCTGAAAAGCCGATCATCGAAGAACTTCGGAAGAAGAAGGCGGAGGCCGACGTGTACTTCAGCCCCGGCACAATCTGGAATCACGAACCATTACTTGGCATTCCGTTCCCGTCGCTGGTCTTCGACAAGCTCAAGGACCTGGCCAAACAGGGTGTCACAACGCCATGCTACAACGGAAGCGCGACACCGCCTTCCTTCGCCCCCTACAATATCAATCAGGAGCTTGTGCGGGCGTTCCAGGCCGACGGAAAGCTCGATCTTGACGCGTTCATGCACCAGAAAGCAGCAGAGTGGATCGGCGACGATCTTGCGGCGGATCTCGTGAAAGTCTGGAGATATTCAGACGAAGCATACCGGTCCTTCCCGCTTCCCATCTGGATCTACTCATCGTGGAGCGTGTGGTACCGAATTTCGACAAGGCCCATTGTGCCCAATATCGAGGCGATTTCGGAAGAAGATCGGAGTTACTATGAACAATTCCTCCTTGCCACGTCCCACAATCGCTGCAGAATTGACTTCCGGTACGATGTCGGTTTTGACCTTGTCGATCCGGCGCATGCACACCACTGCCTCGGCCTGATCAACCGCGACCTCTTCCCGCAGATGGAAGCCGCACTCAAATTGCTCAAGACAATGAAGGCGCGCGCAAACTCCGATGCTGCCCAGGCTTGCGTTCAGGATACGTACGACCGGATGCGGGCGCTGTACTGTTGGTATCGATCCCAGCGTAACGTGACGGCGTGGGTGGCGGGCGTCCACAGTTACATTGAGACAACCAACTCGAAGGTCAAGAAAGAATCACGGAAGCTCTTGCGAGAAATGGTTCTGGATGAAATCGAGAATACGCGGGATCTCCTGAATCTTTGGGAGACATCGAAAACCAATTGGATGATTCTCTCGGATGTCGGCGAAACCACGTTCATCTATTATAAGAACTTTGGGGAGCAGTTGAAGCGGAAGATCGCGCTGATGAAGGGTCACGAAAACGACGAGCCATACGTGGATCCGAATTTCCAGTGGAGAGTCCCCGGATTTACCGACGCTCCGGCAACATGATTAGCACACAGACGACACTGATGAAACAAGATTGCCACTGACAAATAGTCTTGAATCTATGTGGATCAGTAACATCTGTGTATTCAGTGTGCTAATCTATGATTTGGCCACGGGTCATGTCGAAAACTATCCTTATAGCCCCGGATTCGTTCAAAGGATCTCTCACAGCCGGAGAAGCTGCTGATGCGATGGAGCGTGGAGTTCGCGGATTCTTTCCGGATGCGATCGTGATCCGTCATCCGATCGCAGATGGCGGAGAGGGACTGGTCAGCATCGTCACGCCGGTTCTGGGTGGCACGATGATGACGACGAACGTGAGCGGACCGCTGCCCGGCCAGAGTGTCCAGGCGAGGTGGGGGTACGTGGCGGAGCGATCGCTTGCTATCATCGAGATGGCGGAGGCGGCAGGCCTGCCGCTGGTACCGCAGGAAAGGCGTGATCCAAAGATCACAACAACCTATGGCGTTGGTCAACTTATCCTTGCTGCGCTCGATGCCGGAGCGAGCTCCATACTCCTTGGAATCGGCGGAAGTGCAACGAATGACGGCGGCGCGGGGATGGCGGAAGCGCTTGGTGTGAGGTTTCTCGATGCCGATGGAAACCAGATCAAGAGGGGAGGAGCGGCGCTCCAGGACCTGGCAAAGCTCGATGCTTCCGGCAAGGACTCCCGGCTCGATCGCACAACAATCATGGTTGCGTGCGATGTGCAGAACCCTCTCTGCGGATCACAAGGAGCTTCAGCCGTCTACGGCCCTCAGAAGGGAGCATCGCAGACAGATGTGCGCGTACTGGATCGTGCGCTTGAACGTTATGCCTCGATTATCCGCGCGTCAACAAGCATCGATGTTCTGACATTGCCCGGAGGTGGTGCAGCCGGCGGGCTTGGCGCCGGACTCGTCGCCTTCTGCGGCGGGACGTTGAAACGGGGAATTGATCTGGTTCTGGATATAACGCGATTTGACGATCAGGTTCGGAAGGCAGATCTGCTCATCACCGGCGAGGGGAGAATCGACAGTCAGGTGAAGTTTGGCAAAGCCCTCTCAGGTGTGATTGGGGCGGCGCGGAAGCACAGGATTCCGGCTCTTGCAGTCGTTGGTGGAGTCGAAGGACCTCGCGGGGTTTTTGTGAATGATGAATTCCTGACGGACCTTGAGTCTCTCGTGGACAAACATACCTCTGTCGAGACCGCGATGAAGGGAGCGTCAAAACTCGTGGCGGAGAAGACGGGACTGTTGCTTCGACGGTATTTTAGTCGTACCTAACGAACAACGAAGGTCGAAGCATCCATTACTCCATTACTCCATTA
>DOWV01000017.1:0-6392 GCA_003519375.1 Bacteroidota bacterium
CATTTTTCTCTTCTTTGGATATCAATATCGGAACGATCCTCCGCAAGGCGCCTATATCGAAAAAATAATCTTTCTCTTCTTGCCATACTGTTCGCTTGAAATCCTTCACAACTACGCGTACATTAAAGCAGAAGCGTATAGTGGGCTCCTGCAAGCCCAGGAGATCGGTTGGTATTTGAGTGTCCTGAATCTGTTGCTCTTGACACTTTTCTTCGGCCTTCGTTTGAGATTCATCACGAGCGTCAAAGGCGAATTTTATGAGCGAGAATTGGTTTCTGACGCTGAACATATTAGTCGTTGGCGTGACGCTTTTGATAATCTTGTTGTACGCCATTTTCTTAACCCGAAAGCGATTCATGGAAGGCTTTTTGCACCGCGTACGCCAAGAAACCAAGCCTAATATTCTTCAGAGGATTATTCTAAAAATATTTGGATAACATCGTAATCGACAGGTCGGGATCAATGGAAGAAACAATCGTAGGCAGAAGCAAGTCGGTTGAGCAACTAAAAAAACTGATCACCAAGCTCGCGAAGGGGACAAAGGATGTCCTCATCGTGGGCGAACCTGGTGTAGGCAAGGGAGTTGTCGCCCGTAGAATCCACACTGAACAGTTCGGGCAGATCAATGATCGGTTTCCCTATCTGTCCGTGAATGCGTCGGTGATTGATGACCGGGAACTTGAAGCAGTCCTCTTCGGCTTCGAGAAAGGTGTCCCCGGGATGCCTCCGACGACGAAGCGTGGATTGTTCGAACTCTCAGAGAATGGGACGCTCCTCATAGAAGAAGTCGAGGATGCGAGCTTCCGTAATCAAATGAAGATTTTGGACTTCCTCGAGACGCGCATCACGAAGAGAATGGGAGGGAACGAGGGAAGAGCAATCAAGACGCGAATTATCCTGTCCATGAAACACGCGCCGGGTGAGCTCGCCAGCACGCACAAGATCTATGAGGATTTCGCTTCGAGACTTCAGAGCTTCGAATCTATCCAAATCCAACCCTTGAGAGAGCGTCCGGAAGATATCCCTGTCCTGGTGAAGCATTTTGTCAACGATATCTCCAAAGACCTCGGTATTAAGGATGTGGCGATTGACATCAATGCAATTGATGTGCTTGTTCGACACCCCTGGAAAGAGAATATCCGTGAGCTGAAAGCCGTAATTGATAAATCGATTCTCTTTTCGTCGGGCGGCAAATTCGCCCTTCCACCGGAACTGACAGACGAAAAGACGGAAGTGGTAAAGATGATCAACAACGTCATAAGCGGGCAGGAATTCGTGCTCGACAATTCCCTGGATGTCATCGAAAAAGGAATCATCGAGCGGGCGCTGGGGAGATTTGGATTCAACCAATCAAGGGCCGCGTCGTTCTTGGGAATGACTGAACAAACTCTCCGCTATAAGCTGAAACGCCTGGCGATCCCGAGCGCACGCCACCGCTGATTCACAGAATGAGTAGCTGGAAACAAAACCGCCCTCTCATCGAGGGCGTTTTTGTCTCTGCGAGGCTGTATTGCACCTCCTCCTACTGAGATTGATACTCGAACCAGAGTGGGTTTGTCAGACAAAAGTGAGGGTTCCCGTCGAAGGTGCCTGCCTTCAACGTGTACACCTCAGCCCTGGCGTAGTCTGCACTGAGGGCATCGAGTGTAATATCCGTCCTGTACTCATAGTGCGCTACTCCGTGATATTGTAGCGCAATCTGCTCCCGAGTTCTGCCAATCTTGCCGATTACCAACCGCACTGAGTCAATCCTGCCGAATTCGGGCGTCGAGATCACCTCTATCCCTATGTGACAGGACTTTCGTTGAAATTGAGACTGACCATCCGCGGAGATGTCCCGCCTGAGGACAATGCGTGCTATGGGACCATCGGTCAGTATAGATTTTCCTTCTTTCAACGAGCGCAGAACCGAGGTTTCATCAAAAGCATCCCGAACAAAGACGCCCGTTCGCATCTTGCCAAAAATATGGTGCGTCGTTTCCCGAATCGTCAAAAAGGGTATTCCGATCTGCCGAAACCGATTGAAATTGCCATGCGCGTCACTCCCCGCCAAGCCGTTCAGTCTTCGACCCTGGAGAAGGTGACGCGTCCAAGAATCCAGGCCCCGCGACAAACCCTCGTCGACCTTTCCGTTCACTATCTGAAGTCCGGATAAATCCGCTACTCCGAAGTCTTCATGTAGCCACTCGCTGCGCCCGAGCAACAAGCGCTGCAAAAAAGGTACCGGCTCCATCGCATGGGCCGCATATGCTACTCCAGTCTCGGAGCGAAGTGCAATGACTTCCGCTATTGAATACTCACTTTCGATCTGCAATTCACGCTCTGCGCTGTCCCCTGACCCGCGAACAAAATCGCGCTGTCCAAGGAGAAGGAGATGGACATTCTTGCCACGCGAATTTCTGCAGGTCACTTCCTCACCTCGAATGACAACACAATCCGGATGAGCCTCGTTGAGCTGGTCAATTTCAGTTTGAAGGAGCTTCCATTTCGGAAGATTCGCATCATTTTCAAGATAGTTGTCCAGGCGATCATCAAGATCGTACGAATGATCGGTTACACAGATGAAGGAAAGGCCCATCGCTCGCGCCAATACTTGAGATTCCGGCAACGGCGAGCCGAATTCAACTTGATCTTCTGTATATGTCGAATGCACGTGTGGATCACCGAGATAAAGGTCAGGGAAACGAGGGAGAGGGTGACTGGAGAGGAAGACCCTGAGGGGGTCGCGGCTGGAAAATCGGTGGTTGTCGTTGTGATACTCCCTCAAAACACCGCGGACTCTCACAGAAAAGGCGACGTCGATCTCAATCCAATCGTGGTATTCAGAGACATCGATTGGGAGCGTAAAAGACGCATACTTCTCTCCGAGCATTAGAGGACTGGTCAGATGCGTGTCGCGACAGACGACTCTTCCATCTTGGCTCAGTTCGGTTCTCACTTGCTCCAGTTCGCAAGGAAAAAGGTGTGCGTCCTTGATAAGGATGAGGATTGGAAGAGGCGAGCCCGGCTCAATCCGGTGCGGGGCGTCAGCAATGATCTCAGGTTCATTCTTCCGCAGAAGACTGAAAAAGTATGGAAAGCGATAGTGAGTTTCTGCATAGAGGAACAATGGAAGAAACCAGAGGCTCTCCGTTTGGAACATTAGTACGATCGTCCTTTCCACACGACAGGGCCGCCCAGGAACACGAGGAAAGGCAAAATGAGGACATATGAGGTGAAGTAGAGTTCGAATGGAACGAAATACCGCAGAAGATCCAATCGATGCTGACGCCTTAGAATCGAGTGAAGAAACACAAAGTCGCCTACTGTCTTGACGGCGAGTCCGCAAAGAAACCAAAGGAGACCGCTGGTGAGCAAGGCGAGAAGGAGAAGGACATTCAGACCAAATCCGAGGATCCCGACCAAGAATCCGTTCAATCGCATATCGAGACCGCCCTTACCCCACCGTTGCTTTTGCCGAATGAGTTCCTTCCAGGTCCGACAGGGCTGACTAGTGACCAAGACCTCGGGGTCTACCGGGCACAGGTAGTCCCACCTGCCGGACCGAACAATTGCCTGAAATAACACAAAATCCTCCGTCACGCTGAATGGAATTGTCCGATACCCCCCAACCTCATCGTAAGCTGACTTTCTGAAGGACAAATTGTTGCCGATGGTGCTCAGGGGAATGCGCAAAGAAATGGTGGAAGCCGCGAGGCCAAGCAGATACACCCAGTCTAGCGATTGCATGCCGTTAAACCAGGACTCTGCCTTTTGGACGGTAAGGCCGCCTACGATCCCTACTTTCGGTCCGTACCTCTTGGCTGTGGAAGCAACCCATGTTGATGGAACAGTACAGTCTGCATCAGTTATGAGAATGATTTCGCCCTTTGCCTGCGCGATACCCTGGTCGAGCGCATTAGTCTTGCCTCGGAGAGTCGGGCTTTCGGCCGCGTTGATATGTCGCAAATTAATGTATCGCCGCTCAAACTGCCGGCAAATCTCTTCCGTTCTGTCCGTAGAGTGGTCATTCACGACGATGACCTCGAACGACTCGGACTCGTACTTTTGATGCAAAACCGACTCGAGGCATGCCGCGATATTACGCTCTTCGTCCCTGGCAGCAATAACGACGGATATGAAAGACCTCGTCGGGTCGTCTTTGTTATCGCGCGGATTTCGAATCGTCATGGTCAACACCATTACTTGTGCGACGTGGAACAAGAGAAACAGGATGAACAATGATTCAATAATCATACTGAAACAGGCGCAAAAGTGTAGCCACTTTCAAGGAAATTCTCGACAATCGCCGCGAGATAGTCCGATCCTCTGCCGGCCGTCTGATCATTATCGTGGAGAAGGATTATTGAACCCTGCCGCGTCTGTCGTGTAAGCCGCCTGAGCACATTGGCATTAGTCCGTGTACTGAAGTCCTGGGAGTCGACATCCCACATCACAAGTCTCATACCCTCGTCGCTTGAAGCTCGGAGTGTCGAAAAGTCAAAATGCCCATATGGTGGCCTGAAGGCACCGGGCGATTTGCCGATTGTCGTCTCGATTGTAGATCTTGCTCTCGAGATCTCGGCCCGTTGTGCCATAAGCGGTTTCAGAAACAAGGATCGATGAGACATCGAATGGCATCCGACCGTATGTCCCAATGCCATGATTTGAACGGCCAGCTGCGGGTACGATGCCACGCGCTCACCGAGCAGAAAGAATGTGGCCTGGATGCCGAATTTCTGAAGAAGTTCCAACACTCGGGGAGTCGCAGAAGGATGAGGACCGTCGTCAAACGTGAGATGAATCGACGAGTTGCTTGACCGCCAAAGGATGGAGGGGAAAAAGAGTGGTCCAAGGGTTCTGTTCAGGAAGCTCATTGATCGAGAATTCTGCCCTTCCAACGTATCGATTTGATCTGCCCAATGAATGCCGCAATCGCAATATACGGAACGTGGAAAACCTCTGCAATCAGAAAGTAGGAAAGCCTCAGCCTCGAATGGAGGAGTTGGGCACCGGAGTTGAGGACGACGAACTCTGCCAGCGCTTTCAGAATGAGGATTGCAACTACTGCCGAGCGCAGAGCTGGAAGCATGATTGATGCAATAGCGGACAGAAGCAAACCGAGAAAAAACAAATAGAGCCCAATCAGGCGCAAGAGAATGAAGGGGTCATCATATCGTCCACGCTTCGCGGCCCAGCGAGTACGTTGGTTAAGGAACTCTCTGAACGATCCCGGAGTGTTCGTTGCGACCATTGCCTGAACATCGGCGTTGAAAACCACTCGGCCAATCCGGTTTGTGATTATCCTCTGCATCAGAGTCTCATCATCACAAGAGCTCTTCATTCGGCCATAGCCCTGGATCTTGTCAAATGCACTCTTCCGAAATGCTATGTTCGCCCCGTTGCATATGATTGGCGTGCCGGACCCGATCAGTCCTGCGGCAGTTGTCAGAAGTCCGAGGAACTCGAGGCTCTGCAGTTTCATAAAGAGATTTCCGGCCTCACGCTCTCTCACTGGCCCTGCTACGAATGCGACGGCGGGATCAAAACAACCCGCCATGGAATGAACCCATCTCGTTGGAACAACGCAGTCTGCGTCGGTGCAAAGAATAATCTCTCCACGTGCGGCTTCCACCCCCCGGGAAATCGCAGCAGGTTTGCCGTGCTCTCCCGCCTGAATGTCCAGCGATATCACCTTGATTTCTGGATCCGCATGCTTCTCAGCATATCCCTGCACTAAGCTTCGGGTATGATCGCTCGAGTGATCGTCAACAATAATAATCTCATAGCGAGGGACGTCATAATCTTGTTTTGCCAGGGCATTGAGACAGGATTGTATGTTTGCCTCCTCATCCCTGGCAGCTACGACAATACTCACAACCGGAGTCTGATTCGCTCGAGGTTGGACGGCGAATCGTAGACCGCGCTTTACCGTCCACAAGAACCATGAATAGTAGCAGAATGCAAGCGCAAGAAATATTGTCAGTACAATTTCGATCATTGAGCAGGCAATCTCGGAATAAACAAGAGTCCAACGAGTGAAGGCAACAAGATGTTGATCGCAAAGAGAAGAAGCGCAGCGCTCAGCGATGTGGATTCCGCTACCCCGCAAAGAGAAAAAAAGTATACCGAGGTGGCCTCACGGATGCCAAGATCTCCAAGAGAAATTGGCAGGAGAGATTTTGAAAACATCATCGCTGCAAATCCGAGAAATGCAACAGTCGGGCCAATTATTTCGAATGCATTCACGAGCAGATACATTTGCGCAAACAGAACCCCATAGAAAGAGACAGACAGCACGAAGGAAATCATCAGATCCCTAGGCTGGAAGACTCCGATCGCCGCAAAAAACTCCTTGAAGTATCGATGCTCCAACCATTCCGGCCTTACGGCCTTGACAATTCCAACAAGAG
>DOWV01000017.1:6560-7112 GCA_003519375.1 Bacteroidota bacterium
GATCCCGAAGATGGGACGTGGATTGTATAGAACGACAAGGCTGGTTGCGCCTCCGATTCCCAGGATGCACATCATTTGGAGTTTGTCGACCAGCGTGAGTCCTATGACGGCGCCAGCAGGGAGGGAACGATGCCTGAGTGCTCGTCCACCGAACTCGCCAAGTTGCCCAGGTGTAATTGTTCCCAGCGAGATTCCAAAGAGGAGAGAAGCTGCAATTTCGATGTTCGAGTTTCCGGGATTTACAAGACGTACAAAAAATCTCCACTTCGCCATTTGTAGCCCGATATTCGCGAATACCAGTGCGAGAGCACCAAGGAGATACCCTGGGTTTGCTCTCGAAAGGGCTGCCCCAACCTCATCGATGTCCACGAATTGGAAAAGCACGATGAGAAGCGCGACGGCGAGAAGCGTGCGCAACACTAGTCCCAACCTCTCCCGGCGGGTTGTGGTTTCAGAATTCATTAATCGGAATTCTCCTGTTTCCACTGAAATGTCGCCACGAATCCCAGCGGGCCTATGAAAGTATTGTACAAAATGTAAAGGATCTCATGA
>DOWV01000148.1:0-636 GCA_003519375.1 Bacteroidota bacterium
GTATTCCGTTTTGCGCCCTCCCCATTTTTCATTTCTCATTCTTCATTGATTTGCCTTTCACCTGATTCCCCATTAGTTTTGTCCAGACCAACAACGCATCATCAATTCCCGGCCATGAACGACTTCAACCGTAACCCGAAAGAATACGACCCACGCATGCATTCCGCTGAACATCTGCTGAACCAGACGATGGTGAGAATGTTCAATTGCGGCAGGGCGTTCAGCGCGCACATCGAAAAGAAAAAGTCGAAATGCGACTATCATTTCGACCGTGATCTGACGGCGGAGGAAAAAGCCGAGATCGAAAAACGGGTGAACGAAGTTATACAGGCGGATTTGCCCGTCCGGGAAGAGTTCCTCAGCCGTGAAGAGGCCTCGACCCGGTTCTCGCTGAAACGTCTGCCCGAGGAAGCAGGGGACACCGTTCGCATTATCTCCATAGGTGACTATGATGCCTGCCCCTGCAATGGAATTCATGCTGCGAGTTCCGGGGCGATCGGCCTCTTCAAAATAGGATCGACGACATGGGAAAACGGCGTGCTGAGAGTCCGGTTCAAGCTCGAGCCTTGATCCCCGCGAGTCTGCCGCAAGACTCACCGATATCATGAAAACCCGAAAGAGAACAATGAATAATCG
>DOWV01000148.1:884-2971 GCA_003519375.1 Bacteroidota bacterium
GTCCATGGCCGAGCGCCGATTCGACGACTGCGTGGCCATGTTCGACAGCACGATGACGGCATTGATGCCGGCGGTGAAGGTGCAGGAGACCTGGGACGCTGTTCAGAAGCAGGCGGGTAAATTCAAGGAGCAACAGGGTACCCGGTACCAGCGATACGGCGTCTACGATATCGTGCTTGTCACATGCCGGTTCGAGGGAAACCCGCTGGATGCCAGGATTGTGTTCAACCAGTCCGGGAAAATTGCCGGACTCTTCTTCGTGCCGTATCAGCCTGCCGTGGAGTACTCAACCCCTCCGTATGCGCAACGGGATGCTTTCCGGGAAGAAGAGGTCACGGTCGGTTCCGGGCACTGGTCACTCCGCGGAACGTTCACTCTCCCTGCCGGCAAGCCAAAATCGCCGGCCATCGTGCTCGTGCACGGGTCCGGGCCGAATGACCGGGATGAGACCATCGGGCCGAACAAGCCGTTCAAGGACCTTGCATGGGGTCTGGCTTCGCGCGGCGTTGCAGTGCTCCGTTATGAGAAACGGACCAAGGAACATGCGAACGAGATGCCGGCGCTTCGGAACACACTGACGGTCAATGAGGAAACGATTGATGACGCGTTGGAGGCGGTGTCACTTCTCCGGGGAAGGACTGAAATTGATACCTCCCGTATCTACGTCCTTGGCCACAGCCTCGGCGGCATGCTTGTTCCCCGAATCGGCGCAAGGGACCCGCGAATTGCCGGCTTCATAATCCTTGCGGGAGCGACGCGTCCGTTGGAAGATGTAATCGTAGAGCAGCTCACCTACCTGTTTGGCCTCGACGGCGTGACGGACGAACAGGAACAGAAAAGGCTGGACGAGTCAAAGAAATTGCGTGAGAGGATCAAAGCCCTTACTCCGGCCGATACTGCGTCGGCAGGCCCGATATTCGCGGCACCCGCTGCGTACTGGCTGGATCTTCGAAATTATGACCCGCCTGCTCTGGCCGGGAAACTTACCGTGCCGCTCCTGATCATGCAGGGCGGGCGCGACTACCAGGTGACGAAAACGGATTTCGACCGCTGGCGGTCGGCGCTGGAGAACAAACCGAACGTCACCTTCTCACTCTATCCGCTCTTGAACCATCTCTTCATTGAAGGCCAGGGACAAAGCACGCCGTCGGAGTATGAACGGGCAGGGCATGTTTCCGAAGAGGTGATCACGGACATTATCCGATGGCTCAATCTTTGACGCCTGATGGCCCGGGAACTTAACCGGCTGGAAAGTTGATTATGAATGAATACTTCCAGTCAGTCTCTTCTCCCTTCGTGTATGCGATAGGAGACAATGCTATGGCAATGAATCCCGCAACGCACAAGCCAGTTCCTGCTGCTGCGCAATTTGCGCTTCAGCAGGGGCGCCTCGTTGCCGAAAACATCGCCTCGGTCGTTCGTGGAAAAATCCAGAAGCCGTACGTGCCCCCCGTTTGGGGCGAAGTCGTAAGTCTCGGCCGGCACCTTGCGGCCGGATGGGTGGCTCTTCCCATCGTAAAAAAGGCCCGCTTCATCGGGTTTCTCGCCAGCCTGCTCAAGGCCGCCATCAAGGAGAAACACATCATCCTGCTGAGGAAGGAAGCGAGGAGTTGGATACAGTACTAGCCCGTTCTTCAGCCCGTCCTCTTTGCTCTCCCCCCGTTTGTCGCGTCCCTGGAATCGCCCTAGTTTCTTAATTTTGGCAATCTACGCCCGACAGCATGTCCCTCCCTTTGCTCCTCCTGAATTCGTCCCTGTGATCGTTTGCGTTTTTGTCCGAACTGCAGTAGTTTTGGGAGGCCGCCCCATGAGGCTTGCCTTTCGGAGCACCGCTGATTTTGAATTCTAACACTCTCCCAATCCTTCGGGAAGGTTACGCCAATCGAGTATTCAAATCGAAAAGCTGTCTATCCGCCGTAACTTCGTGCCGCAGATCACATGTTTCGGCGGTTCACGATTGTATTTGATGTAGCATCGCTTCTGTTAGAATGTCCATCCAAGCTGTTGCGGAGCACGAGTTGAGGAGGAGTTGCAGAGTGTCTCCGATGCTCCGTTGAGAACCGTGCCTCAACCAGACGCAACGCTAT
>DOWV01000382.1:0-6850 GCA_003519375.1 Bacteroidota bacterium
GCAACAGCTGGCTTGAAGGGAGAAAAGCCGCCGAGTACGTCATTTTCAGGTTTTTGCAGGGATGCTTCGCTAGTGTCACGCGAGGCATCCCTTTCTTTTTGTCCCATCAAATCGACCTATTCTCGACCTCCTTCCTCCACCGGAAAGCCATTTGCAGAAGTTGGAAGTTCTCTCACGGAATCTTGTCACTAATAAGAAAATCAATCAGTAATTCTTCCTAGTTTCCCATTTCTTCCTAATTTCTGCCACAATTGAATGTCGAATTTTTAAACAATTCCTGGTACAATTATTGAACATTTAGCAAGCAAACTTGTCATTTTTTGGAAAGTCGTTTGTCGTTCTCGAACTCCGTACGTCCCGCACAAGGCTCAAGAGTGCAGAATAAAGCTCGTGCTAACGGCGCTTGCTAATGTACAGTCTTTCCGTTGTTCTGCGCCGCTACCACCTGGCAAGGAATTCCAGGTTCCGGTCGCTTCCTGACTTCTCGCTCTCAGCTAACCAGGCCATGACGGCTTCTTAACTCAAGAGAGTTATCCGGCTAATGACGGTGTTTCATTTGGCCGCCACGTCAACCAACCACCCCATAGGAGACCGATGAATGAAAACGAGAGTAGTTCTCAATCTTCTCCTCCTCGCCTTTGGTCCAATATTCGTTTTCGGCCAGACCGCTACATATGTTGGATCACAGGTCTGTCAGCCCTGTCATTCAGGTGCACCTGGCGGCAATCAACATGTGGGATGGAGTCAGACACTGCATTCGAAGATCCACGCGGTTCCAGGTGTTGCTACTGTCAAAGGTGACTTCACTCAGGCCGTTGACATGGGGACCAGCTACGGCAATTCTCAGGTGATCCTGCGGACCAGCGGCGGCAAGTACTACGCCAAAGTTGGTGCGACTGGCACCGAATTCGAGATCGCATACACCTACGGCGGCGGATGGAAGCAACGCTACCTGGTAAGAATCAACTCCAGCTTCTATATCCTTCCTATTCAGTGGAACTTGAAAGGCTACGCAAACAACACATCCGGAACATGGGTTACGTACAATCCACAAAACTGGTTCAATGCAGACGGATCGGCGAAGGCGACGAGCGCGAATAGTTTTAGGGTCAAATCCTATGACAAGAATTGCTCAGGGTGCCATATCACCGGAAACGTTGTTCAGCGGGTGGTAAGCGGGACAGACACTTCCTGGACGTCGACGTGGGCGAACAGCAGCGACGCAGGAAACATGGTGGTTGGCTGCGAGTCCTGTCACGGGCCGGGAAGTCTCCATCCTGCGAACGCTTTTGGTGCGGACAAGAAGATCATCAATCCGTCGAAGTTTTCGAGCAATGATCGGAAACTCGAGGTTTGTGGACAATGCCACTACCGGGGGACGAGCAGCAGCGGCGCGTACGAGTTCGCATGGGATGAAACAACGAACACTGGCTACCAGCCGGGGAATATCCTGGCACCATTTATTGCGCACACGCCCGGAGTATGGCCCGATGGTGTTACGGCAAAACAACATCATCAGCAATATCAGGAGCTCCTTACTTCCGCTCACGTGACGAATCCTACTGAGAAGCTGAATTGCTTTACTTGCCATAATCCCCACAGCGCGGCCAGCCACCAGCTCCGTGATTCGCTTCAGGTCACATATCAGTCTGTGAACTACAAGATCAAAACGGACAACGACGATAACACACTCTGTCTGGCCTGTCACGCAGGGTCTGGACCCTTCGCCGCGATCACAAAAGCCATGGTGCAGAATCCGGTTGTAAACAAGTCATCTATCGGGCTAGCAGTATCAGGTCATACCCGACACAGCTACGATCCGACGAACGCGAATTCTACTGGAGGATCTAGCCGCTGTACGAAATGTCATATGCCGAAAACGGCCGTCTCCGCGATAGCATACGATATTCACAGCCACAGGTTTTCCACGGTCCCACCATCAAAGACTCTGGCATATCAGGCTCAAGGCGGGATGCCGAACAGCTGCGCAGCGAGCTGTCATCGCAATGGCACCGGCAAGATCCCGAATTTTGGTGTCACTGACGCCAATCTCGCGCAGTGGAACGAACTGAGTGATGTCTCGTTGGCGACTGAGCTGAAGTTCTGGGATCAGAATATGTTCTTCAAGCACCGGGGTGGAACAGGGACTGGCGTGAGCGCCCTGCCAGGTGCAACTGCGCCTCTCATTGATGCGGACACATCAGATTGGAATAGCACCGCCTGGTCCGAGGTCGCATTGGCAAACGACAAGTCCGTTTCTATCAAGGCAAAAATCAATAACAACAATCTCTACATGCTGTTTCGCTGGACAGACGCAACGATGAGCTTGGTCCGCAGTGAGTCGTGGGTGCGGGATGGCACAAGCTGGACCAAAAACCCGACTCAGAGCGAAGACAGGGTCGCGGTGATGTGGAATATCGATATCCCGAAGGACAAGTGGGAGAAGGACGGTTGCATGAATAAATGCCATTTCGATGTTAACAATCCCGTCGCGCCCGACGCGAATCCAGAGGACGATACCTATCTGACACAGGGTGAGCATAGCGATCTATGGCACATGAAGGCGGGCCGGGGACTCGGCGTCATAAGCGCACGACAGTCGGGAACTGTCGTGATTGACCCGACAACGCATCAGGCCACATCCGGCGTCTTTCAATTGGTAGGGTACTTTGATGACCAAAACATGAAAGAATATGTTGGCAAACCTGATGGCGGAAGGGTGGGGGATGCCGGGTCTGCGATGGATAGCCGCAACCGAAACGCGGCGCAAACGGGACCCAAATACATCGAAAAGAATCCTGCCGACTACATCGATGCGATGGTACTTACCCAGTCGGAAATTGATGGTGGCGAGACAGGGTTGGTCGACTCGTTGAATGCGTCGGATCTGAGTACATATTGGGGAAGATACTCGACGCTCAAGGCGGTTGTGCCTGAACGAATTGTGAAACCTCCCACGGGGAGCAGGGGAGATGTTCAGGCGGCCGGGTTGTGGAAAGACGGCGTGTGGTACGTTGAAACCAAACGCGCCCTGAGCACCGGGAATGCCGACGATGCCCAATTCACGCTGAATCAAGATGTGACTTTCGCAATCTCTCTTATGGACAACAGTGGCGGCGCCGCACATTGGGGTCAGGGGAGTGTTCTGAATAAACTCGGTGTCGGCACTATAGTGGATGTTGAGAGGGTGGCTGCAGACATCCCTACTTCCTACAGTCTGGCACAGAATTACCCGAACCCTTTCAATCCTTCGACCGAAATCCGCTTCGATCTGCCAAAAGGATCTCAGGTGAAACTTGTTGTCTATGACCTAATGGGGCGGGCGGTCGCAACGCTGGCCGATCAAACAATGTCCGCCGGCGCCCACAGAGCCAGATGGAACGGCCGAGATCAGGCAGGCACTGCCGTTGCAAGCGGTGTTTATTTCTACCATCTGCAGGCGGATGGTTTCATTGCGACAAAGAAGATGGTACTGATGAAGTGATTCTGGCGGCTTGAAGGGAGGATGGCTGCCGAATATGTCCTCTTTCGGCCTTCTTTACATGGGATACTTCGCATGTTCCGAGCGAAGTATCCCCTTTTTTTTGCTCCTCTCCCACTCTCATCCGGTAAATGATCTCCAAGCCTCCGTCAGACCGAGCCGTTAGCAGAAGTCGGAACGTTTCTCCAGGGAGTTTTCCAAGGATAGGAAACCGATCCAGTAGGTTCTCCTAATTCCTCATTTTTCGTCATTTCTGACACATGAGAATGACGAATTACTAAACACATTTTCGGTACAATTATTGAACATCTAGCAAGCAAACTTGTCACATCTTGGAAGGATGCTCAGATTCGGCATCCAGTATTCTGACCCCAAATTAAAGAGCATACGATCAAACTGTTGTCATATATGGAACGCCTCAAATCATTCAAAAAGGGAGGATCTATGAAGAGATTCGTACGCGGTTTTGCTCTCTTCCTGCTGTCCTGTTCTATCCTGACCAGCCTTGCTGTGGCGCAGACTCAGACCGGAAAGATCAAGGTCGTGAGTGTGCCCGATAGGTACAAGTCGGCGAACAAAAATCAATCGACCACAAGCCTTAAGTCGGTAGGCGTTGGCAGCCGTGTTGTGTTGGCCCCGAAAGTTTTCGCAGGCACGGGGACCAAGAGCGCGGATACTGTTATCGCAGTAACAAGTGCCACATGGACTTTGACGAGTCCTTACGGGGCTTCAAAGACGATTCAGGACACGGCAGCCGGTCTGAACGGAAAGATTGTCTATTTCGTTCCTGACACAGTCGGTGACTGGACTGTGACGATGACTGCAACGACGGTCTTAGGAACAACGGCCTCCGTTGAAACCAAGATCACCGCTGCGAAGTTCATAGGTGCCGGTATCAGCATGGCGACCACGCAATCTGTTCCCGATGGCTGCGCCTGTCACCTTGTCGATCCGACGAAATTCTCGACGTGGTCAAAGACAAACCACGCGACTGCGGTGAAGCGTAAGACAACAGACCCGACAGGACATTTTTCATTCAACTGCTTTTCGTGTCACTCCGTCGGCTATGATGGGCTGACGACAAGCGGCAACGACGGATTCGATGATGTTGCGAAGGCCGAAGGTTTCACAGCGGTTCCGGCAAACGGTCCCGGTGTTTTTGACACGCTCGTTGCAAAGTACCCGAAGTCAATGGCCAAGACGGGCATCCAGTGCGAGAACTGCCACGGTCCGGCCGGCGAGCACAAGGCTTCGTTCCCGAAAGCCGGAGACAACAAGCTTGACGAATCCCTTTCGTCGGATGTGTGCGCACCGTGCCATTTCTCCAGTGACCGCCATGGAAAAGGATTTGCATGGTCTGGGTCAGGCCACGCGAAATCCGTGAACCCGTCCGGGAGCGCGAGGGAAATGAGTCTCGACCGGCCCTTCTGCAACCGGTGTCACACGGCACAAGGGTACATCAACTCCACCGTGAGAGGAAAGCCTGAACCTGTTCCGGCATCCAGCACGGATGCGTTATGGCCAGATCCGCAGCCAATCACATGCGCGGCTTGCCACGATCCTCATGATGGATCAAACGAGATGCAGCTTCGCACCAAGACCGTAGCGGATGCTTGCCTCGGTTGCCACGTCGTTCGTTTGAGCACCAGCGGTTTGCATGCATCACATCAGGGCTCAATGCTTGTCGGCGCGAATGCCACTCCGATGGGTCCCGAAATTCTCCGAACATACTTGACGGCTCCGACTGGTACAGAGCAGGAATACAATGCCAGAAAAGGGCTCTGGAGCGGCTGGGAATTGCCGGGATATACCTACGAGAATTCTTCCCACAGCAATATTCAGGAGCGTTGCGTAACGTGCCATATGGCCAAGTCACCTTCATTCATTGCTGCCGAGGCCGCGAATTTCTCCAAGGCTGATACAATGATGAACAAGCTTGGCGGTCACACCTTCAACGTCGTCACGACCTGGATTGCGGGAACAGATACGACCGAGGTCCTCAATACCACAGGATGCGCTGAGTGCCATGGGACGGTGTCGATGGAGTTTGTCGAAAAAACGCAGGACAAGACGAACCAACTCCTGACAACTCTCTACGCTCTCCTGCCGAAGCGCGACTCGACATTCACCTCGACGTACCCAACTGGCCGCCCCAGCTACTTCACGGACACCGTTGCGTTCCAGACGTTGACAAAAGCCCCGTCGAGTTCAAAGCGCAAGCTGACGGATCTCGACAGGGCCGCTGTCTACAATTACTATTTCGTGTATAACGAACCGAGCCGCGGCGTTCACAACTTCAACTACGCCAAAGGTCTCTTGACGTCTTCCATTGAACAATTGAGACTCGCCGCCGGTGCGGCCAGCATCGTGTCGGTGAAGGATGTTCCGTTCGACAACGGCAAACGCGTCCAGGTGATCTGGAATGCGTTCCCGTCTGAGAGCTGGAGCTACAACACCGTGATCAACTACGGTGTGTGGAGAAAAGATCCGATGCTGCCGGGCCTGAGCTCGGTGAAGAAGGTGAAGACTTTCACAGAGATGATGCAAGTGACGGGCCAGGGAAGCCAGGTTATCTTGGGTGGAAGTGTGTGGTCGTATGTCGGCGCAGTTCCGGCAACAGGTTTGACGCAGTACTCGTACGTTGCACCGACGCTGTTCGACTCCACGAAAGTTTCAGGTCAACACTGGACGGTGCTCTACGTCGCAGGCTACTCGAAGGATAACGCGGTGGTGTATTCGACGCAGCCCGACAGCGGATTCTCATCGGACAACGTTTCACCGCTTGCTCCATCCGGGATCTCCGCATCGTTCACGACTAATACAGTCGCGCTGAAGTGGAAGGCGAACGCCGAGGAAGACGTGTATCAATATGCTGTCTACCGCGGCACGACGGCAACCTTCACTCCATCCGGCACGACGGCGATCGCAAAAGTGCGAATCCCCGAGTATCGCGATGCGGTAACGCAGACCGGTGTCACGTACTACTACAAGATCAGCGCGCTTGATGTTGCCGGCAATGAGAGCAACTTCGGAGCGGTGAGCGTCGTGACAGGCATTGTGAGCGAGAGCGGAATTCCGACTGAGTTCTCGCTGACTCAGAACTACCCGAATCCGTTTAACCCAACGACCGAGATCGGCTTCAACGTACCGAAGACCGGATACGTGAAACTCGTAATATATGGTCTGTCCGGTGAGGTCGTGGCCACGCTCGTCAACCAGTCGATGTCTCCAGGGACCTACCGGGTAACATGGAACGGTCGAACGGATGATGGTCGTTCAGTGGCGAGCGGAGCGTACTTCTACCATCTGCAGGGAGAAGGATTCGCTGCAACGAAGAAGATGACATTGATGAAGTGAGTGCCAAGCAAA
>DOWV01000382.1:6929-12851 GCA_003519375.1 Bacteroidota bacterium
GCTGGTGTCCTACTCTACAATTCCCATTTTCGAAGGCAGGCCTCCTGGGCAGACTGTTTGAGCCCGGGAGGCCTGCCTTTTGTTTTCTCTGGCCTTCCGTGCGGCAGTCCCCCTTATCTTCGACCCGGGCCTGCTTCGAGCAAGCTCTTCCGTATTTGAGAAAATGATAAGGCAGTTATTGGAATTTGGGAAATGCTTGTCGGTGCGAAGGTATATACGACCGAAAATCGCACCTTAGATATGGTTTCAGTTTAGCCTCGCAGAAATTCTCAACGATTCTATACTGGCATACATCTTGAGCGATTTACTGCGGGAAAGTGAATCGCATGACAAACGTGGAAACCATACCGGCAAAAGGCACAGCGAAAGATCCGCTGATGCAGCATGAAGGACGGAAGAAGGTGCTCGTCTTCAGTCCCGACGTTGCTCTAGCCAAGAGCCTTTCACTCTTGCTGGAGAATCAATATGAGATTGCCTGTGAGACGCAGCTCAATAAGCTCATAGCGACAATCGGATCTACCTCGCCCGCATTGCTCCTCGTCGATCTCTATTCCTTTCCCTCCGACATCCTCAGAGAAGTGAATGTTCTGCGGACGAACCGACTGAAGGTGCCTGTTGTGCTCCTCCGCGTGTATCGCCAGCTTGGTCCTGAAATCGAAGAGAGCATCAGGGATCTGGCTGACTTCGTCTTCTACAAGCCATTTGATGTTAACGCTGTAGCGGATGCCGTCCACAAGCTTCTGGACGGGCAGTAGCTCCTCGAATCGCCACCCTGGCAACCTCCTTGGGCGACGGGAAAGGGGGTAAGCATCATGTTAAGCGTGACAGATCTTGGCACAATCAAGCTCGCAATGCTACGCAAGCTCGACGCTGCTTTGCAGCAGAGCTACCGCCAGACACTTCTCGAAGTACTCAACGAGCTCCGGATGAGGAGCATCGTGGCCCAGCCGGATCCAACGCCCGACAAGGTCTTCTCCGTCATTCTTCAGGCACGGATTCTTACCTACAAATCGGTTCCTGCGACCTCGCAGTTGCGCGATGCCCTCGAAAGGATGGTTCGGGGAAAGTATGGCCTCTGTCTTCGTTGTGGCAAGGACATCCCCGTTGAGCTTCTCATGAATGATCCCACACAACCCTACTGCACACTTTGCCAGCCTTCGGCAAATGGGTGACAGTGGATTCGTCGAATCGTCACGGTTTGTGAAAGCGGCTTTGAATTCGCGCCCTCTCGCTGTCAACTCCTCCATTACCCTCACATCTCTTTTCCCCTCTTTCCGGCAGATTTCGCCCACTAAAACGCGATCGCGACTGCTGTCATTTTCCCCAATCTGAGAATCTATATTTTAGGCTTCTCGGCACAGGGAAACTTCTGTGAACTAGCCCCTCGATTCTTGTCGTTTGTTAAGGTTTTAAATATTGTCTGCTAGCAAGGTTGCTGGCACGAGAATTGTCAGAAATTGGTTGAAAAACTATACTTCGCTGAACTGTAGAGAATTTCAGCAACACAATCGTGATGAAAAAGAGAACCGAATCGCCTTTCCTGACCGTAGCTATCACGCTTTTCGCGCTCGTCGCCGCGATTTCGCCGGCAGACGCCCAGTCAAACGACGCGTGCCTTGCCTGCCACAGCGACAAATCACTGACGATGGAAAAAAAGGGGAAGCAGGTCCCCCTTTTTGTTGAGTCGTCAGTGCTGGAAAAATCTCCTCACAAAAAACTCGTCTGTGTCGCGTGCCATGCCGGATTTGATGCTGACAACGTGCCGCACAAAGAAAAGATACAGCCTGTCAATTGCAAGACGTGTCACAAGGACGCGGCGCTGAAGCATCAGTTCCATCCACAAATGAACCTGGCGGGCGGAACCAACGGCAGGTCCGATGTGTCCTGCAAAGACTGTCACGGCACCCATGATGTTGTCCCGACGAAAACGCCCGGCTCGAAGTTCAATTCATCGAAGCTCACAGAGTTCTGCGGTTCGTGCCACTCCGACGTCATGAAGACATTTCGTAAATCGTCTCATGCGCACGCTCTCGCGACGGGTGTGATGGGAGCGCCCACCTGTATCGAGTGCCACAGGAATCCGATCGCACGTGTCACACCGGCGCAGGATTCGACAAAGATCAAGGTCGCGCAGGAAAAGCTCTGTCTCTCCTGTCATCTCGACGATCCGAATGTGAAAGCGAGGATGTCACCGACGGCAGGATTCATCAGGGCGTACGGGGAGAGTGTCCACGGTGCGTCGCTCCATGGCGGAAACGGGAAAGCGGCCAACTGCGTCGATTGCCATGGAAGCCATGAGATGGAGAAGGGATCGAGTCCGACATCGCGAGTCGCCAAGGCCAACATCCCGCAGACGTGCGCGAAGTGCCACCTCTCCGTCTCGGAGCAATTCAACTACAGCGTTCACGGTATCGCCGTGAGGAACGGCGTATCGTCCGCTCCCGTGTGCACTGATTGCCACGGAGAGCACAACATCCTGAAGGCAACGGACCCGCGATCGCCCGTTGCGGCGCGAAATGTCTCCAGCCAGGTTTGCTCACCCTGCCATAGCTCCGTCAAGCTGAGTCAAAAATACGGTCTCGCAAACGACCGGTTCAAGAGTTTTGCTGACAGCTACCATGGCCTTGCCGGCGAGGCGGGATCCATTGAAGTGGCGAATTGCGCCAGTTGTCATGGTGTTCACGACATCAAGTCATCGAGCGATCCGACCTCGCGGATCAACAAAGCCAATCTTGCAAATACCTGCGGTACATGTCATCCGGGTGCAAATGAGAACTTCACCAAAGGTGCGGTTCACATCGTCTCGTCTGAGAAGCATGATGATGTGCTCTCCTTGGTTTCAACGGCCTACATATTCCTCATCATCGCCACCATCGGCGGGATGGTGTTCCATAATGTCCTGGACTTCCGCAAAAAGGCAAAACGGCAGCTCATGTATCGCCGGGGGCTGATTCCGAGGCCGCCTGTCGCCCATCGTCTGTATCTTCGTATGTCTGTCGGCGAAAGGATCCAGCATGCGACGCTGGTGATAAGCTTCTTCACGCTGGTTCTGACAGGTTTTGCGCTCAAGTACCCCGACGCATGGTGGGTTGTTCCGGTGCGGAATATCAGCCCGCTGATGTTCGAGCTTCGCGGCATTCTTCACCGCATCGCCGGCGTGGTCATGGTCGCCGGGAGCCTCTATCATGTCTATTATGTGCTCTTTATCCCGAGGGGAAAAGAGCTCATCCGCGACCTGCTTCCGAAGATGACCGATCTCACGGACGCGGTCGGGATACTCAAGTACAACCTTGGTCTTTCACCGTTCAAGCCGAAATTCGGACGGTTCAGCTACATCGAGAAAGCTGAATACTGGGCGCTTATCTGGGGGACGGTCGTCATGGCGGCGACGGGCGTCATTCTTTGGTTCGACAACACGTTTCTCGGTCTCCTGACCAAACTCGGGTGGGACATTGCCCGGACAGTCCACTACTACGAGGCCTGGCTGGCGACGCTGTCGATCATCGTCTGGCACTTCTACTTTGTCATGTTCAATCCCGACATCTATCCGATCAACCTTGCATTCTGGAAGGGCACGCTGACGGAAGAGGAGATGGAGGAGGAGCACCCGCTTGAGCTCGAAGAGATACACCGAGCGGAGATGAAGAAGGATATTCCGGAGTCCGGTGCAGACGAAAGCCCTGCAAAGCCGGCAAAGTAAACACACCATGAAGACTGCGATCACCATAGCGGTTTCCCGAAGCACCGCAGCCCGGATGATGCTCGTCGGCGGCTTGCTGACGCTGACTCTGTCCGCAGCGCCCGGCCAGGAGAAGGGCGACTGTCTGGCATGCCACAGCGACAAGACTCTCGAGGGGACGCGGAAGGGGAAGAAGATCTCAGTATTCATCGATGAAAAGAAATTCGACGGATCAATCCACGGTTCATTGTCGTGCGTTGCGTGCCACACGGATCTCGAAGGCAAGGAACTTCCGCACGCAGATGATCTGGCGCCGGTCAAGTGCGGAACGTGTCATACGGGCGAGCAGGAATTGCACGTAAAGTCGCTCCACGGCAAGGCCGTCGAGCGCGGGGATGCGCTCGCTCCTCAGTGTAAGGATTGTCACGGCAGCCACAATATTCTGCCGGCGAAAGATCCAAAATCGCCGATGTCTCCTCTTCAAATCCCTTTCATGTGCGGGAGGTGTCACACAGAAGGGTCGCCAGTGATGGCCCAGCGGACGATTCACCAGGATCATATCCTGGAGAATTTCTCAGAGAGCATCCACGGCCAGGCCCTCTTCCAGAAAGGATTGATCGTCGCTCCCAACTGCGCATCGTGTCATACGCCGCATTCGATTCTTCCTCATACGGATCCGGCGTCATCGATCGCAAGGGGCAATATTTCGAAGACGTGCACGAAATGCCACGCACAGATCGAAATTGTCCACCGCAAGGTAATACGGGGAGAACTGTGGGAGAAGCAGGCTCACGTGCTTCCGGCATGCGTGGATTGCCATCAGCCGCACAAGATCAGAAAGGTGTTCTACACGCAGGGGATGGCGGACAAAGATTGTCTTCGCTGCCATGAGAAACCTGACATCAAGTCGGCCAAAGACGGCCGGTCGCTTGTCGTCCGGCAGGAAGAACTTGGTTACTCACGCCATGAGAAGACGTCGTGCAGTCAGTGTCATTCGGAAGTGAGTGTTTCCCATCTCCGGCCTTGTGAGACGATTACCAGGAAAGTTGATTGTTCATCGTGTCACGCAGAAGTTGGCCAGCAGTTCATGGTAAGCACGCATGGTGCTCTCGTCGCGAAAAACGATCCCAACGGTCCGACGTGCAAGGAGTGTCACGGTACTCATGGCGTGATGGGGAAACTGGATCCTGCTTCACTGACGTTCCCGACAAACATTCCTCTCCTTTGCGCGAAGTGCCACCGGGAAGGCCAGAAAGCGGCGGTCCGGTACGGCGGCGCCCAGCACGAGATTATCGAACATTACACTGAGAGCATCCACGGCAAAGGACTGATGAAGAGCGGTCTGACCGTGACGGCAACGTGCACGAGCTGCCATAGCGCGCACAATGTGCTGCCAAAGAACGACACTCTTTCGACGGTCAACCCCCGCAATGTGCCTCAAACCTGCGGCCGGTGCCATCATGGCATCCAGGAGCAGTTCGAGTCGAGCATCCATGCGCTGAAAGGTGGGAAGACCGACAAGCCGCTCCCGGTGTGCAGCGATTGCCACACAGCGCATACCATCCGTCGGGCGGATGAAGCCGGATTCAAGCTCCAGATCATGGCGCAGTGCGGACGGTGTCACGAAGCTATCGCGAAGACGTACTTTGACACCTATCACGGGAAGGTCTCACAGCTGGGTTACACGAAGACAGCGAAATGCTACGATTGCCATGGCGCCCATGACATCCTTCCCATCAGCGATTCCCGGTCGCATCTGAGCCGCGAGAACGTTGTCGGCACGTGTCAGAAGTGCCACCCCGGCGCCACGCGCCGGTTCGCCGGCTATCTGACACATGCCACGCACCACGATCCCGAAAAATATCCATTCCTCTTCTGGACGTTCTGGGGGATGACCTCGCTTCTGATCGGTACGTTTGTGATAGGCGGCGTGCATACGCTTCTCTGGCTCCCCCGGGCCTTACAGATGCAGCGGCAGCGGCGGAAAGAGAAGGCCGTGAAGCCGCAAGGAGATGAAAAAGAGTGACGACGAACGCACCCGATATTAAACAGGCCGGCCGGCCGGAATTAGGCGACAAGGAGTACATGCGGTTCAAACGTTTGAACCGGATACTGCACGTCGTCATGATTGTGAGCTTCATGAGCCTTGCTCTCACCGGTATGTCGCTGAAGTTCGCATACACCGGCTGGGCGGTGTTTCTTTCCCGGTTGTTTGGCGGGTTCGAATCGGCGGGGGGCATCCC
>DOWV01000382.1:12964-13165 GCA_003519375.1 Bacteroidota bacterium
CGGCATCTTCGTAGCGCACGTCGTCGACATTTTCAGAATGAAGCGCCATCACTACAAAACCTGGCGCGCTCTTCTGCTGGGCCCCGACTCGATGGTATTCAACAAGAAGGATCTGAAGGACCTGATTGGTAATTTCAAGTGGTTCCTCGGCCGCGGTCCGCGCCCTGACTATGGCCGGTGGACATACTGGGAGAAGTTCGA
>DOWV01000382.1:13262-18791 GCA_003519375.1 Bacteroidota bacterium
ACCTACTGGGAGAAGTTCGACTATTTCGCCGTCTTCTGGGGCATCGCGGTCATCGGATCGACGGGTCTCACCTTGTGGTTCCCCGAGATCTTCACTCTTGTCTTTCCGGGTTGGCTTCTGAACGTCGCGACTATCATTCACAGCGATGAAGCTCTGCTCGCCGTAGGCTTCATTTTCACGGTGCATTTCTTCAACACTCATCTGCGACCCGAGAAGTTCCCGATGGACATCGTCGTTTTCACGGGAAGAATGACCGTGGAGGAGCTGAAAGAAGACAAGCCGGCGGAGTATGAGGCTTTGTTGAAGGAGGGAAAACTCGAAGAGTATCTGGTCGAGCCCTATCCTCCCATCGTCATCCGGGTGATACGACTGTTCGGATGGACCGCACTTTCTGTCGGATTCAGTATTGTGATTTGGATTATTTACGCGATGCTGTTCGCGTACCAGTAGTGAGAAGAAAACCGTTGCAAATGAGGGGTGATGATGGTATTATCGAGCACCATTCTCATTTCTGCACCGACATAATCCGGATGAGTTTATGAAGAAGATTTTCCCGTCGTCGTTTTACAATCCTGTAACATTTGTCGGCGCTGCCATCGCCGCAGTGAGTTTCGGACTCATTCTGTTCCTGATGGTGCTGGAAAGCATGACCGACAGTCCAAAGCCGTACATGGGTATTATCGCATTCGTGCTTTTGCCCGGTATCATGATCATCGGACTTGCGATCCTCGTGTTCGGGGCTTTGCGCGAGCGCCGCCGGCGGATGCACGGCAAGCCGGAATTGCACCTTCCGCAAATCGACTTGAACAATCCCAGGCATCGTACCGCGTTCATCGTGTTCTCTCTCGGCACGATACTGCTGCTTCTCCTGTCGGCCTTCGGCAGCTTCAAAGCGTACGAGCACACCGACTCGGATCAGTTCTGCGGCACGACGTGCCACACGGTGATGGATCCGGAGTACACGGCCTACCAGTACTCGCCGCACGCCAAAGTCGGATGCGTGAAATGCCACATCGGTCCGGGCGCAGGCTGGTTTGTCCGTTCAAAGCTCTCCGGCGCGTACCAGGTGTATGCCACAATCTTCAAGAAGTACCCGAAGCCGATACCGACGCCGATTGAAAACCTGCGTCCTGCGCAGGAGACATGCGAACAGTGCCACTGGCCGAAACATTTCTTCAGCGAGAAGCAGATGGTGAACACGTACTTTGCCTCCGATGAGCAGAACTCCAGGTGGTCGATCGATCTCCTCATCAAGATCGGGGGCGGGAATATCGAAGCAGGCCCTACATCCGGAATCCACTGGCATATGAATATCGCGAACGAAGTGACGTATGCGACGACCGATTCTCAGCGCCAGGTCATCCCCTGGGTGCAGGCGAAGTCGGCTGAAGGAAAAGTCACGACGTACAGATCAACGGACATAACGCTCACCGACGAAGAACTGCAGCGGGCCAAGCATCGCCGCATGGATTGCATCGATTGCCACAACCGGCCGACCCACATCTATCATCCGCCCGCCCGTTCGGTGAACCATGTGATGTCGCTGGGTTGGATCGATCCCGGGCTCCCGAACGTGAAGAGTATCTCGGTCAAGGCGCTGGAACAGCCCTATACGACGAAACAGGCGGCCCTCGACAGCATCAAAATCGCATTCGAGGAATACTACAGGGCGAACTACCCTGCTCTTCTCGTCAGCCAGAGCGAAAAGATCGCCCGTGCCGTCGGCGAAGTGCAAAAGATCTACAGCCGCAACTACTTTCCGGAAATGCGTGTGAACTGGAAGAAATTCAACGACAACATCGGTCACATGTACTACCCGGGATGCTTCCGGTGTCACGATGGGAAGCATGTCTCCGAAGAGGGGAAAGTGTTATCGCGGGACTGCAATGTCTGCCACACAATACTGGCGCAGCGGACCGAGAAGGACAAGCTCAGGCTGTCGCTCGGCGGCGTTGAGTACAAACACCCGGTCGATATCGGGGATTCGTGGAAAGAGATGAACTGCAGCGACTGCCACAACTCGCAGTAACGGTCGGCATCGTTGACCGAACAAGAGCCACCAGCGGTCTTTGAACGGTGGAGACGCTATGATAAGACTTATTCATCGCATCCCCGACGCGCTTCGGCGGGTACTCGTATTATTCGTCGTGGTGATCGGCATTGCCCTGCTGGTGAGGATGCTGCTGCCCGCGGAGTTGAAGGACTCCGGCATACACGTGAAAACCACCATCGAGCATGAGATGGCCAAGCCGGTGAAATACGCCGGATCGGACGCGTGCACCGATTGTCACGAGGAAGCAAAGCTCAAGAAAGAAGGATATCACAAGAATTTGTCGTGTGAAACGTGCCACGGGGCGGCGAAAGACCACGCAGAGAATCCTACGGAAACAAAGCCGACGCTTCCGCGCATGAGGGAGTTCTGCTCAGGCTGCCACATTTACAATCCTTCCAGACCGTCCGGTTTCCCCCAGATCGTTCCGGCGGCGCACAACCCTCTGAAGCCTTGCGTTGAATGCCATAATCCGCACGATCCCAGGCCACCTAAAACTCCTGCGGAATGTTCTGCGTGTCATGCCGGAATTGCCCGCACGAAGGCGCTGTCTCCTCACGTGCAGCTTGAATGCACGGTCTGTCACTCCGCGCCCCAAGGGCACAAACTTTCGCCGAGAGTCGTCCGTGCATCCATCCCCGCAGAGAGAGCGTTCTGCGGAAAATGTCACGCCAAGGACGTGGGTGCAAAAGATGCGCCGAAAGTCGACATGCTCACCCACGGTGAGAAATATCTGTGCTGGCAGTGTCACTATCCACATATGCCGGAGGTGCAATAGCATGGAGCGCAGACGATTTCTCTCGAAGTTCATCTCGATCGCGGCATCGGGGACCGTACTGAGCGGCTTCTTCAAGCGCACATTTGCCCGCTCACCGGACTACGATCCCAAAGGTCACTACTACGGCATGGGGATACAGATCGACAAATGTATCGGCTGTGGAAAATGTGTGGAGGCATGCAAGGCAGAGAATGATGTGCCGAAAGAACCGTTCTTTTTCCGGACATGGATCGAACGGTACGTCATTAAGAGAGACGGTGAGGTGACTGTCCAGAATATCGATCCGAGAATCGAGCAATCGAAAGAAGTGTTCTCGGAAGGAGACATCCTCCGCAGTTTCTTCGTACCCAAGCTCTGCAACCAGTGCGAGAAACCTCCGTGCGTGCAGGTCTGCCCGGTCGGAGCAACCTTTAAGACAGAAGACGGCGTCATTCTCGTCGATGATGACCGCTGCATCGGCTGCAGGTACTGCATCCAGGCTTGCCCTTACGGAGCCCGTTACCTCCATCCGGAAAAAGAGACGGCGGATAAATGCACGTTCTGCTATCACCGGATCACAAAGGGAATGCTGCCGGCGTGCGTGGAGGTTTGTCCTACCCAGGCAAGGATCTTCGGCGACGTCAAGAGCAACGCGAGTCCTCTTGGCCGGTTCAAGCGCATGAACAAACTCCACGTGCTGAAACCGTCTCTGAATACTGAACCGAAAGTTTCGTATTCCGGTCTCGACGGGGAGGTGCGGTGATGAATCCCCTGACCGAAAAACTCTTCGAACTGCTCAAGCAGGTTACGGGGTATATCTACCCTAACGAGATCGAAGTCCATTGGGGAATTCTGGTCGTGGTCTACCCCTATCTCACAGGACTGGTTGCCGGTGCTTTTATCCTTGCTTCGCTGGTGAAGGTCTTCAACGTGAAGGAGGTGCAGCCCGCTTACCGGCTGGCGCTTCTCACGGCGCTGGCGTTTCTGCTGATCGCTCCTCTGCCTCTCCTCCTCCATCTCGGACATCCGGAGCGGTCGTTTGAGATATTCATCAGCCCGAACTTCACTTCCGCCATGGCGATGTTCGGGTTCGTCTATGCCTGGTACTTGATGGTTGTTCTGCTCCTTGAAATCTGGTTCACGTACCGAAAGGATCTCATCATCTGGGCGCAGGGTGAAACCGGTGCGATGCGTTTCATCCACAGGGCGCTCGCTCTCTTCTCCACCGACATCAGTGAACGGGCGGTGGAATTTGACAAGAAGATGGTCAAAGGCATTACGATCATCGGCATTCCGTCCGCGTTCCTTCTGCATGGATATGTGGGGTTCATCTTTGGCTCCATTAAGGCGAATCCATGGTGGAGCAGCGTGCTGATGCCGATCGTCTTCCTGTTCTCGGCCATCGTCTCAGGAATCGCCCTGGTTATCTTTCTGTACATGGTGATTACCCCGCTCCGGGGTGAGAAAATCGAGGTTCGTTGTCTCGACAAGATGGCGTCGTTTCTTTTCTATGCTGTCATCGTTGACTTTTCGCTCGAACTTCTCGATTTTATCCACCGTCTGTACGAAAGTGAAGAATCGATCAGGATCCTTTCGGATCTTGTGATGAACAAACTGTTTGTGAGCCTCGGCGTCATCCAGGTATTGCTGGGGATGCTGCTGCCGCTTGCGGTGATGGTATCGATCAGGCTTTTCAAGCTCCAGGAAGAACTTCGGAAACTGCTCTATTTCGTCTCTGTCATCCTCATTCAACTCGGCATTTTTGCAACGCGGTGGAATGTCGTGATCGGAGGACAGATGTTTTCGAAGAGTTTCCGCGGGCTCACGACATTCAAGATGGACCTCCTCGGGTTGGAAGGATTTGTGATGGCGTTGATTCTCCTCTCACTCCCGTTTATTACCCTGGCGATTCTTATCAAACTCCTCCCGCCATGGGACAAAGTTGTCAAGTCGTTTTCTGATGGAAGCGCACAATGAGGCCCCCGAACGTGCGGAAGCGAGGGCCTGAGCCGTTGGACGGTACACGCAGCGTTTGACATTCATCGATGGCTGGTTCGAATATGACAAATGATGTTGAACAAGGTGGCGAGCAGGAAGGCCGGCGCGATTTCCTGAAGTACGTGCTCGGCGGCGGGCTCCTTGCCTGGTCGGCGGCGGTGCTTTATCCGATTTTTGCTTTTCTGAAGCCGCCCAAACAAGCCGAGGTCGAAGTGACGAGCGTGAAGGCCGGCAAGGTGAGCGCGATTGAGAAAGATAGCGGCATGATCGTGAGGTTTGGAAACAAACCCGTCATCCTGATTCGCGGCGCCGACGGCGATTTCCGCGCTCTCTCGGCGACGTGCACTCATCTTGATTGCACCGTGCAGTACCGCAAAGATATGGGCCTCATCTGGTGTGCCTGTCACAACGGAAGGTACGATCTGAACGGACGCAACATTGCCGGTCCGCCGCCTCGCCCGCTGGAAGAATATCGGGTGATTGTTCAGGACGATGATGTTATGATTTCGAGAAAAGTATGAAACCTCTCTGGAAACGAGCGTACGACTGGGTTGACGAACGCGTCGAACTTGGCGGCCTTGTTGAATTCATGGGGAAGAAGTACGTGCCCGTGCACCGGCACTCAGTGTGGTATTATTTCGGGGGGGTCTCTCTTTTCCTCTTCATTCTTCAGGTGATCACGGGTATCCTTTTGCTGATGTACTACAAGAGCGGGGAGGAGCAG
>DOWV01000263.1 GCA_003519375.1 Bacteroidota bacterium
GTGAGGAAATTCAGGGTGGCGGGCTTACCTTGCCATTTAAGTATAGCCGCACCTGTCTCCACCCACCTGACATTGCCCTCGACGGTTATGACTCTAAATGAATACCTTATTGGTACAGGTTCCCCTTTCACCCGCTTCATGTAGTTTTCCACTACTATGTTGCGGTCATCTGGGTGAATAAACTCGGTAAACGGTTTTGCCGCGAATTCCTGTTCCGAATAGCCGGTCAATTCCATTGCGTTACGATTAACAAACTTAATAAGACCGTCTTGCACCACAACGATGGCTTCATTTGCATTGTCCACGAGGATGCGATATTTGTTCTCGCTCTCACTGAGTGCGCGCTCAGATTCATCCCTGGCGACGCGCATTTTCTTTTGGTGAATGGCCTCTCTTACCGCAAATGGAAGCCTTGACATGTGCTCCTTGATCACATAATCCGATGCCCCGGCCTTCATGCATGCTACAGCCGTCTCTTCGTTCATGGATCCCGTCAGAAGAATGAAGGGAATCCGGGAGTCGCGTTCCAATGAAAGCTTCAGGGCCTGCATCCCGTCGAATCCCGGCATCGAATAGTCGGACACGATCACGTCGGGGTGAAATTCTTCCAACGCCTTCAGGAATGCGACCTTCGAGTCGACCCTCTTCGAGCTGAATTCAAGTCCGCTCTTTCGAATCTCCCGCTCAGCCAATATTGCATCAGACGGCAGATCTTCCACGAACAGGATGCGCAGCGGATTTGTGTTTTCCATAATATTCCTCAAGAATTTCCAATGACTCGACTGCGAAGCTTTCTCAGTGGTCCTCTGTGACCACTCTGTCTCTCTCTGTGTAACGCTTTGGTTGGGGACACAGAGGTACACGGAGGATCACAGAGTCACACAGAGAAGATATCTCTGTATTCCTTTGCGCCCGCTCTGTGCCCCTCAGTGAAACGCTTTTCAACTGACGCCCTTGCCGGAATTTGTACATCCACGGCATTTGTGAGACCGCTTCTATCGTATCGGCGATTGGTTTAAAAGCAACCAATAGTATCCGATGTCCTTGACGGATTCGACGAACTTGTCGAAATCGACAGGTTTCAAGATGTAACTGTTGACTCCCAGCTTGTAACTTTCCACAATGTCTTTTTCTTCTTTGGAAGATGTCAGGACGATGACAGGAATGACTTTCGTTCTCGGATCACTTTTGATCTCTCTCAGCACTTCAAGTCCACCTACCTTCGGAAGCTTCAGATCGAGGAGTATGATCTTCGGGCCTGATTCGACGTTCCTCTTTGCATACTTCCCGCGCGCGAACATGAATTCGAGCGCCTCTTCGCCATCGGTCACGACGGCGACATGGTTTGCCAGGTTGTGTTTCTTCAATGCTCTGATGGCCAATTCGGCATCGTTTGGATTGTCTTCAACGAGCAGGATTTCGACTTCGGTGGTGGGCATGAGGTGGCTCCTTATATGTGGCAACAGGCAAGAGTGAATTGGCAATAGTGATGGTGAATGCGTTATTTGATTTTTGAAATGAGTGATGTAAGCATTTTGCCAAGTTCCGTGATTCCAGCGAGAACACCCGAGGTGTCCTCCTCAGTCAAATATCCCAACCTGACGCATATTTCAATTTGTGTTTCTACTTCCAGGAGAGAGCCTCGGCTAACTGAGAGAAATTGCCGATAACTGCCGCTCGATTGTCTCCCGTACCCCTCCGCGATATTTGACGGAATAGACACCGCCGCCCGCCGCAGTTGAGATATCAACCCAAACTGCTCATGCGAAGGAAGCTTCTGAGTAATTCGATAGATTGCTTCCACCAAATCCATACTCTTTTGCCACACGAGCAGGTCCCGGTGGCTTTCAATCTTCTTTTTCACGTTTTCCATACTGCCCCCTATTGACTATTCCCTATTCCCTCTTGCCTCTTTGGCAACGAGAACCAAAACGTCGCCCCCTCCCCCACCTTCCCCTCTGCCCATACCTTTCCGCCATGGCGATGGATGATCCGCTGTACTATCGCGAGTCCAACACCTGTTCCCTCAAATTCTTCCGCCTTGTGCAGGCGCTGAAACACGCCATACAACTTATGTGCGTAGCGGGGATCGAATCCGACACCCGAATCTTTGATGAAGTAGACCGCTTTTCCTTCTTCGGAGTGCCCCCCTATTTCGATCCGGCGGTCCTTCACCGGTGTCGTGAACTTGATAGCATTGGAGATCAGATTCCTCCACACCTGCTTCATGAGGACGGGGTCACAAAACGCTTCCGGTATCGCGGACACCGAGAAAGAATGGTCCTGCCGGGTGTCCGGCGGGGCCGCTTCGTTGTAGATCGAGATGGCCAGCGTTTTCATATCGACAAGCGAAAACTTCATATCGTTCCTGCTCACTCGTGAAAGGTCGAGCAGATCTGTGATAAGCTCGTCCATTTTTTGCGTGTTTGTGCAGATGACATGTAAGAGCCTCAGACCTTCGGGATCCAGTTTCGGTCCGTATTCTTCGAGCACAATCCGGGAGAATCCATCGACTGCTCGGAGCGGCGCGCGCAAATCGTGCGACACGGAATACGAGAATGCTTCAAGTTCCTTGTTGGCCTCTTCGAGCTGAGCCGTGCGTTCGACAACGCGCGTCTCCAGCCCGGCATTGAGCTTTCGGATTTCTTCCTCTGCCCGCTTGCGTTCGGTGATATCAGAAGTGACCACGACTATTTTCCAGTCCGGAAAATCTACCGGAACTGCGCTGACATTTGTCCAAATCACGCTACCATCTTCCTTGACTACACCGGTCTCGACGTTACGAATGACTTGATTGTTCTTCAGTGCTTGCGCACTGGCAAAGCCATCCGCAGGCATTGGTGCTCCGGCTGAATCGAGGTATTTTCTGTTTTCGTACACCTTTTTCTGCAACACTTCTTCGGAAAGCCCCAGCATCGTTTCCAGAGCGGGATTTACATAGCTAATCTTGCGCGCTGCGTCGAGGATGGAAATCCCCACCGGCAGTATTTCGAATAGGGTACTGATTTTCTTTTCGCGTTCGCGCGATGCCTCGTCCGCCCGCTTCCGTTCCGTGATGTCGCGGACATTGCACTGGACCACCTTCTGGCCATCCACCATGTAGATGTTGCTGACGAACTCGACATTGATCAGCCGCCCGCCGGCCGTTTTGAGGGGCAAGTCTTCGTATCGGACATATTCCTTCTGCTGCAATTCAAGGAAATTCGCCTTGTTCTCAGCGATATCTTTGAAGAATCCCAGCTCCCAGATCTTCTTTCCGAGAAATTCCTCGTGCGAGAAACCCATCAGCTCCACCAGGAAGGGATTCACATCGACAACCATTCCCGTTTCGGCATCGAGGATCAGTATGCCGTCCTTTGCTGTCTCAAAGAGTCGGCGATAACGAAGTTCTGAAGCGTTCAACGCGTAAGCGGCCTCAAATTGCTCCCTATAGTAGCGGGCATGCCGATGGCGCCACAAGCCGCCAACACCAGCCGCCGCCCCGAAAAGCAGGACACCAATCAGCCCGATCATCTCCCACAACCGATCTCTCAGGGGCAGATAGATCTCTGAAACATCTGTGCGCGCGATGAGGAACCATGGTGAACCGGGTATCGGCCTGACGTCTGCAAGGACAGGCGCTCCCCTGTAATCTATTCCCTCTACGATTCCCTTCTGACCCAGGGCAGCCTTAACGCCTACTACGAGTGTGTCTGAGAGCGACATGCGCAATTTGAGGGCAGTATTCTTTTGGAATAAGAGTTCGTTGAGGAAGAGCGCTTCATTTCCTTCGCGGCGAATGATAAGAGTCTCAGAGGATAGGCTTGGCACGGGCCATCGGTTTATCAACGGATAGAGGTCGATCTCCGGATCGATCCTCAACGCAAGAACTGCGACCAACTTTCCGGGCGAGCGCTTATCAAGAATCGGCACCAGCACCTTTAGATAAACGCGGCCATCCTTTTCGTTTCGGTAAAAATCCTGAAACGCAATTTGCCCCGAGAGGAGTATTTCACTGGAGTTCTGGTCAATCATAGAAGGTACCAGTTCCTTGCTTTCAGGAAAGACGTATCTCGTTTTGAGCTGTGCATCAAGGAGCATCACGAGATCGTAATCATAAGCACTTCTTACTTGTCCGAGCCAGGTCCGAAGGCTTGTTGTCGCGTCCCGGTCATTTGGATTTCGTAAGTACCGTGCCGCGAGAGCGGAGAAAACCTCGTTCATAAAGAAAACTTGTCCGTTTCCGAGACGTTCTTTCCGCCAACTCATCAGCTCCTGCATCTTGAGCTGTGCGATGGAGGAGAGCTGTCGTTCGACACCCAACCTGTAATGTTTCTCGTAGTTCCCGTAGTTGAAGTATCCTGCCGTCACGATGCCCGAAGCCAAGAGGACAAAAACCAGGACGAGGACAAAGGATTCACGAGAGGACTCTGCATCCTTTATATTACGATGCGGCCTCAACTGCCGGGCGGCACTCATCAGCAACCCGAGCGCAAGCACGAGAAGCGCGAGTGAAGTCGGGAGCGCGGGAGGAATGACATCGCTGCTGTAGAGAATAGGCGTCCCAATCATGTAGGCAAGGAGCAAACCCAGCGAAACAAGGATAACGAAACAAGCCAGCCAAAAGACCACAACCGTCGGCCATTTTCGCAGTGCCGAAGAAGTCCTCGTCGCCACCAATGAAAGAGCGATCACCACGAGACAGATCGCCGTCACCGGAGACATATGCCCCATCGGTACGCCATTGAATGTCGCCGTTGGTGAAAATCCGAGATGCTCAAATGACGTGTGTATGCCTGCGGAGGACAAGAAAAACAGCGGAAGCGCGATGGCGATACCCAGGAAGCCGACAATAATTGTCGAGACGAGCGATGCGCGTTTCGAGGGAAAGCGAGTGCCGAAAGCGAGCACCGCTCCGAAAAGCACGAAAAGCAGCGCCGTACTGGGCGCCATCGGTATCAGTCCCGCGCCGAAGCTGGCCAGGAGCGGAATTCCAAAAATCCAACCGGCGAGAGCGAGAAGCCCGATGCCGGCCGCGGCTGCCGGAAGGGCAATCATCAGAACGCGCGCTACTTCTATCTCATGCCTGGAAGATTGCATGATCATAGCCCCCCATAAATGGGATCGATGAAGCTTACATCCGGCACGGGCTCCCTCTCCTGTGCCGGGGTGGTTCAAGCTGCAACTGGTTCGAAAGGCACACACCTCTGGTCGACAAGAGATTCCCGGTGCGCCCTATACTGCAATACCCGGAAAATACAGTTTTGCACAATCCGGACAGATCCCATGCGTCAAGTTGGCATCCGTGTGATCCACGATATACGTCTCGAGTTGATTCCAAAAACCCTGGTCATCTCGGATTTTCTTGCAATGAGCACAAATCGGGACCAGTCCGCTTAAGGTCTTTACGTTTTCAAGAGCGGTTCTCAATTCCTCCAGCAGCAGTTCGCGCTCATGTTCGACGCGTTTGCCCACGGTGATGTCGTGACTGATGCCTACGAGGCCGATCACCTGTCCGGCGCTGTCGCGCAGCGGCACCTTGGAGGTCACGAGCCAGCGGAGGGTTCCATCCGGCAGGGTCATCATTTCTTCGCGGTTGAGCACCGGCTGCCCGGATCGGATGACGATCTGATCATCCGCGTTGAATGCAGCCGCCAGTTCCAGTGGATAGAAGTCGAAGTCGGTCTTGCCGAGCACCTCGGCTTCCGAGGAGGCACCCATGGCATGGGCGTCCACCGGATTGGCAAGGATCTTTCGGCACGCGGCATCCTTCACGTAGATAGAGTCAGGCAGGTGGTCAATGAGTGTGCGCAGCAGCGACCGTTCGGCGGCCAGTGACGCTTCCGTTCGTTTGCGCTCGGTGATATCCCGAAAGACGCTCAGGAGTCTCTTTGGCCGCCCTTCGATCTCGATGTAAGAATTGCTTCCCTCAAACCAGACCCTTCTCCCATCCCATAGCTCCAGTTCCTTTTCAGCGCGCGGCCCGATTGTTCCCAAAGAAAATCTCTGCTTGTGTTTTTCCAATGCTTGCCGCTGCAGCGATTCGACAAGGATAATCGAGAATGGTTTTCCCACGAGTTCTTCCCGGCCTTTCCCGATCAAAGTGCAATAGGCCTCATTGACCATAAGAATGGTGCCCTGCCCATCCACAACACGCATCCCGTCGAACGAGCCTTCCCAAACACGCCGCAACTCCAGCTCCGATGCCATGACCGCCTTCTCGGCGCGCATGCGCTCGGTGACGTTCCGGAAACTCCAGACGCGACCGGTCGGTTTCCCTTCGATTCGTTGCGGCTGGGAGTACCGCTCGAATATCCTCCCGTCTTTGAATTCCAGCACGTCGAAACTGTTTTCATCCGGACGTGCATAAAGATCTTTCACTTTCGAGATGAAGGCTTCCGGGTCTTTCAACTGCCCCAAGACATGATTCAGCGCGCGCTCGTCATCCCTGGTCGCTACAACATCATCCGGCAAGTTCCACATCGCTGCAAACTGAGCGTTGTAGCTTGAGATCCTGCCGGATCCGTCAACCACGAGAATACCGTCCGCTGTAGATTCGAGCGTCGCCTGCAGGAGCGAAACGGACTGCTTCAGTGAATCTTCCGCTCGCTTCCGCGCGGTGATGTCAGTATCAGTTCCACGATAGCCCAGGAGTTCCCCCTTTTCATCGAGCACCGGAACACCCGTCGTCTCCAGAATGACGATATTGCCGTTTTTGTGGAGGTTCGTATTGAGAAATCTATGGACAGGTTCCTTTTGCTCGAAAGCATTGAGGGCGGCATGTTTCAGTTCATCCCGGGTGTCCGGTGTGAAGAAATCGTAGAAATGCTTCTTCCCGATAATCTCCTCCGGATGATAGCCCAGGATCGCTTGAACGGCAGAGCTTGAGAAGGTGTACAATCCATGGGGATCCGTCTCCCAAATCCACTCCCCGGCGTTGTCTGCGACCTGCCTGAATCGTTCTTCGCTCTGGCGGAACAGGATCTGTGAGCGCTTCAACTCCGTGATGTCGTGGAGAGTAGTGCGAATGCCGGTGATCCGGCCATCGGCACCTTGTAGAAGCACATCCTCGCTGAGAACGGTAATCGTCGTCAGGTCTTTTCGCCGATAGAGTCGTTCAACGCCTCTCGCCGGAGGTTTTGCGCCGGCCAGTTTGGCGAGAACAGATTGCCTCGACACGACGGGCTCATCGAGAAACTCCCAGACGAATCGTCCCAGCATTTCTGCGGCCTGATACCCAAGCAATGTGACCTCGGTCTTGTTCACCCGCGTGATGCGTCCCTCGCTATCGATTTCATGATACCCCCCGGGAGCCCCGTCAAACAACTCTCTGAACTCAGTCTCGCTTCGATTCAGCGCTTGCTGCAAAACTGCTCGTTCCGCATCTTGTGTATCGAGCGATCGCCCAATCTTCCAAATCAGAAGCACGAAGATGGCGACGCTCGCAGTCGCGGCGATCACCTCACCAAACTGATCGCCATACCATCTCCTGATTTCCCCTTCAGCGACAAGCCAACCCAGAAGGACGGGTAATCCGATCGCAGCCACCATAAGACGACGCGCCACATAACCACCCGAGCCTTTCCCCGTGACCACAGCCATCACACCGACTCCCGGCTGCACGCAGAGCACTCCAAGACTCAAAAGTATAAACGAGACCGTCGTGTGCAGTGCCATCCTTGCGTAGATGGCAAGTCCTGTGAAATCTGACAAGCCGTAAAAGTAGGCAAGAAGAGCGAGGAGCCCAACCAGGCCGAAGATGAGAGCGGTGATTTGAGCCAACTTACTGCTCCATCGGTTCCCCGCCTTCATGATCACAAGCGCCACTCCCAGCAAACAGAAACTGATCGCGGTGTTAAGAGCCATTCGCCCGGGAGAGAAAGTGCCGAATGTCCCTTGCGGCTCATCGAACAGAAGTTGGTCGATGCCGGCATCCCACGCGAATGCATACTCCGCCACAGTGAGCAGCCCGATCAAACCGACGACCGAAGCCAGGAACCGGGCTGTCATTCTCTGCCCGCCGGTTCCTCGAGAAGAGTGAAGCAGCAGCGACATTCCCGCCAGCAAGAAGGCGAGCGCCGTGTTTGCTTTCATTGAAACCAGGTCGGGGTGCAAGCTCTTCAGTACGGGGATATCGAACAGCCATCCGATGAGAACAATCGTTCCGGCGACAAGCGCGGTCGTTCCTGCAACAAGCGGAAATTTACCCATCCACCAGTCGAAGTGATTACGAGAATCAGGATTCATAGCGCCTTCCATTGAGTCCCCGCTTAGTACTCGCAGCATCTACAAAACCTCCTTCCCTGCGAGGCTTTCAATCAATTCGAGAGCTTTCTCGAGCTCCGTCGACTTGTCAAAGAAGTAATCTGCGCCGAACTTGGCGCACGCCTCACGATGGTGGCGTGTTGCGTAGTTCGTAAGAACCATTACCGTGGGCGGCGTGGAGAGAAGTTTTATCAGCGGCAGGATTTCAATACCGCTTGCTTTCGGCATTTTCAGGTCAAGTATCACAAGATCGGGCTTTGTCTCGCGAATGCCGCGCAGGGCTTCCATGCCGTCCGCCGCTTCTCCGACAAGTTGAACATTCGGCGTATTTGTGACCATTCGAACAATGCGTTCGCGAATCATGGAGGAATCATCTGCAACGAAAAGTTTCATCTGCAATCTCCTGGCCTCTCTGCCGTTTTGCGGGCAGTACAGATTACTCTTATCGCTCGGGAGACGGTATCGTGTGATTCTTGATTCTTGTCGGATATATCTGTGATGACCAATGCCTAACCAGAAATGAGAAAGAGGTAGAACGCCAATGAAAGTGCTGAAACAGGAGAGAACGGCAATGGAATATTCGGCAAAAACTGCGGACGCGTGGAATGGACAAACGCGGCAGATAAGTGACCGTCACCTCGCAAGCTTAACACGCAGATTAGGTGGCGGGCGCTTGGCAAAAAGAGAACCGATGGGGGGGATACGGAACGAGCGGATGGGCGAACTGGAGAATGGGGGAAAAAGGGGGATTTGGGCGAAGTGTTGGAGAAGGAAAAGAGCGAATCGGGGAAACGGTGAATGGGTGAAAAAGAGAGATCGAGGCTGTGTCGCGGAGAATGGCAGAACGGAACTAACGAATGAGCGAACCGGAGAATTGGGGAAAATGGAGAGATCGAACCTGTGATATGGAAGCTGTCAGAATGGAACAGGTCATTTCTTCGCGTGCACGAGCCATTTCCTGGGACTGTCGATCATTGTAACAAGTTGTGCGAGAATGTGATCGTACGCTCCATCGAGCGCCTTCACTTCTAACTCGCTCACGTATTTGCACCGCCAAGCGAACTCGATCCACACTTGAGTTTCACATGCTTCAGTCTCAGCGTCGCTAAGCTTCGAAACGAATGCCCCTTCGTACCTTCTTTTCCGCCATGCCTCCGCAATGTTTGAACACACAGAACGTGAGGAGCGTCGCATTTGATCGACGAGGGAATATTTTTCTTCTTTCGGGAAACTCTTGGATAGCTCGAAGACCTTCATCGCCGCGTCCAGAGCATTCTGATAAACACGAAGGGCTTTGTAGTTATTGATCCTTTCTGCCATTGTTTTCTCCCTATCTTCTCCGATTCACCGGTTCTCCCATTCGCTCACTCTTTCTTCTCCCTTTCACCGCTTCGCCGTTTCTCCCATCCGTCTTGGCTTCCCTACACCAGCTTATTCTCAATCACATACCGCATCAACTCAGCATTGGTGTGCATGTTCATCTTCTCAAGAATATGCGCTCTGTGTGTGTTCACAGTGCTTACACTTAGATTCAATTGGGACGCGATAGCCGAAATTGTTTTTCCGGATGCAATCATCTGGAGGATCTGGAATTCCCGATCAGAGAGCGCTTCATGCATCATCACAGGAATTTCGCTACGTACCTTTTCCAAAAGATCCTGAGACAGGTTCTCACTGATGTATTTCTTCCCGCTGGCTATCCGGCGGATAGCTCGCGCAAGCTCGTTCGCAGCACTGTCCTTCGAAAGGTACCCGTCGGCACCCGCCTTCAACGCCCTTAGCGCAAAGCGGTCTTCGGGAAACATGCTCAGGATGAGCACACACAAATGAGGAAGCATTCTCTTGACTTCTCTCAACACTTCCAGCCCCGGCCTGTCAGGAAGTCCCAGGTCCAGCACAAGGATGTCGCATTCGGATTGCACGATCTGGTCGAGAATTTCTGCAGCGGTTTGAGCTTCCCCCACGACACCCATGTCCTTTTCCTCACGGAGGAGCTTCTTGAATCCTTCCCGAATAAGGACATGATCATCGGCGATGAAGATTCTGATCATAAGGCAACACCTCCATCGGTGAGCGTGTGTTCGTATGGTATCCGGACAAGAACTGTCGTCCCCTTTCTTTCAACCCCGCCAATCTCCAGAGTTCCTCCGAGCAGAATCGCTCGCTCTCGCATACCAATCAGGCCGAACGAGCGGGCTTCATTTTCAGCATCGGCTGAGATCCCTATTCCATTATCCTTGATTTCCAAGACAAGATCGGCGCCTTCTTTTCGCAACGATATTTCCACACTTGTGGCCTTTGCATGCCGCGCCACGTTTGCGATCGCCTCCTGGAAGATTCGATACATTGCGATGGATTTCTTCGCGTCAAGTGCGATTTCGCCAGCCGCCGAGCGGAATGTGCAAGAAATACCACTGTGGCGCTGGAACCTCTCGACCTCATACTCCAATGTCGGAACGATTCCCAGTTCATCGAGCAGCTCAGGCCTGAGCTCGGACATGATTTCCCGTATGATCGCAATCGCCCTGTCGATCATACCGTGCATCGATACAATGTCCAGAGAGATGACAGACCGCGATAGTTCCTTACGGGAGTCCGCGACGGTCCGTTGCAACATCGACAAATCTATTTTGATGGCCGTCAGAATTTGCCCAACCTGGTCGTGGAACTCCTGCGACAGGTGCTTTCGCTCCTCTTCTCGCACATTCTCCAGATGGGCGGCAAGGAGGCGAAGCTGCTCTTGCGTTCTCCTGAGACGCTCTTCCGCAAGCCTGCGATCGGTGAGGTCACTGTAGACGATGGCGACACCATAGTCCTCCAGCGGGATGGGCGCGGCGGTCACATTGATCCAAGTTATTTTCCCTTTGTCCTTTACAATCCCCATCTCCACGTTCTCAATCAGACGGTTTTCCTGCAATGCCCTATTGCTGGCAAACTCATCGACGGGCATGGACGTGCCGTCCTTACGAATGATTTGCCAATCCTTGCTGTCGATGCTCCTTTGAGTGTGTGCATCGCGAGTGATGCCCAACAATCGTTCTGATTGGCGATTCACTTCCATGATCTTGCCCGATTTGTCTGTAATGGTGATGCCGAGTGGAAACGATTCGAACAAGACCCGGTACTTTTCCAGGCTGACATGGAGTGCCTCCTCCGCCCGTTTGCGCTCGGTGATGTCCTGCCCTATTCCAATTGAAACACCATCGGGGAGCAAGATATTCGTCCACATTGTATCTATAGCAGTGCCGGATTTTGTTGTAGTTTTGAAATCCTTCCACCCACTTCGTTTACTAACCATAAAATCAAGGGCTTCTTTCAACGCTTCCGAGTCGGGGTAACTTTTCGCTAAGATGTTCTCGGTTTTCCATTCCTCAAAAGTCCATCCCAATTTTCGAACAAGCTCTTGATTAACCATTTTGATATCCCCGGTTTCATCAAAGTACGTGATCATCACCGGAATATGGTCAAACACTTTTTGAAGTGTTTCTCTCTGCCTGTTCATTTCAATCTCCGCCCGCTTGCGCTCGGTGATGTCAGAACTCACGACGAGCACATCCCAATCTGGAAATCCCAGTGCAACTGCGCTCACACTAATCCAAATAATTGTGCCATCCTCCTTCACGACGCCGGTCTCAACGCTGTGAACCGCTCTTTGCTCCTTGATTGCCCGTACGCTGGCAAACTCTTCGGCAGGCATGAGCGTTCCATCAGGTCTGAGATACGTTCGACTCCCGTAATCTCCTTTGAACAGACTCTCTTTCGAAATGTCTAAAATCCTTTCCAGGGCAGGATTCACATAGACGATCTTCCGCTGTGCGTTGAGTATGGAGGCTCCTACTGGCAATATCTCGAAAAGGGTCTTGAGCTTCCTTTCGCTTTCTGCTAGCGACTCCTCCGTCATTTTGCGCTCGGTGATGTCTTGAACAACGGAAATCATGTATTGTTCGCCGTGAATCTCCAGAAGCTCTATTGATAGAACAACCGTGCGTAACGCGCCTGATTTCTGTCGGATTTGGAGCTCGAAATCGCGCACAAATCCCTGCTTAAGAAGCAAAGCAATGGCACGTTGGCGGTCGGCTGAATCCGCGAATAGGTCGAGGGCAAGTGAGCTCTTCCCAATGACCTCCTCACGGCTGTAACCAAATACCTTATACCAACTATCGTTGACTTCGAGGATCTTCCCATCCTCCAGCCGGCTGATGATCAGCGCATCCGGGATGGCGCAAAAAGCTTTGGTGATACGCTCCTCACTCTCGTGCAGTGCCTCCTGCGCCCGCTTGCGCTCGGTAATATCCCTTGCCGTAGTGTGCATGTAGGGAATGCCTGCGATGAAGACACGAGAGTTGCTGAACTCAGTGTCGACTTTTAGACCATCCTTGCGCCTAATTCTGGCCTCGCTCAGGATTGGGTCTCCAGCCATGATCCGGTCCCGGAACTTATTATATGCTGCAAGATCTTCCTCCTCATGCAGGTCTGGGATTCGCATCTTCAAGAGTTCGTCTCTCGTGTATCCTGTCAAGTGACAGGCCGCGATGTTGACAGCAACGAATCGATCCTGGAAATCTACAATGAACACGGCATCCCGGGTGCCTTCGAAG
>DOWV01000120.1:0-1656 GCA_003519375.1 Bacteroidota bacterium
GCCATCGAACCGGGTACTCTCGAGAGTATCGAGGCGGATTTCTTTGCGAACACGGGTTTCATATTCGTCAGTGTCATGCCGTGGGCCGATGTCTACATCGACGACCAGCAACGCGGCACGACGCCGATGAGCCGGCCGCTTCTCGTTTCGGCCGGTACTCGGAAAGTGCGGCTTCACCATCCGGCGTTCGAAGATATCATCTCGTCCGTGGTGGTTGCGCCTCGTGACACGGTTCGAGTGGTACACACATTTAACAAACGGGCGAAAAACTAGCAATCGATCATGCAGCAGCGCATGCGCCGGAATATCCTCTGGGTCCTTCTTTGTGTGATGTACGTGGGCCGATCCCCCGGACAGCAACAGGTCGATTCCACGCTTGGGATCATCCAGTCGCTCTACGAACAAGGATCATACTTGTCCGCAGAGGTTGAATCCCGCCGTTTGCTGGATAACCGATCACTTCAACCGTCGTCACGCATCGCGGCAGAACAGTACCTGGCATTCTGCCTGGTGGCTCAGAACAACAACCTTTCAGCAGCCGACCATTTCCTGGAAATCCTTGCGCTTGATTCTACCTATACGCTTGATCCGATCCTCACCTCACCGAAGATCCTCGCAGTGTTTGACCAGGCGAAACGGCGACAGGGCGAGATCAAGCAGAGCGGCGAGAAACCACGGTTGGAGCCGGCAGGTTCGGCTGTCAACCCTTCAAGTGTCTCATTCCGCACGCTCATCTTTCCAGGCTGGGAGCAGCTTCATCAGGGTCGCACGACAAAGGGTTATGTCCTGCTCGGCGCGGGAATTCTGAGTCTCGGCTCAACAATGTACTTCGACGTGAAGAGGAGAGATGCCCGCAGCCAATATCTCGGCGCGGACTCTCCCGGGTCGGCCTCGTCCCGGTACGATCTGTATTTCAAGTATCATAAGGCGGAATACTACGCCGCTGCGACGTTTGTCCTCCTGTACCTCTATTCCCAGTTCGACGCATTCTTTGACCTTCCTCCGACATCCTCCCCGATTACTCTTCATATCTCTTCCGGCCCTCAAATCACTGCACGTTTCTCTTTCTAGAAAGTCGGCAAATAGGACATTGATTCTGGTGTGCTATTGCTGCATACCGCTGCGCAAATCTTGCGCAGCGTAGGTTCCAGGGGGCTCAAATCTCTCCGAATTCCACGCAATGCCCCTGGTACGAGCTTTGAGGGTCAGCTTCCTGGAGAGAGCAATCATTCACAATAAAAAAGGGGGATCTATGTGGCGTCGAATTCTCACTACTTCGTGTGTTTTCGCTTCACTTCTTTTCCTGGGGGCCGAACAAGCGACGGCTCAAATTAGCACACCTCCGATTCGGCTAAAAGCGATGGTCGAATCGACCGGGGGTGTCTATCTCGGTTGGGAGAAAATTTCAAAAGACACAGTCGGTGTCTACTCGATATTCCGCGCTTCCATCGAGATGGGTGCCATATCGGTGGGAACCGTTCCCGATGCGTCACAGTTTAAGCAAATCGATTCTACCACGAGAACCTCCTACCTCGATCGCCCTCTGGTGACACAACATTCCATGATGTTCGCCTACTTCGTGTCTGCAAAGACCAAAGCGGGGGGTGTTCTCAAGAGCAATATCGTCGTCGTATCCGTCCTGGGCAGCATAAACAA
>DOWV01000120.1:1883-5695 GCA_003519375.1 Bacteroidota bacterium
TTCGTTATTCATTGACGGCCGCTCCGGCGGGAATGACCATAGATTCCACGGGACTCGTGACGTGGATTCCGAAGGAGATAGGGTTCGTTGCCGTGGAGATCAAGGTGGTCTCGAGCAAGGGGGGGCAAGCTGTGCAGCGCTTTTCCGTGCGTGTCTCCGGGGGAGACGGTATCGTAGAGGGGACCGTGGTCGACACGACGGGGAAGCCGATCGGTAAGGTGATCGTACAGCTTTACCGGAGCGACCGTAATCTATTCTTCGACTACAAAGCCATCACGGACGAGAGGGGCCATTTCACGATGGAGCATGTGGATGCCGGCAACTACTTTGCTCACGCAGAGCATCCGGAATACCTGCCTGAATGGTATGATGGCGCCCTCAGCATCAACAATGCCAAGTCGATTACCGTGACGGCGAATGCTTCGACCTCCATCACATTCACTCTGGATTCACGATACAAGCCGACAACGTTGTTCACCGTCGAGGGGACCGTTGTTGACACGGTGAGGCTGGCGCCCGTGCGCGGTGCGACGGTCGTCTTCGTGGGTGCCGAGTTCGCATTGAACTCCACGAAGCGCCTCTCCCTGGATGCCTCGACGATGTCGAACATGCGGGCGAGTTTTGACACCGACATATCGCTCGACCATCGCCTGGATGGGAATTCGCGATTTGTGTTCAAGACCAATGTCGATTCGCTGGGCCATTTCACATTGCGCATCCCTCAGGGGAACTACATCGCGTACGCATTCGCCAAAGGCTATGTGAAGATATTCCACAAGGACAAGACGAACCTTCTCGAAGCCGATATCATTCGCCTGAGTGGGGCCTTGACACTGACGTTTGCCCTTCCCCCGATTCCCGCGGTGGCTCTTGGGGAGATCAACGGTGCCGTCATCGATTCCGTGACCGGGTTGGGCGTGAAAGCACATGTGATTGCATACCGCGAGCGGTGGCTGAAGGCGGATCTGTGGCGGGTTGGCAAGCACTACGTCACGGACACCGATTCAACGGGCGCGTACACGTTCTCTGAGATGCTGCCCGGCGACTACATCCTCATGGCAGTTCCTGCGGGAAACTATCCCCCTTCGTTCTACAACGCAAGCGGGAATGTCACGCACCGATGGAGTGAGGCATCGAAGGTGACCGTCAACGGGAATGAGGTTGTCGGCATCGATATCTATGTAAAGGCGATGGCGAGGACGGCCTCCGGATACACCTCCATCTCCGGCTCAGTAAATGCCACGGTGAAAGGTGGTGGGAAAGGAATCGACGGGACGATAGTTCTTGCTATCGGGGCCGGGGGGTCGATCGCAGGTTATGGAGTTACCGATGAGACGGGTGCCTATACGATCGCGGGTCTGGCGCCAGGCTCCTACACCGTCACTGCAGACAACCCGGGTTACTCTTCGTCGCCGGGAACGACATCGTCGCCAACCTACACGGCGACCGGCAGCCCGGAACCGGCGTCCAACAATATAACCCTGGATCCGATGGGGACAACCGCGGTCGAATCTGATCCGCTGGTGCCGAGCGGTTATAGTCTTGAACAGAACTATCCGAATCCGTTCAATCCGTCAACGAAGATCGTCTTCAGTCTTCTGCGGTCTCAACGTGTCTCCCTGATCATCTACAACATCCTGGGCCAGAAGATTGCATCGCTCATCGACCGGGATATGCAGGCAGGGACACACAACGCCTCGTGGAACGGCAAAGACGATTCAGGTGCACTTGCTCCGACGGGAGTGTATCTCTACAGGATTGCGACGAGCGACTTCGTAGCGACTCGCAAAATGACGCTTCTGAAATAATACTCATCACACAACCAACCTCAAAGAAGGGGCGGGCAGGTAAGCTCGCCCCTTCGTCTTTTCAGTTCCTTGATTAAGTCTGTGCGGCTTCATAGATTGCGTCAGTCCCCCATAAAGAGGAGCCCCCCATGAAGTCACTCGCCTGTCTTCTGATCGTATTCTCTCTCTATGCCTGCACTTCCCGGCCTGACGAACTCTCGGGAAAAATCATCGACCTGACATATGCGTTTGATTCCACAACCGTTTACTGGCCGACCGAGAAGGGCTTCGTGTTTGAGAAGGGACAAGAAGGATTCACGCCAGGAGGGTGGTACTATACGGCAAATCGGTTCTGGACACCGGAGCACGGCGGCACCCACATTGATGCACCGATTCACTTCTTCAAGGACAGGGCATATCTCGATCAGTTGCCGCTGGAGAAGCTCATCGGCAAGGGCGTTGTGATTGATGTATCCGCCCAGTGTCGGGAAAATCCGGACTACCAGGTATCAACCGAAGACCTGACTGCGTGGGAGTCGGCGCACGGGGAGAAACTGAATGATGTTATCATTCTGCTGAGGACCGGATTTGGAAAATTCTGGCCCGACCGCGTGAAGTACATGGGAACGAACGAGCGGGGACCGGACGCGGTCGCGAAGCTTCACTTCCCGGGCCTGCATCCCGACGCAGCCAAATGGATTGTTGAGAACCGGAGCGTCAAGGCCATCGGTCTCGACACGCCCAGCATTGATTACGGACAGTCGAAGGATTTCCGAACTCACGTGACGCTGTACGAAAAAAGCGTTCCGGCGATGGAGAATGTGGCGAACCTCGACCAGCTGCCGGACAAAGCCTTCACCGTCATTGCGCTCCCGATAAAGATAAAAGGGGGTTCGGGGGGACCTTTACGCATCGTCGCCGTGTTATCCGAATAGGAACTTTGGAGAGGAGGAGCTATGAAGCGGACGATGATTTCTCTCTTGGCTTGTGTCTTAGGGTTTTGGATGTCTCTCTGGGCGCAGGACCAGGCCCCGTTCCCTGCCCCTCCAGAAAAACTGACTCATCGAGCCACGCTCGTTCAGGAGAACGAATCCGGCGAGCACATGATTATCAAAGGGGTTGTCTTCCACTCGGATGGGAAGACTCGATACGGTGGACTTGTTCTCTACCTCTATCAAACAGATGCAAGCGGTCTCATACTGAGCTACGCGTTTCCGAACTGCGCCACCAAATCATCGACTCCCTCCGCAGATCTTCCGCAGGACAAGGCTTTTGAACTTCGCCGCACGGCAATGGTGCGTGATCAGATAGAGGATCGGGGGATAGCGGACACAGCCGTACTCGGTGCGATGAGGAGAGTTCCGCGGCACCTGTTCGTACCTCCCGAGCTGCAGGATCTGTCGTACACCGACCAACCGTTGCCGATCGGTCTTGACCAGACAATTTCCCAGCCGTACATCGTGGCATTGATGACTGAACTTCTGGAGCTCCAAAAAGACCAGAAGGTGCTTGAGATCGGAACAGGCTCGGGGTATCAGGCGGCCGTGCTGGCGGAGATAGCAGATTCTGTCTGGACCGTGGAGATCCTGGAGCCGCTTGCGACATCGGCACGGCAGCGGTTACAGTCGCTGGGTTTCGCAAAGGTGAACGTGCGCTGTGGTGATGGTTATGCCGGTTGGATTGCGCACGCTCCGTTTGACCGCATTATCGTCACTGCCGCTGCGGAGGAAATCCCGCTCCCGCTTCTCGAGCAATTGAAGGAGGGGGGGAAGATGGTGATACCGGTCGGAGCGGCATTCTCCATACAGAATCTCATTCTTGTTGAGAAGCGTCATGGTCGCATCACGAGACAGAATGTGACCGCGGTGCGATTTGTTCCGTTAGTACGGGAGAAACCAATCAGGTAGCCGATTCCTTCGAAACCCGCCTTTGTCTCGTGTCTATTGCTCCTTCCTTGGCTTGACATTATCCCAGCGATTCGCAATATTTCGCTCGTAATCGTAACACATTGCGAGATGAGCGCCA
>DOWV01000052.1:0-1046 GCA_003519375.1 Bacteroidota bacterium
CTCGGAAATTGATCCGAAAGAAATCTTGAACAAATGAGGCTTTTCTACACTCTCCGGCCAATTTCGCAGACACCGTCTGCGAAATCTGAAAGCCGTGGAATTGGGAAGATTTCCTCTGCCGAATCTGAGATTCTTCATACGCCGTCTGATATCTTCAGAGCAGGGTCCGGCAATTCCGGAATTGTGGAGGGACGTTCTTCACAATTCACGCTCCAACAACGATGGTGAGAATCCTCCGGTGGGCCTTATACTCTGCGCGGAGAAGGATTCTGCGGTTGCAAAATACGCTCTCGAAGGCTTGCCAAACAAAGTACTTGCAGCGGAGTACAAGCTGGCATTGCCGGGTGAAGAGAGGTTGGTGAAAGAGCTCGAGGCGACGAGGAAAAAGCTTGCGGGGCCACGAACACCATGAGTTGGAATCCCGTCGCAAACATGCCGCACACATTCCCCCTGACCCAACCGCCAATCGATGATGCCGCAGCAAGAATCGCACACATCGTCGGTAACCAGTATCTCTGCTGCAAATCGACATCTAGCCTGATGTTCTTCGAGTAAGGGATAGATTTGCTTTTGCCTCCCCCGTTGCGTAGGTTTCCGCACCACTCAAACCGTCCCCAAAGGAAAAGCCATGAAGAGAAGACACTTCTTGTTGATCAGCACCGTCGCATCCCTTCTTCTGAGCAGTTGCGGCCGCGAAGTATTCACAGGCAAACGTGAGGCGCGTGGTATGTGGATGTCGCGCTTCGAGTATGCAAGCAGAAACCCCGACTCGGCCAAAGCGAAGATCACGCACCTCTTTGAGAAGGCCCGTCACGCAAAATTCAACATGGTCTTCTTCCAGGCGCGTGGAAATGGCGACGCATATTACCGGTCAGCTCTGGAACCCTGGGCCGAATCGCTCAGTGGCACGTTTGGAAAAGATCCCGGCTGGGACCCGCTCCAATATGCCGTCGACGAGGCGCACCGCCTCGGACTCGAGCTGCACGTTTGGATCAATGTCTTTCCCATCTGGAGAGGGAAGGATCCTCCTCCCGAGACGACACCGC
>DOWV01000052.1:1299-5698 GCA_003519375.1 Bacteroidota bacterium
TACGACATCGACGGGATGCATTTCGATCACATCCGCTATCCCGAGGGATCCGTGAGAAAAGGATATTCGCACGATTCCGCCAGCGTCGCACGCTTCAACAGCGCTGAAGGGAATCCGGCAAAACTCTCCTGGGCGCACTGGCAGCGCGATCAGATCAGCCAGTTCGTGTTCGATGCCTACAATCTCATTGGTCGAAAGAAACCGTGGGTCAAGGTTTCTGCGGCATTGATCGGCAAAATGAGCGGCAGCGGGTGGACCTCCTACGACGCGGTCTATCAGGATGGGCGCCGATGGATGGAACTGGGGAAAGTGGACTTCATCATGCCGATGATCTACCGGGAACGGGCGCATCCCACGATGCCCTTCATTCCGTTATTGGCCGCGTGGCAGGACCGGGCATCATCTGATCGCCAGATCTATCCGGGACTTGGGGCACGATTGATACAGAGTGCTGGGTGGGGAGAGATTGTGGCACAGATCAAGGAAGTACGGCGCAGAGGATTACCGGGGCTTGTGTTCTTTTCCGCCACGGGATTGGAGCGGGCCTGGGAATTGCTCGGGGTGGATGAATTCCCGTATTGGTCACTCGCCCCGCGCTCGCCCTGGAAAGACAGCACGGCGCCTCCGGCCCCGACGAGTGTTACGGCTGAGTGGTCTGCGAAAGGAATTGTGGTTCAGTGGAAAGCGCCGGAGGCAAAGGAGGCTTTGCAGTATGTCGTCTACCGATCTGGGAAGCCGTCACTTTCAAAAGACGATGTTTACTCCATTGTGACGGTCACGGGGAGGGACAGAGAGGAGTACCTGGACGAGCCACCCCTCAGAGAGTCGATGCGTGAGGTGTATTATGCAGTCTCGACGCTTGATCGGCTCAGCAATGAAAGCCCTCTCTCTTCGATTGTCCGGGTATCCGGTTCATCCATTGGCGGGCGATAGATCAGCGGCGGCGTTCGCACGCGAGCTGATCCAGATGATCTGCACGGTGACTCAGCCGGCACGCCGCACCGAACAGCCGGCACCGGACGATGGCTGAGTCACCAGGCGAGTTGAGGTTCCAGAGCGGGTGCAGCTGTGTCTCAGATAATATTGAATTTGACAGCGACAATTGCCTGGAAAGTCATAATCTTCCAATTTACGTTCTGTTGCACATTGGTGATTCCATAACCAAAGGTGAATCTGGGATCGAGTGCGAAGCTCCCCATCGGGAATGAATAACCCGCGCCGGCCTTGAGTTCGAATCGTGCGTTCATATTCTGAAATGTCTGTTTCTGCGTTCTGCTGCCGCCCTGGAAAGTGTACCCGGGCGTGGTGATGGTGATCTCTCCTTCTCCGGTGAGGTTGAATCCCAGGGATGGGCCGGCGACGAAATAGAGTGGAGAATTTTGCATCTGAATCTTCAGGAGCGGCTCAAGCTGGAAGTACGACACGCTGGCACTCACGTCGTACGTGACATTTGACTCCGTCATCGAATATGAACCAGATCGGGCATCATAAAAATACAGCGATGCTATGAGGCCCAGCGACTTGTTGAAGGACATGTCTGCTTCGCCCGCTAGTGCGAGACCAAGGCCGCTGCCGCTTTGCGGAAGATCGGATCCTGAATGGAGATTGAGATTCAAACCGACTGCGGGTCCCACCGCCATCTTGAACTGAGCTGGCAGAGTTGCAGCGAGAAACAGCGTCGAGGCGACGGCGATGAATCTGAGAGAGTTTCTCATAGATGCTCCTTGGAAGTTAATGAAGGGTTGATTATCTGAACCAGGTACAATCGGTGGAAGACACAGGCTGAGTCCTCATGATGCCGATGAGCACAAACTCGGTTTCGCAAGAACGATGAATGCATATCTGCACGCCATGGACAAACCAAGGTTCACCCGGGCTGATATTCTTCACAGTCAAGAATGAGAATCCAGAAACGATTTGTGTTTTGAGGATGGAGCAATGGTTCCAGACGGCACTGTGGGTAGAATCATTATTGGGAAGATGGCATTCTCAAAAATGACTTATGACAATATAGTCATAATTGAGAAAATCGCAACAGAATTCGCCGACACCGATGTGTGGTCGCTGCCGAGGCTTTTACATTCATAAACCACGAAGAGCAAGGGAGTATTTTGCCAACATGAGAGGAAATGCTGTGATCATAAGTTCCTCGACTCTGACAGGGCAGATAAGGTGTCATCTGTTGCCTGGCTTCATCGCCGTCGCGTTGCTTGTTTTGCCCGCAGGAAGAGCCCAGGATTCAGCGCGAGCCCAGGGGATGCGGAGCATCCGCGAGTTCGGAGTTCTGTCGACGAACACAGCCGAGAAGAACCGTGAAGCTTTGCAGAAGGCCATCGATTGGGCGTCGTCGCGTGGCGCTGCATTGTTCGTGGAGCCATCGGATGAACCGTATCCGGTCGCAGGCGGAGTGGTGCTGCGTATGAACGTCTCCCTCGTTGGTGTCCACGGTCCGGTGGGGAGAGGGACAAGACATCCTTCGAAGCATCAACCGGTAGGGAGCGTGTTCCGGATCGAGGATACAACGAAGCCATTCATAACCGTGGAATCTGCCACGCAGCTGCGTGGACTTCAATTCTGGTACCCGGCTCAGACACTGACAGATCCAATCAAGACCATCAAGTATCCGCCCACCATTCAAGTCTCGCACACGCATGCAGCGCAAGGAGTGACGCTCTCGTGCCTGACGTTCTTCGGCGAATACATCGCAATGGACTTCAACGCTCTGGCCGGTGTCCCGTGCGAGCAGATCCTTTTCGAACATTGCTATGGCTACCCCCTGAGCGGAGAGTTTATCCGGATCGACCACTGCTATGACATTCCCCGCATCCTGCACTGTCACGTCAATCCGGCCAACCAGCGTTTGATCCGAAGCGGATACAGCCGGTCGGTCATCGACGCGGTGGTGGCCTTGAAAACTTTCACGTACGCGATCAATCACACCGACAACGCGGTCTTGATGGATGTCTTTACGTTTGGCGCCTACGGCGGGGCGTATCTCGGTCCTCAGACCTACGGTCAACTTACGAGCTTCAACTTCGATTGCGTTACGATTGGGATCCACAAGCTGGGCGCGGGGATAATCAACCGCAACTGGCAGATCGCCCAGGGCTCCATCATTGCCAACACCGGCCCTGCACTCAGAGATATCCATCCGTTCGTGATTGAAGGTGAGGGGCACACGGCGATTTCAAATGTCGAGTCATTCTCCGGCCGCAACGGCGCCCTGACCACGATCGGGAAGTCACAGGACTTTATGCTTGTCAGGGGCAGCAAGAAACTTACGGTGAGCTTGTCCGGCTGCCGCATGCGCAACTATGTCTCAGACGAGCCGATCACCATTCTGAATAGGAGCTCCATTATACAGGCTGTCGGATGCATCGACAAGCACGAGCGGCCGTTCAATGTGCCGACCGCTGCTTCCCATGCTCCGCGATAACGTATGCGATGTTGTTTTCGAGATTTGGGATGGTTGTCTTCAAATCTGCAGATTTTATCGATGCACCGAAAATAGGTCGGAGTGATCCGGCTGAAGGAGGGGAAGGAGAATGTCCACGATTCTTGTTATCGACGACAACTCGATTGAGAGGGAATCGGTTCAGCGTGCTCTTCAAAAAGCGGGGTACACTGTGCTGAGTGCAGCAGATGGTACGACCGGATTCGCGATAGCGAGAGAGGAACGTCCGAATCTCATCATTTGTGACATCGATATGCCTGGTCTGAGCGGATTCGAAACGCTTAAGATGCTCAAGGAAGATCCGCAGACGCAGTCCATTCCATTTGTGTTCCTCACCGGCAGCGCTGAGGCGATTGCCGGCAAGCTCGGCCGGGAACTCGGCGCGGAGGAGTATGTCGAAAAGCCGTTTTCGTTTTCCAAGCTTCTCGCTGTTGTAGGATTTTCGCTGCGAAAGAAATGAAGCGTGCCGACTTGTGAAACATCGGTAGTCCTCCGAGTCAGCATTAATACGAGTGGTTGGTTCGACTTCGGTAAATAGCATTGCTCGCATGTAATACACTTCGCCGAAGACGAGGCTTGCCGCTTCATTCGGCAGATGAAGGCTGGTTCACGGACCCGCGGCGAGTCTGGGTCCTGTCAGAAGCTAGCACGGTCCTTGGGAGAGCCTGAAGAACCATCGCGCGATTGTGCCGTGATGTACCTGTGTGGATAATGCTGGATTCCATACCATCGTTGATTCCCGGAGGTCATACAGATGCGCACTCTCGCCAAACAGCATCCGGTGGTTGTTTACGTTGTGCTCACGTACATCTTCTCCTGGTCCACCCTCATACCGCTGGCGCTGAAGAAGCACGGGATGATCGATCTTCCCGTCCCGTTCTCCTTCTACTACTTCGCGTCGCTTGGCCCCTTGCTATCGGCCATGGTCACCTCGTCCCTTATCGG
>DOWV01000052.1:5914-9108 GCA_003519375.1 Bacteroidota bacterium
GAGGTCACTGAGGTGTCGGAGGAATCTCCTTCTTCTCTACGTGCGAGACAATCTCGGTGAGAGGGGGGTGCCGAGTTGTCGTTCTAAGTTTCAGAGAGGACTGCGTGAACCTTCCTGAGCAGTCCTTTGGGTGTGAAGGGTTTCTGAAGAAAGAACGTCTCCTTCTCCAGGACTCCATGTTCGGCCACGACGTCTGCGGTGTATCCGGAAATGAAGAGAGTCTTCGTTTGCGGGAACAGCTGTTCGACCTGTTTCTGAAGCTCTTTACCGTTCATCTCAGGCATGATGACATCAGTGATCAGGAGATCGAGCTTTCCTTTCATTTCCGCACAGAGCTTCAGGGCCTCCAGTGGAGATGTGGAGCAGAACGTGGTGTACCCGTGCGACTCAAGTGTTGAACAGATGTAGGAAAGCAGCTCCTCTTCATCTTCCACAACCAGTATGTTTCCCGTCCCTTTCGAGGGGATGGTCTCCGGCACCTCCTCCCGCTCCTCGATCTCACCAAACGATCTCATGAGGTAGATTCTGAACGTCGTCCCTTTCTCCCTCACGCTTTCAACTTCAATGTGGCCGTTGTTTTGCTTCACGATCCCGAAGACCGTTGCCAATCCGAGTCCTGTTCCTTTGCCCTTGGGCTTTGTCGTGAAGAACGGGTCGTAGATCCGCTCCAGCATTGCTGTGTCGATGCCATGGCCTGTGTCGGAGACACTCAGCACGACATAGTCGCCGGGAGTGAGCCCGTGAAGTGGTCCCTGAGATGCCTTTTCGATTCTCAGGTTTGATGTCTCGATGCTCACGCTGCCGATGTTCTCGATGGCATCCCTTGCATTCGTGCAGAGGTTCGTGATAATCTGGTCGATCTGGACGGGATCCATCTTGACGTTCCAGAGACCTTCGCCGAGGCCGAGTGTCATCGTGATGTTCTCACCAATGAGCCGTTCCAGCATTTTCTGGATCGAGGAGATTTCACGATTCAGGTTTATCACGATGGGCGTGATCACCTGTCTGCGGGCAAACGCCAGAAGCTGCTTCGCGAGATCAGCAGACCGTTCTGCTGCATTGATGATCGATCTGATCTTTCTGTGTTTCGGGTCAGACGGTTGCAGTTCTTTTTCGATCATCGTCGCGAAGCCGAGGATGACGCCGATCATGTTGTTGAAATCGTGTGCAACGCCGCCGGCGAGCTGCCCGATTGCCTCCAGTTTCTGAGATTGGAGGAGCTGGGTCTGAAGTTTCCGCTGTTCGGTGATGTCTTCGGCCGTAATATCGTAGTAGGCGATCGAGCCGTCGAGATTATAGACCGCCCTTACATTCTCTCTGACGAAGATCTCTGTTCCGTCGCTCTTGTGCCAATTCGACTCGATGCCGCGCACTTCCTGCTCGCCGCGGAGTGAGCTTTCGAATCCCCGCAACCGGTGAGCGAGAGCAATTCCACTCTTCTCCACGTTGCGGGCGGCGAGGCCCTCAAACGATGAAAATCCCAGGATCCTGACGAGATGCGGGTTTGCAAAGAGGATTTTGCCGTCCGGCGTCATACGATAGATACCGATGGCGGCGTTATTGTACAAATTGCGGTAACGCTCCTCGCTTTCCCGGAGCTTCTCTTCGGACTTCTTCCGTGCATCAGATTCCCTTACCACGACCCAGGCCTTGATCCCAAAATAGGAGATGAAGACGCCTCCGATAAACAGGCAGCCGATGATGAGGATCAATTTGGTACTGAAGCTGGCCAATGATGTGGTGACGCTTTCTTCGGAATACGCGATCGCCAGCGGCCAGTATGTTTCGTTGATGCGGACGGGGAGGTAGTAGACGATTTTCTGCGCCATCTTCCGTTCGGCGGCGACCATGTCATACGTATAGGTGGCGGATCCCTCCTTGCCGGCGAGCATGCTATCGACGACACGGAGAAGATCGGGAAAGTGCTTCGAAGTCTCACGAACTGATTTTCCGATGTGTCCGGGGACGGGGCAATACAATTCGATCCCTTCGCTGCTCAACATCCATGCGTACCCCGAGCCATCGCTTCCGATATCTTCCAGAATAGACTTTCCCACATGGCCAAAATCGACCACGAGCGCAAGAGTTCCGTCGAATGCTCCGTTTCTATAGACAGGATAATGGATCGCGATCGCCTGGAATCCCTGCACCGCATCAAAGACTTCGCTGACGACCGGTTTATGATCGGAGAGGATCCTCGTCATGTGTTTCTGTTGAGAGATATCTCTTCCGACCGAGTTCGGATAAAACGGTACGGTATAGAGGATTGTCCCGGTTCTGTTTGTCCGCGTAATGCTCTTGATCTCGTCCCGGAGGATTTCCCTGAGCTGTGTCAGTTCGTCCTTCCCGCGGTCATTCATGAGGATGATGTTCTCCTCTTTCGAGAGATAGGACAGGACGCTCCTCCACTTGGCAAACAACTCGTTGAGGCTCTTTGCGGCCTGCCTGGCGAGAATCCGCTGCTGGCTGATCACACCGTCGATCGTGCGAGCCCGTTCTACGCTGTAGAAGTAGTAGAAGAGGAACGAGCAGAGCGACAGCAGCACCAGTGTGCTGATAATCCAGGACCGTGATTTCATAGAGAGGAAAGATTAAGTGATGGCTGACGTTCAACTTTATGAAAGATGCGACGAATGTCAATACTTCCGAGGCCGCCGAAAGGGGCCCGCGCCGGGATCCGTCCGATTGACTTGGCTTTCATCGTTTAATCTTCGATATTACCAGCACGCGCAACGATTCCCAAAGGGCCCAACGTCAATGACGCAGAGGAAACTAACCGATCTGGCCGATTTGGACCGGCTCCTGTCGCAAGCTGAACGGGATCGGCTTCAAGTCAGCCCCGCGAAAAAAGGGCATGATGGAAAGGGGAAAACCGTTCGGGTTCTGATGGACACGAAAGGCAGAAAAGGGAAACAGGTGACACTCGTTGAAGGACTGCAACACAACCCCGGAACGATGGAAGAAATCGCCCGCATTCTAAAGCAGCAGTGCGGAGCGGGCGGCACGGTAAAGCAGGGAACGATAGAGATCCAGGGCGATCAGCGGCAGCGTGTGGCGGAGAAGCTGCGTGAGATGAACTATGTTGTCAAAGAAATTGGAAAATAGAGCTTTGGATAGGATTCCATTCGTGCGCACACTCGGAGGCAATATCCACCTGTCAGGTCTGAGCCGGAGTTGGGGTTGAAACCCGCTTG
>DOWV01000052.1:9236-21886 GCA_003519375.1 Bacteroidota bacterium
GAGGCTGTCCAAAATGTAGGTCGAAATGTCATTTCGACCAGGACGAGATTCCGAAATCTTCGTTATTTGCGATCTCTTGAAGCAGCAATAACGGTTGAAAGTACTTTTTGGGCAGCCTCAAAATCGATGCGATCAAAGATTGTGCACAGCGGTTGCCCCGAGCTTTAGCAAAATCGATGCGATCACAGATTGTGTACGCCAGTTGCCCCGAGCTTTAGCTCGGGGTACAGAAAACAAGTTGGTATGGGCTTTAGCCCCAAACAGAAGAATCCTCTTCAAAAAGAAATGGAGCGTCGTCAATGAAACGCATATTGTCGGTACTCGCCGGAGTGTTTTTGTTTACATCCCTGAGTTTCTCACAGGGTGATCCCGCCTTCATCGGCAAATGGGCATTGATCCCGCATTTGAGTCATGATGTCGGACTCTATGCGAATCTCTCAATTGACATTCATCATGGTCCCTCGAATGTCATTCTTGCTCACCGGTGGGGAGGCGGCCGGTTCTTTCTGGATTCCGTTGCTCTTCGGGTGGGAGGTGCTGTCACTCGTATCGACATCCGTGACCGCGTCTGGCCGGCAAACGTGTTCATGGGACTGATGATGCCTGTGGGCGGGAAACGAGAGTTCAAAGCGGTGTGGGAAAACGACGGCAAGATGCTCGTCGTCACCGAGTCGTACTCAATTCAGGGATCGCAGGGAACTGCACCTGTATCCACGGTCCATACCTATGCTCTTTCCGATGACAATGAAATCCTGACGTACACCGTCAAACGATCTTCCCGAACGACGGGTCCGACTGTGCAGTATGTCCTTAAGAGGGCGGGAACGAAAGAAGCGTACTTCATGCGGCTGGAGGATAACTGGGATATTCAGGGCAAGCTTCCGGCGCATGCCTTCCTCATCAGCTTGCAGGGGCTTGCAAACACCGGGACGCCACGGCTCTATTTCATCTATCCGCCAAAATGGGATTTCACGTACACGGAAGATGTTTTCAACTTCTTCAAGAACAACCGCAATTTCTCGTTCAGACAATTGTCGACACCGCAGGCGGCCCTGCAGTCATTCAAGAGCTACGTGAAGGGATATGTGGTATGGGATAAAGCCGTCAGGACGTCGCTGACGGTTGCATTCACCGTGGCCGGGCTCGAGAAAGCGGTCGTTGTGAGCGAGGAGATGATTCCGATGGTAGAGGCCGCCGGACTGAAACCTGTTGCGGACTTCCGCGGCAAATTCACCGGACAAAACGATGCCCAAATCTACAAGTGGGCATACGATCAGTACTGGGCCCGGTGCAGCAGAGACTTCATTGTCTGGCTGGGTGGAGAACGGGGAACTATCATGAAGCCCGGCGTGGCCGACTTCGGTATCGCGAAGCAGGCGTTTTTCAACGACCTCTCGTGTCGCAAGACCGACACTGTGGAATACCAGCTTGCCCGGAAAATTCTCGGCGAGATGAAACCGATGTCGATGGTGATGGGATGGCATTCGTATGCGAAAGATCTCGAGCGCGAGTATGTGACGCTGACATCGAATTTCGGGCTGCGTGTTGAAGGCCTGCATACGCTCCCGAACATCAGCTTCAGCAGTCTCGTCCCCATTTCGCATGGATTCAAGTTCAGAAATAACCACACCCTTGTCCCTGGTAGGACTTACAGGCCCGAGAAGAAAGTCTACATCAGTTGTGTGCAGACTGACGGCATCGGACTTGGGGCCTGGAACGAACCGGGACGCGGCGAAATGCCGGTCGCGTGGGAAGTGCTGATGAACTATGTCTGGATGGCGCCATCCATGGCGGAATATTTCTACACCGTTGCGACCCCCAACGACTACTTCATCGGTTGCCTTTCGGGGCCGGGCTATATGTATCCCAAAGCTGTCCCGCCGAAGATGCTGCCCGGTCTCCTTGAGAAGGCAAGGGAGTCCATGGATGTCCTCGATCTGAACGTCTTCGAGACAATGGATTACTCAGAGGGGGCTACGGTCGAGGGGAATACCAATCTCACGAAGGAAATTGTCGACGCGTACTACAAAGCCATGCCACAGGCAATCGGTTTTATCAATGGCTACGCGCCGTCGTACACGTTCACGAGCCGGGAGGGGAAGCCGTTTATCTCGTTCGACTACTACCTCTCGCCCGAGCGGCCGGAGGCCGATGCAGTGGCAGACCTGGAAGAACTTGCCGCGATCAACAGCCAGAGGCCGTACTTCCTTCTCATGCACGTCCGTGAATACAGCAACGTCAAGCGGATGAAGTCAATCCTCGACAAGCTTGGTCCGGATTTTGAGGTTTTGCAGCTGGATGTCTTCCTGAAGCTGGCGGGTCAGGCGCCCACGTTCAAAGAGAGATTTCTGCAGAAGGAGGAGCCTCAGAGACCGGATACGAAGAGGTTTGAATGAAGATCTTGTCGATTGCGCGACTCTCGCATTTCTCTCTGGTCACGCAACGGTCCCTTGAGATACGCGGTGTTCCCGAAACTTGTTGTTCACTGTGTCCCTCTGTGTTGAGCATTTGAAGTCACACAGAGGTCCACAGAGGGCCACTGAGTTCCACAGAGTTGATGTTCTCTGTGTTTCTCTGTTTTACGCTTTTGAAGTTACACGGAGGAACATAGAGAATCGTGCATTCAAGTCAATCGTGACCTTCTCTTCTGCCGTTGTCAGATGAGCGCTCCTTCCTTCCACCCCAGCTTCACGAGCTCGATGTTGCGGAGGTTGGCGACCCCGACTCCATGCTTCTCCTCGGCTGCGACGATATGCCTCACCGGCGGACGCATGGGCGTCGGTTCTTTGAAGTAAATTGATCGCTGGGCCTCGATGATCTTCAATCCTACCGCATCCACGGAAACAGGATCGGTGCTTACGAGCATTCCCTTGTAGAGCCAGGTGTATTCTTTATCGAAATGATGCGGTCCCATGCAATGAAACTGCGGCGTCAGCATCAGGAGGATGTTGAGTCGCGTCTTTCCCTCAACGGCCGGAAATTTCCAGATAGCGCCCAGGTCGACGCACGAGTCGGGGTGATAATCCGGGGGACTTGGAGTAAACATAATGTAGTTCTTGAGGCATCCGCCCACGCCCGACCAGTTGTGTGCACGCATCGGCCGGACATTGATCAGGGTTGTCGCCCTGGCGAAAACGGAGTTCGACAACACGCCGCGGTCGTCGATGCTGATGTCGCTTTCTTTGACCCCGCGTTCCATGATCCGCCGCTTCATATGTGCTTCGAGTTCCACAGGCGTCCGGAGGTAGCGCCAGACATTTGTCTTAATCCCGACGATGTCAGCCGGTTTCACGACCTTCTTCCAGGCTTCCTCGGCGTTCTTCACGCCAAACAGATTCACCATCGCCTCATCGAGCATCTGCGATATGATCGATGCATCAACTCTCCAGTCCGTGTCCACAACGTTTTGATGGCGGATCAATATCACTTTTGCCTGTTTTCCCTTCTTCTGCCCGGTGAGGAGCGGTATTGCTGCCGTGCCGACAACTGCTGCGGCTGCCGTGGTACGCAGGAAGTCCCTGCGAGTCATCGTAGATTCGCTCATCGTATCCTCCTTTGGACTTTATCAAGAAGCTTCCGTGCTGCGGCCTGAGTCGGGGCATCGAATACGACCGCCAGCGCGTTGCGCCCTTTTCGGCACGCGGTCCATTTCTTGTTCTCCGTCCGCACGACACCGCTTCCGCGACTCTCGGGCATATATTGCCTCGTAAAATCGGCAAGAGCCGCATCGGCCTCCGTGCTGCCGGGGTATTGAATGAGCAGGAGGTAGCTCTTATCGCTTTTGATGCGAACCAACACCGCGTCCGTTGCTTCGTTCAGATGGAAAAGATTCTTGTCGGCGACATAGAAATGAATGTTGAGAATCTCGTTGCGATAGAAATAGCGAAGCGTCTCAGGCAAATAGTCCGCTTGAGGAAGCAAGGCGATAATGCCCGGGATCTCTCCTTGCTCCGTGATCGTTTCTGAAATCATTGCTGCCATTCCGAAGACCGCTTTCTTCGCGTCGTCGTTTTCCCTGTCAATCATCACACACACGAAGTACCGGCCCTTCCAGAAATCGAGGAGTCCGCTCTTGTATTCTCCGCCCTGCCCGATCTCGACGGCGGGGCCGCGTCCCTGCATGTTGGTGAACGCTCCATACGCATTCCGCGGCAGGCTCATATCAAAGACCTCCACCAGGATCTCTTCCTGGCCGGGACGCGCGTAGCGCTGGACGAGGAGCCGCTGGAATCCGTAAGCAAGATAGACTTCTCCCGCACCGTCCATGTAATGGAAAATCTCGCGCCCCGTGTACGTTTTGGAAGGTTCTGCGAAAGTCCATTCAAAAAGGGCTGTCGGAAGAAGTTTCTGCATTGCGGCTGGTGATACTGTGTCCGATGGAGTCATCATAAGAGGGAGGAGGAGAAGAAGTGATCCCATAGTCATTGAGCGTTGATGGTGGTGACGAAGAACTGGAAATCTCTGGTGTTCCTCAAGGAGTGGTCGTTTCCTTGAGCTGGGCTTTGATGAGTTCTACCATCTTGCGGAATTCGTCGTGCGTATAGCCCATCGACTGAAACGCGATGCGGCCATCTTTCCCTATCACATAGTTTCTCGGGATATACTGCTTCGCGAAGAGGCCGTATACTTCTCTTTTTGGATCGGGCGCAAGAGGACGACTTTTCCCTTCAGGTCAGAGGTTTTCATAACCTTTCCGTCTAACGTTGTCACTGTGAAATCCGGTACTGCTTGTCCGACCTTTGTCAGAGCTGATGTGTCGGGTGTCTGAGCGCATACCGTCAACGATAGCGAGAGTACGAGAAGATGCGTCAGCGCCAATTTCATAGTTCCTCCAGCTGTGGAGAGAGTGAATGGAATTCTTAAGAGTGAGACGGTCGGGATTTGTATAGCCTAAGGTACTCAAATATCGGATTTGTTGGGATAGAGAAGGGTTCTATCCCCCGTGGCGACAGCCGAAACCGCTTCAGTTCAAAAATTGACAATACGCAAGGATTTTCCTATAATTGCCACATCGCGCTAGCGGCTTCAAGCCGCCCGATCTCCCCATCTGGCGCAGTGAAAAGCTTTCCCATTTCCGTCACCGAACGGTTCTCATACTGTTGTCCTTTTCGCTTAGTAGTAAAAGTTACAGCGGCAATAGGTCAGCAGTTCTCCCATTGCAGATAGAATTCTGGAAGACCCACAGCTACGTCAGGTAATGAGGTTCCGAAGCGCCCTGATCCGATTGGCAGTTATGCTCACGCTGTGCACAGCTCTGGTTGTTAGGATTGCACCGAGCCAGGTACAGCAGCACAGAAACGGAGTCCGCGGCGTAGTGCTTGATGCCGAGAGCCGCACACCCCTCGTCAACGTAAACGTTTTTCTCAGCAATACAAAGATCGGAACGGGGACGGATGCTCAGGGTGCTTATACACTTACCGGCATTCCACCCGGAAGGTATGATCTTGTGTTCAGCCGTGTCGGCTACGAGCGCGTGATCCGGCCGGTGCTGCTGAACGCGGATAAAACTATTATGGTGAACGCGCACCTGAAGCCGCGCGTGATTGCGATTGCGGGAGTTGATGTGGTAGGCGAGGGATCGGCCAATGCCTGGGAGCGGAGGAGAAACATCCGGATATTTCTTGAGGAGTTCCTGGGAAAAACCAGCAATGCTAGGGGCTGTAAGGTGCTCAATCAGGACAAGATCCGCCTCTGGATCGATTCCTCTGAGAAGCTGAACGCTTCGACTGATAGTGCGATCGTCGTCGAGAACCGGGCGCTAGGATACAGGCTCTCTGTTGAGCTGATTTACTTTACGTACGACATAAACCTGAAAGGCGTAAAGCTGTTCTATTATCCAAGGTTCGAAGACCTTGCGCCAGCCGATTCAGATGAAGCCCGCCGGTGGGAGGCGAACCGTGCCAAATCGTACCTCGGCTCGAGGAGGCATTTCTTCCGGAGTCTTTTCAATCGAAGTCTCTCGAATGACAATTATCTTGTGACATCCGGAAGAGGCGTTGATCTCGCGAATCGGCCCGGCTACCCGATCACCGACAGTCTGCATATTGCCTTTTCGCCTGACAGCACGACGTGCGTGCTCACCATGGATGCAGCATTTGCCAACGCGGAGTCTTACAGAGTAGATTTCAGGGCTGGATTTGCGCGGAGCCGCCTTCAGGATTTCAGCAGCAGCATCTTCGAGGCACGACAATCGCGTATCAATATTGCGTACGGAGAGTTGGACGATCCGCGCTCGATCGCCGTCTACGGCAGGTGGGCAAATGAGCGCGTGGCGGACGAGCTGCCGCTGGAATATGTGGCGAGGGAGCGGTGAAGAAAGAAAACACAGACATCCTGAGCGGACATCGAGCTCAACAGCCTCAACCGGTTTTAGTCATCCCCGAAGGAGATGAATACCTAAGGAGCATATGGCACTATCGCTTGCTAAAGACTGATGATATGTCACCCTTTCAGGGTTAGCAAAGCACACGGACGATTTGAGTCGGGGTGGCCAGCCCGCCAAGCGGTCTGGCGGGTGCCCCGACCATGAATATCCGACCCCCGCCTGCCGCAATTAGATCAATGAGGCGGGCAGGCCTTCGGGGTCGATTGCTACGATCTCTGATATCGACACATTAAACCAAAGAGCGACCATGATTGGACAAACGATATCTCACTACAAGATTATCGAGAAGTTAGGAGAGGGAGGCATGGGGGTGGTCTACAAGGCCCACGACATCAAGCTCGACCGCCTCGTCGCGCTCAAGTTTCTCCCTCCTCATCTCGCTTCGGATGAACAAGATAGAAAACGCTTTATTCACGAGGCGAAAGCTGCGTCTTCTCTCGATCATCCTAACATATGTAATGTTCATGAGATTGATGAAACACCTGATGGACAAGTCTTCATTGTCATGGCTATCTATGAAGGAGCTCCGCTCAACAAAAAGATAGAGAAGGGTCCCCTCAAGATTGACGAAGCCCTTGATGTTGTCATTCAAGCAGCAGAAGGATTGCAGGCTGCACATGAGAAGGGCATTGTTCACCGCGACATCAAGAGCAGCAACATCATGCTCACGGACAAAGGCCGTGCGGTCATCATGGATTTCGGCCTGGCCCAAAGCCGGGGAATGTCCAGGCTTACGAAAACCGGTTCCACCATCGGAACTGTGCCGTACATGTCGCCCGAACAGGCTAAAGGGGAGAAGGTTGATCATCGGTCCGACATCTGGTCACTAGGCACGGTTTTGTATGAAATGGTCACAGGCCAGATGCCGTTCAGGAGCGAGTACCATGAGGCCGTAGTGTACTCAATCATGAACGAGAGCCCTCCGCCGATGACGGGCCTGCGCAGCGGTGTTCCAATGGCTCTCGAAGCAATCGTCAACAAATGCCTCGAGAAGAATCCTGGCGATCGATATCAACATGCGGATGAACTCATCGTTGATCTGAGACGCATCAGGACGCGGAGCAGTCAGCAGGTCTCCACACCGGCGCCGCGCTCCAGGAGCAAAAGCCGAATGGTGATTTCGGCTGGGGCCATCATCGTTCTGGCGCTTCTCGCGTTCCTAGGGCGGCCGCTATTCATGGGAGAACCCGATAAGGCGATATCGCTTGCCGTTTTACCGCTCGAAAATCTCTCGGCGGAGTCCGGCCAGGAGTATTTCGCCGACGGGATCACGGATGCCCTCATCACAGAATTGGGACAAATCAGTGCTCTCCGCGTGCGTTCGCGGACGTCGATACAACGATACGCGAAAACCGATAAATCCCTTCCGCAAATTGCCAAAGAACTCAATGCAGAAATGATTGTTGAAGGCTCTGTCTCACGCTCCGGAGAGAATGCACGGATTACCGCGAAACTGATTCGTGCGACCGACGACCGGCAGATTTGGACGAAGACGTACGAACGCGAGATCGGCCAGTTCCTTGCGCTCGAGAATGAGATCGCCCGTGATATCGCCCGTGAAGTCGGGATCAGGCTTACGGAAGAGGCGAGGGTACGGACAACGAACCAGAAAGCTGTCAATCCGAAAGCGTTTGATCTCTACCTTAAGGGAGTTTCTTCCGGCAACAGAAGCAACTTTGTGGAAGCGGTAAAGCTTGACCCGGATTTTGGTCTGGCATATGCAAAAATCGCTTCCGGGTATTTCTACGCCGGTTTGTTCGGGACACTACCCGCCCGAGAAGCCTTTTCTAAAATGAGAGACGCTGCCGAGACCGCGCTACAGAAGGACAACACACTCGGAGAGGCACACTGCTTTCTTGCATTGGCAAAACTGCACGTTGATCTTGACTGGGTTGGAGCAGAGAAGGAGTTTAAACGCGCTATTGAGCTCAACCCAAGCCTTGTCGATACCCGCCATTTCTACGCTCACTATCTGATGGCCGCAAACAGAATTGAGGAATCGGCCACGGAGATGAAACTCACGGCGGAGCTTGACCCGCTCTCACCGGACATGAATCTGTGCTTCGGCTGGCACTGTCTCTTCACGAACGACTACAAGGGGGCCATTGAGCTTGCCAGCAAGGGTGTTAAGATGGACAGCAGTGATGGCTGGTCTGAGGTTATCTTGGGTTGGTCGTATGAGAGGGAATCCAGGATTCAGGAAGCGATCGTAGAGTTCCGGAAGGCGGTGAGTCACTGGAAAGACGGCTCCATTCCCCTTGCCGGTCTTGCGCATGCGTATGCGATCGCCGGCAACAAGAAGAAAGCCCGGGAGATCCTGCAGCAGCTTCTTGAAGCATCCGGGCGCAAATTCATTCCGGCCTATGACATCGCTGTAGTCTATGCGGGCCTGGGAGAAGACAACCTGACCATCGAATGGCTGAAGAAAGCCCTTGATGAGCGTTCCGGTTTTCTGGTGTACATTAAGTGCGACCGCCGCTTTGATTCGCTCCGGTCTGATTTCCGGTTCATCGAAATCATGGATAGTATGAATATGCCGGGATGATAGGAAGAGAGTTTCAATCCATGATTTATGAAGAAACAGGAATTACGGCAAAGGGACTGCAGCAGGCAGCATGCAGATGGCAGAAAGGAACGATCACCCTGGAACCAAGTCAATACTGGAAGTCGCTCAGGGTTCGTCCATGGTGAGCAAGGCGACGTTCCGAAGGTTACGGGGGAAATGACGACCGGGATTGAATCATCGGCTCATTGTGCGAAGGACCCCTTCGGGGATCCAATGAATAAATGAACAAATTCCCATGATCGGACCTGAGGGTATGACCATGATAGGACGGATTATTTCCCACTATCCCGACACAAATCGTCGGGACGCCACAAAACGGCGCAAGATTATCGAGAAGCTAAGAGAGGGAGGCATGTTCCAAATTTCCCCACGCCTGCCTGCGTGCCGAAGAACACTTCCGCCTTCGCTTGTGCTAAGGCGGACAGGTCGGCAGGCAGGAGCGCTCTTGGCGAGTGGCTGGAAATTTGAGAATCCGCCGAAGCGATCTGTCCGCCGGAGCACGAAGTGCGCAGGCGGAAGCGTAGGCGGAGGTGTAGTATGATAGGCCAAATAGTCTCCCACTATAGGATTCTTGAGAAACTTGGTGAAGGGGGAATGGGCGTGGTCTACAAGGCCGAGGACACCCAGCTCAAGCGCATCGTGGCTCTAAAATTCCTCCCCGACCGGGTCAACAACGACACTGCGGCCAAAGAACGCTTTCTCCAGGAAGCGCAGGCCGCGGCGGCACTGAACCATCCAAACATCTGCACCATCCATGGTGTCGAAGATGTCGATGGCTCTCTGTTCATCGTCATGGAATATGTCGAGGGGGGAACACTCAGAGAAAAGCTCCCCTTCAACAAGATTGATGACGCCATCAGAATTGCCACGCAGATAGGCGAAGGATTGCACGAAGCTCATTCGAAAGGGATCGTCCACAGGGATATCAAGGCCGACAACATCATGCTGACCTCCAAAGGCCAGGCGAAGGTGATGGATTTTGGCCTTGCCAAGCTGAAGGGGGCTATGAAGCTGACGAAGACTTCCAGTACAGTTGGAACGCTTGGGTACATGGCTCCCGAACAGATCCAAGGAGGTGAGGTTGACCATCGGAGTGATATCTTCTCGTTCGGTGTGCTGTTGTTCGAGATGCTGACGGGGAAGCTCCCCTTCCGCGGCGACCATGAAGCGGCGATGATGTACTCGATCGTGAACGAACAGCCGGATCCCATTGAGAAGCACCTGCCAGAAGCATCGTCAGAATTGCGGCACATTTTCAACCGGGCGTTGGAGAAGGATCCCGAGGAGAGATATCAAGCTGTCCACGATATGGTGATCGATCTTAGGAGGCTGAAAAAGGAAACATCTCGTGTCTCAAGGGAGTTTGCCGCTTCCTCCGAGCCCTTGTCTTCGGCGCCACGGGAAATAGATGCCTCGTCGCGTATAAGAGCTTGGTACAGTGTAGGAGCTGTGGCGGTGCTCGCTGTCGCAGCGTTGGTCTTTTTCTGGCCTCGCTCCGCGGGAGAACTGAATCCCGACATGAAGAAGACAGAGTTCCGTCTCTCGCTGACAGAGATCGGATACGCGGGACTTTCTCGGGATGGGAACTTCTTGGTGTTTCCGGCTGCAGACGCGAACCAAAAGTGGGACATCTACAGTATGCACATTCTCGACCAATTACCGAAGAGAATAACATCTGACTCGACCAGCTTGCCGATTGGCTGGACTGTCGGCGCGCGAATTTCTCCGGACGGCAGGCTCATAGCGTACGGTCGATTCAATAAGGCAACTCGAGTAATGGATTGTTGCGTTGTCCCCTTTGCTGGTGTAACATCGAAAGTGGTAATCGACGGCGCGGGGTCATCGCGCTGGCGTCCGGATGGCGGGTGTCTGGGATTTGTCGTTACTGCTAAATCCCCGTTCGAATTCTGGACCGTGTCCCCAAAGGGGACGGACCGGAAACTGATGTTCAAAGATACGGGTGGAAAAGCCGGCCGATTTTCATTTGCATGGTCACCCGATGGCAAATCCGTCGCATGGCTTCGCACATACGCGCGCGATTCTCTGGACGCAGACGATTATCAGGAGATCGTGATTCATGTGCTGACTTCAGGGCAGGAGCAACAACTAACGTTTGACAGGAAGCACATTGACGAGGTGTGGTGGGCAGCGAACGACCAGATCCTTTATTCCACCGATAAAGCCGGAAGCACAAATATTTGGGCAGTACCTTCGTCGGGTGGCAAGCCTGTTCAGATTACAACCGGCGAAGGCCCAGATTTAGGCATCACGCTGTCCTATGACTGCAAAAAGTTGGTCTACTCGCGCATCAGGACAATCGGTCATCTCTGGCGTGCCTTCACAGATGGCTCTGAGACGAAACAACTTACGCTGGAGAGTCATTGGAACACTCGACCCTCTTTTTCCCCAGATCGAAAGCACGTCGTTTTTCAACGCAAACCCGATGAAATCTCGACCATCTCCGGGATCTATATCGTTGATCGTGAAGGACAGAATCCTCGAGAACTGGTTCCACCTACGGCAGTCCACCAATCTCCGATATGGTCACCTGACGGAAAGTGGATTGCGTATACGTCGCAAGCGATTTCGACGCCCGCAGATTCAGCAACTCTCTGTGTCATTGATCCGAATAGCAAGGCAATAAGACGACTTTTGATAAACGGCTCTCCGCGCTTCTGGATCGATCCAAACACCTTGCTTTTCAGAAGAGGGGCGCAGTGCTGGGAACTGAACTTAGCCTCGGGAGTGCAAAAGCCATCCCTTGAAGACTCCACATTCGCCGTGCCGGTGATGGGGGGAAAATATCTGTGCTACAGCGATTCGCGCGCGCTGACGAAAGGATTATGGATCACACCCTCTCAGATCCTGCCCAGTTTCTCCCACGTTCGTCCGAAGCTTCTTATGTCGCCTGAGGAGCTGGGCGTTTTCAACATCCTGACAGCCCGGGAGACCTCGGTATTGTTGTATGACGACCGCGGCACGGTGCAGAAAGTGTTCTTTCCCACGGGTATGCGAGAACGAATTCACGGCACGTTTCCTGGTCTGAACAAGAATTCGTGGGTAAGCGTCAGCTACGACGGCAAAGAAATGGTGTACGTTCAGAACCGGCTTGACTCGAAGCTGGTGATGATAGAGAATGTATTCAAGTGACATCGGGTGATCGAACCATCCGGCCATCGGGTCCTTGCGGCAACTCAGCGAGAAGGAGAAACAAAGAATGAAAATCAATCTCGAACTCATTATCGGTATACTGATAACGGGGCTATCTGTTTACTACTGGATCGATATCAGTGGCTCCGCCTTGTCGAGCTTACCAATGTTCTTCCGGTTTACATACAGGCTCTTTCCTTATTTCGACGTGATCATATCGGGAGCAGGATTATGGTTGCTGTACAGCGGCATCAGGAAGTTCAGAGAATAGCACGCGAGTCTTGGGGATGCCAGAGCCCGCGCCGTTGTCTCGTGTGAGCCATGATCCAGAATGTCACGACGAATCTCACTCAAGGCGGAAGAAGAACAGCGTTACAGGACGACCATCGACTTCTTCACATGGTTGAAAAGCCCGCATATTCAGCCAGGAGGTGCTTGATTGGCCGAGACCAAGAACAACATCGTGAATACTCCCACAGCCAAGGCCGCGGCCCCAACGGCCGAGAAGGAGGAATTGCAGCGAGGATCCGACACGGCGATCGAGATTGC
>DOWV01000253.1:0-9269 GCA_003519375.1 Bacteroidota bacterium
AAGTCGCCGAGCCGCCGCGAGAGATTCCAGAGGATATCCACCGTCTCTCTGATACTCCTGTCCTGATTCCTGAGGAGACCGATACGGGTCAGTGCAAGCAACAACGGAAAGAAGGAATAGCCCAGTGCGGCCCGAGGCTGGAGTCCGGGTATGACTTTTATGACGGCATTTCCGTGACGTTCGGCCAGCCGCAGAACGCCGCCCCCCGTCGTGAGGCAGAGAATTTTCGCATTCCTTTCTCTGGCGGCTTTGTATGCGGCGAGGGTTTCTTCCGTGTTGCCGGAGTAGCTGGACACTACGACAAGCGTCGACTTGTTTACGCAGGCCGGAAGCAGATACGAACGATTGACCAGGAACGGGACGCCCAGTTCTTGCGAGACATACGATCTGAGAAGATCTCCGCCAATGGCAGAGCCTCCCATGCCCGTCAACACAATGGAAGAGAACGGAGCCTTGAGAGCCCGAAGGTTTGCCCGGCTGCCGATCTTGATGGCTTCTTCGACCTGCGCAGGGAAATCAGAGATGCAGCGGAACATTTCCGACCGGTCTATGCTCTTCACGCTTTCGGTAGAAATCATCGTTATCCTGTCAAGACGGAGTGAATCAGTGGCAATACAAATTCGGGAGAAGGATCAATTGATCGGGATATCGGGAAACTTCTTTTTCATGATCGTTCGGAGAAACTCCTTGATTTCATCTTCGGTCTTCATTTTCAGCACTCTCTTCGTGATTCTTTGTGCCTCGGAATATTTGACCGAACGGATGATCTTCTTGATCTCGGGGAGCATCTTTGGAACAACGCTGAATTCGTCGAGCCCCAGGCCGAGCAGAAGAATCGTCGCCAGTGGATCTCCCGCCATTTCGCCGCACATTCCGACCCAGACTCCCTTCCTCTTGCCGCGCTCAATGATCCTCCGAAGGAACCGGACGACCGCGGGATTGAACTCCTGGTAGAGGCTTGAGACAACATCGTTGCCGCGGTCGACGGCGAGCAGATACTGGATGAGGTCGTTCGTGCCGATGCTGAGGAAGTCCACTTCCTCGGCCAGGTCCTCGGCAACGACAGCAGCCGAGGGAACTTCGACCATGACTCCTATCTTCATTCGTGAGTCGTACGGGATTCCTTCTTTCCGCAGCTGATGTTTCGCTTCGTCGAGAATTTTTTTCGCCTGCCGGACTTCTTTCAGGTTGGAGACCATCGGGAACATAACGGCTATGTTCTTCCGCGTACTGGCTCTCAAAATCGCGCGAAGCTGTTCCATGAAAACATTGGGCCTATCGAGCATGACTCTGATCCCGCGCCAGCCGAGAAACGGGTTGTTCTCTTTTGTGGGCTCGACCATGAGCTTGTCGCCGCCGATATCGAAGGTGCGGATGATGACACGCTTGGGGTACATTGCTTCCGCGAGAAGCTTGTACTGAGCGTACTGCTCATCTTCGGTGGGAAAGACCTCCCTGCCCACGATGAGGTATTCTGATCGGTAGAGGCCGATGCCGTCGGCGCCCTGGATCTTGATGAAATCAAGTTCCTGTTCAAACTCGGCGTTGGCGGATAATTCCACGTGCCGGTGATCGAGCGTTTCCGCCGGAAGGTCACGGAGAGGAGCGAGCCGCGCCTCGAACTCGCGATATCGTTCCCGCTTCGCCTCATACTTCTTGATCGTCTCCTCAGTGGGATTGAGAACTATGGTTCCGCTGTACCCATCGAGCACCATCTGAACATCATCCTGGACCATATGCGAAATGGTCTTCAGACCCACAATGGCAGGGATCTTCAGTGCGCGTGAGAGCAGAGCGGTGTGCGAAGTGATACCTCCGATGTCGGTTGCATAACCGAGGACTTCATTGCGGCTCAAAATGACCGTGTCTCCGGCAGTCAGGTTTTGCGAGACGACGATCGCCGATCCCTCCAGGCGGGAAATCGCCCTCTGCTCCAGGAGATTTCGCAGGAGTCGATTTCGGACATCTTCTACATCATGCGCACGCTCGTGCGTATATTCATCTTTCGCGGCGAGCATGATCCGGTGGTATTTCCCGATTTCGTCGTGGACCACGAATTCCGCGTTTTTCAGCTCCGAGCGTATCCGGCCATAGATGGCGTCGAAAAGGACGGCGTCTTCCAGGAACATCAGCTGCGCTTCGAAGATCTTCACCTTATCATCGCCGAGTTTCTGCCGGGCGAATTCAAGGATCTTGCGAAGCTCCTTGTGAGAACGCACAATCGCCTGCTCCAATCGTACAGTTTCGCGTTCCTTCTCTTCCGGAAGGATAGAGCGTTCCTCAATGATCGGGGCATGCTTCATAAACAGGAACGCCGGTCCGATAGCGATTCCGGGAGACGCCGGAATCCCTTTCAGAACAGTCTCCTGGCCTTTTGGTTGTTCAGCCTTGACTTTGCTCTCAGTCATGTGCTCACTCACGCGCTATGGAGCGTACGCTGTTCAGGCTACTTCTCGTCAAATCCTCTTTCAATCAACTCCGCAACGGCATGGCATGCTTCATTCTCATCATCGCCGGAGAAGCGCAAGATGAGTTTCGAACCCTGCTCGGCGGCGAGCGTCATAACGCCGATAATGCTCTTGCCGTTGATTTCAATTTCGTCCTTCTCAATAAAGAATTCCGACTTGAATGTGGCTGCAAGCTTCACGAGCGCTGCTGCCGGGCGTGTGTGGAGTCCGGCCCTGTTCTTGATCGATACTTCACGTTGAATCATGCCTGGCCGAGATCTCCTCCTCAATAAGTCCGGTGCAGGAGCATGTCTGCAAACCACTCCAGCACAGCCTGTGCACCTGTCGACGGGAGCCGGTGAAGCTCCTGCTTCGAGCGGTTGATTTCGCGCTCGATGCGCCGGCGTGCGGAAGCTGCCGCCCCCGTTTCAATGTAAATTCTTCTGTATTCGGGAATACGGTCCGGCGAACATCCCTTGTTGGCGACGAGCTCCCTGAGGAGTTTCCTGTCGCTCCCGCGTGCAGTCCGGAGAGCTTCGAGCAACAGAAACGTTTTCTTCCCTTCAACCAGATCGCCGCCGATTTTTTTCCCAAGCTCTTCTTCGTTCGCCATGATGTCGAGGAGATCGTCCTGTATCTGAAACGCGAGGCCGACATGATGTCCGTATTGGCGCAATGCCCGGATCCCCTCCGGGGCCGCATTGCCGATCAGGGCTCCGATCTCCGCCGCCACCGAGACCATCTTAGCTGTTTTCTTCTCGATCATCAAGAGGTAATCGTTCACGGTCACAGCTGAGCGGGTCTCGAACTCCTTGTCATATGCCTGACCCTCGCAAACCTCCACCACCCCGTCCGTGAAGGTTTTCGCTATCCTCTGAATGTTCGGCGACTTCGTCTGCAACACCGCCCTGTAGGCGAGAGCGAGCAGCTCATCACCCACGAGGATGGCAACATTGGTATCCCATTTGGTGTGCACGGTCTTCCTCCCCCGGCGGGAAGAAGCATTGTCCATGATGTCATCGTGGACGAGCGTGAAATTGTGGAGGATTTCGATTGCCGCGCCCGCGCGCAGAGCGCTGCGCGCTGTGCCACCCACCGCCTCGCATGAAAGCATCAGCAGAACCGGACGGATGCGTTTCCCTCCTCCTGCGAGAACATACTTCAGGGGCTCATACAACGAGCGGGGAACCGATTCCTTTACCAGTCGGGCGAGATGCTCTTCGAGGAGCGCCTTGTGCCGATCGTATCGTGACATGTATAATGACGCTCGACTCATCATCCACTTACGCTTTTAGAACGAGACGCTGGTTCCGAAGGTCTGCAATGGTTTTGCTGCCGGTGAGAAACATGATGCCCCGCAACTCCTTTTCCCACTCGGCAATCAGGGCGGTCAATCCCTTCGTTCCCCTTGCCTCGAGCGCCTGAAGAAACGGCCGCGCGGCACCTGCAAGATCGCCCCCGAACGCTATCGATTTGGCGATATCGAAACCGCTGGCGATGCCGCCGGACGCTATCACATATAAAGAGGGATAACGGGTCTTGAGGCCTGCAACCTCACGCAGCGCATCGGCGGTCGGTATGCCCCAATCCCAAAACGCGTTCATTGCTCCGGCGCGTTCCGCCTCCTGGCCTTTTTTTTTCGATTTCTTCTTCGTCCTCCGGAGAATTTCCACGCCGGCCCAGCTTGTCCCTCCGGCTCCCGCCACATCGATGATGGCGACACCAACCTCCAGCAGCTGCTTCGCCACGGTTGATGATATACCGGCGCCGATTTCCTTCACAATCACCGGAACCGGCAGATTCCTGACAAGAATCTCAATTCCTTTCAGCACACCCCGAAACTCGGGATTTCCCTCAGGCTGTAAGAATTCCTGCAACGGATTGAGGTGAACGGCAAACGCGTCAGCGCGGACTAATTCTGCCAATCGCTGAAGCTGCGATGTGTCTTTGAGTCTTGCCACCTCCGCACCGCCGATGTTGCCCACCAGCGGAATATCCGGAGCTGCCTCGCGGACGACACTGTAGGAGCGATGGTATTGTGTGCTCTCGATCGCCTGTCGCTGACTTCCGACGCCCATCGCGAGACCTCGTTCGGCGCAGATAGCCGCGAGGCTTCGATTGATGCGGAGTGCATCCTCATAGCCGCCGGTCATGCCGGTGATCATGAGCGGAAGCGAGAGTTCTTTGCCGAGGAAGAGCGTTCGGGGATCAACGTCGGAAAGGTCGAGTTCCGGCAGCGCATTATGAACGAATTCCCACCGCTCGAAACCGGTGCTCTTCTGCCGAAAGGTAACGTCCCGGCCGATCGTCAGTTCGACGTGTTCTTGTTTGCGCGAGGATATCCGTGGTTGCTTCATGCAGACCGGAATTTTGAAAGCATAGTACTGAAATGACCTTCCAGAATCAAGGTAACGATGATGAGATGATTCGCGAGCTATCCGACTTCTCCCCCAGAATGGCACATACTACTTTCCTTTGAAGCAATACTTTTATATCATGGTGCCACGCGCGTTCTTGGCGCTTTATTTTTTGTACCGGACCTTCTATGCGAGCAATTATTCCAGTTGCAGGAGTTGGGAGCCGCCTGCGACCGCATACCTATACGCTCCCCAAGGTGCTCCTGAACGTCGGCGGAAAGCCGATCGTGGGGCACATTCTCGATCGAATCATCGAGAACGGATTCGACGAGGCCACGATCATCATCGGATACCTCGGCGAGAAGATCAAAGAGTACATTCTCAAGAACTACTCCATCAAATTCGATTTTGTCGAGCAGGAAGAACGGCTGGGACTCGGCCATGCGATTTACCTTGCCAGGCACACCGTATCTCAGGATCCGATTCTGATCATCCTCGGCGACACAATTTTTGACGTCAATCTTCGGGCGCTGATCAATTCGGATGACTCCGTGCTTGGAGTGAAAGAGGTTGAAGATCCGCGTCGCTTTGGCGTGGCGGAGACAGAACATGGCATCATCACGCGGCTGGTCGAAAAACCCGAGCAACCGAAGAGCAAGCTGGCGCTGGTCGGCATCTATTATATCAAGCGCCCTCATATTCTCATGGAATGCCTCCGCGACGAAATCAAAGGAAACATCCGCACACGCGGAGAATTCCAGCTGACTGACGCCCTGCAATTGATGATCGACCGGGGCGAAAGGATGACCACGTTCGGGATCGACGGGTGGTTTGACTGCGGCAAACCCGAAACTTTGCTCCAAACCAACCGGCATCTGCTCGACCGTCAGCAATCAGCTTCCGGCACTTCCGATGTCGTTGTTCTGCCGCCGGTGTTCATCTCTGCGAAAGCGAAGGTGACAAATTCCGTGCTCGGCCCCTACGCGACCATCGCTGAGGGTGCCGTCGTCGAGAACGCCATTATCCGGAATTCGATCGTGAGCGAAGGAGCGAACGTCACCAACACGCTCCTCGAGGATTCGATTGTCGGGAACAACGCGGTCGTGCGGGGTACGTACAAGCGGATTAATATTGGCGACTCATCGGAGCTCGAGTTCGACTAATTGAAGTTTCAGCAGGTGTGTTTACACCGATTTCTAGACAATCTCAATCATACATATTCTGTAAGGGAAGATGAATGAACTATCTGTTTACATCGGAATCCGTCTCCGAAGGCCATCCAGACAAAGTATGTGACCAGATCTCTGATGCAGTACTCGATGCACTGCTCAAGCAGGACAAACATTCCAGAGTCGCTTGTGAGACGTTCGTTTCCACCGGCCTCGCAGTGGTGGGCGGCGAAATTACCACCAAAGGCTATATTGAGGTTCAGGAAATCGCCCGCCAGGTAATCCGAGACATCGGCTACACGAAGGCGGAGTACCGCTTCGATGCCGATTCCTGTTCCGTTCTCTCGGCCATTCATTCCCAGTCACCCGACATCGCACGCGGTGTGGACACGGGCGGCGCCGGCGACCAGGGAATGATGTTCGGCTATGCTTCCAGCGAGACCCCCGAGCTGATGCCGATGCCGATCATGTACGCCCACAAGCTCGCCCGACGCCTTGCGGACATCCGAAAGAAACAATTGAAGCTCATGCCGTACCTCCGTCCGGATGGCAAAACGCAGGTCACCGTCGAGTATGAAGGCAGGCGCGCCAAACGCATCGACACTGTCGTTGTGTCAACGCAACACGATCCAGACGCTCCGCAGAAACGAATCCGCGAAGATGTCATCGAGCACGTCGTGAAGCAGGTCATCCCCAAACACCTGCTCGATAAGAAGACACGCTATTTCGTGAATCCGACAGGCCGGTTCGAGATTGGCGGACCACACGGCGACACGGGTTTGACAGGCAGGAAGATTATCGTGGACACGTATGGCGGCCGCGCCCCGCACGGCGGAGGAGCGTTCTCCGGAAAAGATCCCACGAAGGTCGATCGCAGTGCGGCCTATGCAGCCCGTCATCTGGCCAAGAATATCGTTGCCGCAGGACTGGCAACCGAGTGCCAGATTCAGGTCGCATACGCCATTGGCGTCCGGGAGCCAGTTTCGATCAACGTTCAGACATTCGGTACCGGGATCATCGCGGAGCAGGAAATCGCACGGGTCATCAAGAAAGAAGTCGACATGACTCCGCAGGGCATTATCAAACGGCTCAACCTTCTTCGCCCGATCTACCAGAAGACTGCCGCCTACGGCCATTTCGGGAGGACCGAAAAAGAATTCACGTGGGAACGTCTCGATCTGGTGAAAACGATTCTGAATGCAGTGCGATAAACGGGCCGAAAGACTTAGCGCTCAGAGCCTCAGACTCAGAACCTCAAACTCAGGACTATTAACCCGAAACTGGAAGGAAGAATGGACGAGAAAAAAGGGCTTTATAAGGTAAAGGATCTCTCACTCGCGAAGGCGGGAAAGCTGCGGATTGAATGGGCTGAATCGCGCATGCCGGTTCTTATGGCACTTCAGCAGCAATACCGAAAGACCAGACCGCTGAAGGGTTTCCGGATCGCCGGGTGCCTCCACGTCACCAAAGAGACGGCCGTGCTTGTGAAAACATTCGTAGCAGCGGGCGCTGAAGTCAGCTGGAGCGGCTGCAATCCTCTCTCGACTCAGGACGACGTCGCGGCCGCACTCGCAGCAGACGGTATCTCGATCTATGCATGGCATGGGATGAACGTCGAGGAATTCTACTGGTGCATCGAAGAGTCGCTCAGGTTCAAGCCGAACCTGACGCTCGATGACGGTGCGGACCTTATCTTCACTGTTCACAACAAGCACCAGGAGTTGATCCCGACGGTCATCGGCGGAACGGAAGAGACAACGACCGGAGTCCATCGCCTGCGGTCGATGGCCGATGACGGAGCGTTGAAGTATCCTGTCATCGCCGTGAACGATGCCGAGACGAAGTGGGACTTCGATAACGTCTACGGCACCGGTCAATCGACACTTGACGGTATTCTGCGTGCAACGAGCGTCCTGATTGCCGGCAAGAACTTTGTGGTCGCCGGATTCGGTCACTGCGGACGCGGAGTTGCTACGCGGGCAAAAGGTCTCGGTGCCAATGTCATCATCACGGAGGTGAAAGCGACAACGGCCCTCAAGGCAACGCTGGAAGGTTTCCGTGTGATGAAAATGGACGATGCAGCAAAGGTGGGAGACATCTTCGTGACAGCGACGGGGGTCAAGGATGTCATCACCGAGCGTCATTTTAAGTCGATGAAGGACGGAGCGATCGTCTGCAACACAGGTCACTACGATTGCGAAGTCAACATTAACGATCTGGAAAAGCTCAAGAAGAATGTGCGGGAAGTACGAGCGGACAACGAAGAGTACTTGATGAAGGACGGCCGCCGGATCTACCTGCTGGCGAAAGGCCGGCTCGTGAATCTCGCCGCCGCGGAAGGTCATCCTTCGGAAGTGATGGATATGTCGTTCGCCAACCAGTTCATGTCGCAGCTCCGTTTGGCCGAACTGTACAAGAAAGGGAAGCGGCTCGACAACAAAGTGTACGACATCCCTGCCGAGCAGGACCAGGAAATCGCCGGCGTCAAGCTTGCGACGATGGGCCTCAGCATCGACAAGCTGACCCCTGCCCAGCTGAAGTACATGACTGATTACTCCGCCGGAACGTAATTCGCACTCCGGAGCGTTCAGGTATGAAGGGCATCCTGCACTTGCAGGATGCCTTTTTGTTTCTGGTGCATTGACAAACAATCAAAATATGGATAAGATAACGCTCACTTGAGATGAAAGGCAGAGAATATTCGAGGAGAGTCCCATGTTGACACCTGCTCGGCGTCGTGTGTATGTCCCTTTCTTCGTTACCATCCTTCTCTGCTCCCTCTTCTTTGAATCATATCCGCAGAGCACTCGATCTTCCTCCCGGTACGATCGTAGCAATGCTATGATCACGGTTCGGGATGGGACACGTCTCAATACTGTGATCTTCAGGCCCAGGCAACAACGCGAGCCCCTCCCCTTCCTTTTGCTCCGGACGCCGTACGGCGTGGACCGAACCACGCCGCCGGATCTCTCGACGTATCTGAAGGACATGGCTGCGGATGACTACATATTCGTCTTCCAGGACATCCGCGGACGCTACCAATCCGAGGGAACGTTTGAGATGCAGAGGTTCTCACGTGACCGTTCGGACCCCAAATCAATCGACGAGAGCACAGACACGTTCGACACCATCGACTGGCTTGTCAAGAACGCGCCCGACAACAACGGCCGGGTCGGAGTCCTGGGCATTTCGTACGGGGGATGGCTGACGGTTATGGCAACACTCGAACCTCATCCGGCCTTGAAGGCAGCCTCGGAGCAGGCGACACCCGCGGACATGTACCTCGGCGATGACTT
>DOWV01000253.1:9431-11784 GCA_003519375.1 Bacteroidota bacterium
GACACGCTCTTTCCTTTTGATACCTATGATACCTTTGAATGGTACCTCAAACTCGGATCTCTCTCGAATGCCAATGCAAAGCACTTTCACGGTACACTCCCGACCTGGAATGACTTCGTGAGCCACCCAAACTATGACGAGTTCTGGCAGAAACAATCGCTTCCCTCGCGGCTCGATGCACCGACCGTCCCGATCATGCATGTGGCGGGATGGTGGGATCAGGAAGATTTCTACGGTCCCGTCAAGACATACGAAGTGCTTGAGAAGAAAGACACACGCAATATGAACTACCTCGTCGTCGGCCCCTGGAATCATGGGGGTTGGGGACGCGGCGACGGGCGGACTCTCGGCCGGATCAGCTTCGACACTTCGACGGCGATTACATACCGGGAGAGCATCCAGGCTCCCTGGTTCGCCTACTGGCTGAAGGATAAAGGGAACGGACATTTTGGCGAAGCTGTGACATTCCGAACCGGAGCGAATTCGTGGCAGAATTACAGCGAATGGCCGCCGAAGCAATCAAAATCGCAGAGGCTCTACCTTCACTCGAATGAACGACTGGCGTTCGAGGCACCGCAGTCGACAGGCGGACCGGCATTCGACAGCTATGTCTCTGATCCGTCGCATCCTGTCCCCTACCGTCAGCGACCGATCGAGGCAACTTACAGCCCGGGTTCAAGATGGTACACGTGGCTCACGGAGGATCAGCGGTTTGTCCATGAGCGGCCAGATGTTCTGAGCTGGTCGACGGAGACTCTGAAAGAAGATCTCACGGTGACCGGCGATATCGTGGCGCACCTGTTTGCATCGACAACCGGAACAGACAGCGATTGGATCGTGAAGTTGATTGATGTCTATCCGGAAGAATACGCAAAGCAACGCTCGATGGGCGGGTACCAACTGATGGTAGCGAACGATGTGTTTCGCGGAAGATTCAGAAAAAGCTTCGAGCGACCGGAGCCGATTGCCGCGAACGAGGTCCAGGAATACGTCATCGACCTTCACAGCAACGATCACACATTTCTCAAGGGGCACAAGATCATGGTGCAGGTCCAGAGCACCTGGTTCCCCATCATCGACCGGAATCCGCAAAAATATGTCGAGAACATCTTTCTGGCCAAGGAATCTGATTTTCAAACAGCGACGCAACGGGTGTACCGGTCGGAGAAATATCCGTCGCATATCACATTGCCAATAATGCCAACCAAGTAGAGTCCGATTCAACCAGGAATGTTCTGGTGAAAATCGGACGCTACAAGAATCATATAATCTAAGGAGCATAGAAGAGACCTATGAAGCTCATCGCCATTTTCCTCTGCGCAACAATCTTTATCGGAATGACCACGATGTCTTTCGCCCAGTCGAAGGCAGACACGACGAAGGTTGTTATTTCGACAAACCTCGGGGATATCACCGTCCTCCTCTTTGAACGCGAATCACCCATTTCTGTCAAGAACTTCCTTGCGTATGCCGACACGGGATTCTATGGCGGTTTGATATTTCACAGGGTGATCCCGGGTTTCATGGTGCAGGGAGGCGGTTTTGCGAAGAACATGATGAAACGGCAACCGGTTTTTCCACCGATTAAAAACGAATCGGACAATCGAATGAAGAACGATCGGGGAACACTCGCCATGGCGAGAACCCCGGATCCCCACAGCGCGAGTTCCCAGTTTTTTATCAACGTCGTGGACAACTCAAGGCTTGATATGAGCGGCCAAGGCTGGGGATATGCCGTTTTCGGAAAGGTGATTGAAGGGATGGAGCTTGTCGACAAGATTGCCGCCACAAAAACACACACCGTCGGGGTATTTGAGAATGTCCCCGTCGAGCCGATCATTATAATCTCCGTGCGGAGAAAATGAAGTGATTTCGGATTTCGGACTGTCGATTGCGAATTTCAGATTGCCGATTGCGGTATGCGGCCGCGGGGTCCGATTTGGCTTCGAATGTTCTCGGGGGGAATCGGACGCTACTGGCAACCAGCAATGTGCCGGAATGCAAATGTTGCAACGTACTCAGGGAGGTCCAGAATGAAGCGCCATCTGCTTCTTATCACACTTTTTCTATCAGCGGCGGTTGTCGCTGAGGCACAGTACACGAAGTACTTTCTCGACAAGACGATGCGGGTCGATCTCTACCATACGGGTACGAAGGGCCAGGAGACAATCAGCCTCGATCGCGCATACGAGGAAGGGACCTGGTCCGGAACCCGTTCGCAGCTTCTCGATCCTCTGAACCTCGGCGAGTACCTCGTGCGCGTCTACGATCTCGCCTCCTCTCAGGCGATTTACAGCCGCGGGTATTCAACGTACTTCAACGAATGGCAGACCACGGATGAGGCAATCGCCGG
>DOWV01000366.1:0-2621 GCA_003519375.1 Bacteroidota bacterium
ACAGGAAAAAAATACCTCTCTGGAAATTTTTACCGGGCAGAATGCTTCAACGGATGTACCGAGGAGAGGGTTGAGAGTTTTCCCAGGTTGACCACCAAACCCTAGCCGCATCGTGAGCGGAGGGACGACGATTCTCAGTCGGACCGAAGTCGAACGATGTCCCAAGCCGGGACAAACTTGCCTTTTCTGGTGTTCCGATGCGCCGGTGTCCTTCCCCATTCCTGAGAATCCCTCCAATACCACCGTCCTCGGTGACTCGCATCCTGAGCGCCTGCCTGCCGTTCGTGATCCATGAGGCAGGCGGGAGTCCCGCTGTTTCTTGGCAGGACGAGTCGAAGGGGCCACCGGGTCTTCAATCAAGCTGTGAGCGGCTTTCACGACGGGGGGAACAGCAAAACCTGATTTTCTTGTTTCTTTTGCTCTTATTTTCTACTTTCATTTGCGTTACAAACGTGGTTTTACGGACACTTTTTCCCAAGGAGGATTGTATGGCAGACGATAGCAACGATGGCATGGCGAAGGGTCTGATCGTTGGTTTCATTGCCGGCAGTGTGGTCGGCGCGGTCCTGGCTTTGCTGTATGCACCGAAGACCGGGAAGGAGTTCCGCGAGGACATCAAAGAAAAGACCGGCGAGCTGGTCGACAAAGGTGAGGAATACCTCGCCAAGGCAAAGACCAAAGCTTCGGAGATCATGAACGAAGCAAAAAAAAAATCTGACACCTTGATTCTGGATGCCCGCGAACAGGCGAACAGCCTCATGGGTGATGCCGAGCGAATCCTCACCGATGCCCGCAACAAGACGGGCGGCGGAGGAACCCGTTCGTAAGACCCCGCGGAAGCGTAGCGTGGAAACGTAATGGTGTTTTTGTACTCTCTTGAGAGGAACTTCACGTGGAAACTGTTCTTCAACTCGTTCAAGTGATCGCGCTGGCAAGCCTGACGGTTTTGTGCATCTATCTCATCATCGTGCTGTCCAGCCTCAGGCGCGATCTGGCGGATTTCGCGCAACGTTCCAAACCTGTGCTCGAGAATCTCGCTTTCATCACCGAAAAGCTGAAGTCAACAGCGCAGAAAATCGATGAACATGTCGACATTGTCAAAAGCTCACTCACGTCCTTCAAAAGTGTGGCCGACAATGTCCTTCTGCTCGAAGAGCGCGTGCAGCAGCGGATCGAAGAGCCGATCATCCAGGTTGCATCGATCATCGGAACCATCGTGAGCAGCGTCGGAATCTTTTTTGAGCGTTTCCGATCCCGCGATTGATCTCCATCGCCGTTCGTGAGCTCCGCCAGATCCGCTCGACCGAGTCGATCGGGCGAGCCGCAGGCGGGCTGGCCTGCTCACGAATCGACTGCTTGATCAGCTGCCCCTGAACAGTCCTCTTGTCCTATCCATCACTTTTGAAGAATGAGGAGCTACCGTGGCTAGCGCGTCTCAAAAAGAATATACGACGGACAAAATCCGCAACATTGCATTTATCGGGCACGGCGGTTCCGGGAAGACAACTGTCTCGGAAGCCATGCTCCTGACCTCCGGAACATCCACCCGATTCGGGAGAGTGGAAGACGGCAGCACCGTCTCCGACTACCACCCCGACGAGATTGAACGAAAGATCTCCATCAACGCCTCCCTGCTCCACTGCGAGTGGGATTCCCACAAGATCAACATCCTCGACACCCCCGGTTACTCTGACTTCACAGGTGAGGTTATTTCTTCCCTGCGAGTCTCCGACATTGCCGTCGTCCTCCTTAAGGCGGTCGAGGGAACCGAAGTGGGAACTGAAATTGTCTGGAACTACACAAAACGGTATCAGACACCGTCGATCCTGGTCGTCAACAAGCTCGACAACGAGAACGCGGAATTCGACAACGCGTTTGCGACAGCCAGGAACCGGTTTGGAGCAGACGTAACGCTCGTTCAGTTCCCGGCAAACCAGGGACTTACGTTTGACTCTGTCGTCGATGTCCTGAAGATGAAGCTCTACAAGTACCAACGCGACGGAAGCGGCCGTTTCACGGAATCCGATATCCCCGCTGAGTTCAAGGAGAAGGCAGACCATCTGCACGAAGAACTGATCGAAAAAATTGCCGAGACTGACGAAGAGCTTATGAACAAGTTCTTCGAAGACGGAACGTTGAAGGACGCGGACCTGCAGAAGGGGTTGAGACTCGCTCTCAACACACGAAAGATCTTCCCGGTTTTTTGTTGCGCCGCAAGCATGAACATAGGCTTGACCCCGCTTCTGAATTTCCTCATCCAGTTCGGACCTTCCCCGGTCGATCGCGGTCCGGCGCAGGCGAAAGACCAGAAGGGGCAGCCCATCCAGGTTGCGCTCGATGCAAACGCGCAGCCGTCGCTTTTCGCGTTTAAGACGGTTTCCGAACAGCACGTCGGCGAGCTCTCTTTTTTCCGTGTGTGTTCCGGCACCGTCACCGCGGGACTTGACATGACGAACAATTCAAACGGCAAGGTCGAGCGCCTCGGACAGATTTTTGTCATGAACGGCAAGGAACGGCGTGATGTTGCGAAGCTTGTTGCGGGCGATATCGGGGCGGTTGTGAAGCTGAAAGATACGCATACCAACAATACTCTCAGCAGCAAGAGTTTCCCCGTGATCTAC
>DOWV01000366.1:2780-3873 GCA_003519375.1 Bacteroidota bacterium
GACGAGGACAAGATCGGTACGGGCCTTCACTATCTGCATGAGGAAGATCCCACGTTCCTGGTCCACGTCGACGGCGAGCTCAGCCAGACGATCATTGCCGGACAGGGAGAATTGCATCTTCTGATCGTTACAAAGAGACTCAAAGAGAAATATGGCGTCGATGTCGATCTTACCGAGCCAAGGATACCGTACAAGGAAGCGATCAAGGCAAGGGTGAACGAGATCGAATACAAGCATAAGAAGCAGACGGGCGGTCGCGGTCAGTTCGGCCACGTCTATCTGAAGATCGAGCCGTTGCAGCGCGGCGGAGGATTCGAATTCGTAGACGAAGTTGTCGGCGGCGTGGTCCCGGGACGCTTCATCCCGGCAGTCGAAAAAGGCGTCATCGAGACGATGCAACGCGGCGTTCTTGCCGGGTATCAGATCGTCGATGTGAGAGTGACGATTTTTGACGGATCGTATCACTCTGTTGACTCCGACGAGCATTCCTTCAAGATCGCCGGCGCGATGGCGTTCAAGAAAGGGATACTGGAGGCGAAACCGGTCTTGCTCGAACCGATCAACGAGATCGAAGTGATTGTGCCCGACGAATACATGGGCGATGTGATGGGTGATCTCTCAGGTCGACGCGGGAAGATCTCCGGCATGGAGTCCGAAGGGAGCTTCCAGAAGATCAAGGCATTGGTACCGATGTCCGAGATTCACAAGTACTCAACGATCCTTCGCTCGATGACCCAGGGCCGCGGCGTGTATCACACGAAGTTCAACCATTACGAGGAACTGCCCCGCGAGCAGGCGGAAAAGGTTATCGCTGCCAAGGAAAAGGCGAAGGAAGAGGAAGAGTAGGCCGAACGGACGAATATCGAGCCCGCGCAAGCGGGCTTGTTTTTTCGAGGTGCCGATAAGAGAACACAGAAGTCACAGACGATACGAGAATTCCACAGATAAGAGATTTTTGAAAGTTGTTGGGCATAGGAAGATCTCTTCCCCTCTAAAATCGGGTACTATCATCTGTGTCCGTCAGTAGCATCAGTGTCTTCAGTGTGCTAGTCAGAGCTTCATCCGCCGGGAATGGCACACAGAGTACACAGAT
>DOWV01000387.1:0-966 GCA_003519375.1 Bacteroidota bacterium
GTTCCACCACTCGGTTCGGAAGCAAGGATCTGAAGTGAATATTCTGCACCGAGACGGAGCCGGGAATTGACAAACGGGGTCCGGAACAGCACCCTTCCCTCCATTCCCACTCCTCCGAAGTTCCCCTCTTCAACATTCGCGCTGGAGCCAACGAACGTTATATTACTCCAGTCCGCTCGAAGCTGATCGTTTGGAGAAAAAAAACCATAGAGGATGGACCCCGAAACCGCAGACTTGTTCCAAACACCCTCATCGTCACCCATCGTTTCCGGTTCGGCTGGTCTCATCTGCACGCCTCCGTCCGTTCGGGAATCGCCCGACTGTGCAGGTGCCGCTAGTCTCGAACCAAAGAAGTTGTTTTCAAGATAGACTTTCGCCCTGTTGACGGCTTTGTTGAGGGCCGTTGTCAGATTGGGGAAATCGGGCGGCTTGTCCCAATCTCCTTCCACATCAAGCTTCGCCTCATCTTCCGGCATTTCCACACTCCATTCGAGGGCATTTGTCCGCAGATTGATCAGCTCGCCCTTTCCGACGCAGAAAGGTTTTGGCGATTCAAGGGGGATCATGGCGTAGTACTTGCGCGTCGTTCCCCACCGGTCAATGGAGAGCAGTATCAAGGCATCGACGTTTTCATCAGCGGCAAGCATTCGAAGATCGCGGTCGTGGTAGTCACCGGATGATTTGGGAACAAAATTCGGGAGCTTCTCCAGATCGAACGGCTTTTCGATTAGCTTCACATTGAATCCACGCGCCGTCAAATTGTCCACGAACTTCTGTCTGATATCGTCGAAGTTGCTCGAATTAATGCTTTGGAGATGCGCATCCAGGGTCCCGGTTGCAGCTTTCGCAATTGCCTGATCGAGCAACCCGCCTCCGGCCTGGTGGGTGGCAGCGACCGGAGATTTGGCCACTGCGATCCCGATCTTTCGATCCTTGGCTTGCCAGAATTCGCTCTTCAAGGCAAGG
>DOWV01000387.1:1178-9707 GCA_003519375.1 Bacteroidota bacterium
CGAGCTTCCGTCGAGTCTCTTTTAGAAGAACGGCGATACACATCAAGATCCACCATCTCCCACGATTGTTGGCCGGCCCCCAGCACCGCGCCGATGACCGCGCCGGCAACCACCACCCCCCCGAGGTTGCTGTAATTCACCTTGCCATTTCCATGCGATTCGACGGAGAGTATCACCGCCAAACCAACCCCAAGGCCGCATGCTCCTCCGAGCAGGGCAAAGTGGCCGGTCTTCGATCCCGTCGCGACATAGAGCGACTTCACGGAGGAAAGTGGTTCTGAGATCTGAACACCATTGGACGTCACGCCCGAGAGTTCTCCCGCTTTCAGAATACAGCTTGTCCCCTCCACGCGTTCACCATTCTCCAGGAGCGCGACGAAGTCACCAAAAGTGGCAGAAGCGCGTTGCGCGAGTGCGGGCTCACAAAGCACGATGATGGCTATGACGAGACAGCGTGCGACTGATTGTTGAATTCTCACGGAAGTGGTGATCCTCGTTAGTGTATGGGTGTCAACGACGTTTCGGCAAATCGTAAAACGCGAACAAGACCCCCCTGTGCCCACCCTCACGCGTATACTCTTCCCACCCGAACGTACAAGTCTCCCTCCCGACCTTCAGCCCCTCGACAAGGACACTACTCGTGTCTTTGATCTTCATCCACGCGAAGGTGTAGTTCATGATGACATCGAGTTGGCGCGATGTCCCCTGAGCCACAGTTGGCGGCATCTCTTTGTCGACAAAGAACGAAACCGGTACGCAGGCGTACGCCAATGATTCCGGAAGAAGTGATCGGATAAGAGAATTCAGTTTTTTGGAATCCTCCAGCCCCGTTTCGGCCGAATCAAACACGAAGATATGGACAAGGTCTCCCCTCCGCCCCGCCTGGTCATCGACACCAGCTCTTCTTCCAGCTCTGGCAGAGGAAACGAATCTTGAGAAGAATCCCACGATACACTCCTGGCATGTTGAATGAATCTCGTCTCATGTCGAACTCGGTAAGGCGGCGGTGCACGGTGCTGAAAGCAAGGGAAACACTCTCATCCGAGAATACCCGCATTTCACTCCTTTCACAGAAATCGGGACATAAAAAACGAAGACCGAACCGTCTCCGCTGATAGCGGGACAATTCGGTCTCCTGGTAAATTCTCAGATTCGCCACAACCGCCGGTTGCGGCGAATCTATGTGGCATTACTCCGACAAGGGCGCCCCTGACACCATCACTCCAGGTCTACTGTGTTGCAGACTACCGCGACACGTCGCCTCCGGTCGGTCGTTTCGCAAACTGACGCCCATCCCAGTAGAGGACATTCCTCCGGAGGTTTTCGTAGTACGCATCGTTCAGAACATTCGTGATCCGACCCTGACTCTCATATCGCTTGTGCACTGCGGTGAAGTGATCCGAACCGCGCACGCGAACGCAGGTCATTGTTGAATCCAGATAGTAATATACCTCCGCATTGAAATCGAACACCGGCTCCATGACCGCGGCCTCAATCAGCCCCCCTTCTCTGGTCTCCAGTTTGACAACCTGATTTGTGATATCAACCCATTTGTCCTTCAGATCTGAGGGCGGGAAGATGAGATAGCAAAGCTCCTGCCCCTTGGACATCCCCAGTGGAACGTACTTCTCCGGCGCCGGTGCATAACCGGAGATTCTGCGGGGGTCCAGCACAAGAAGGCAAGCCCGCCCATACCGGTTGTTCTGGCCCGCCATGACGATCTCATCAATCCCGTCACCATCGAGATCCCTCTGAACAATGTGACAGACCACACCTGGATGCCAGTACTCACTCACGTAGGAGCCATCAGTCGCATTGAGCCGGATGAGCACGTTGGGGTACCAAGGATCATGGCTCGCGCTGATAATCACTTGCGGAGCACCCTTCCGCTCAAAATCTCCGACAAGCATCTGATAGATCCGGTAGTTGTCCGTGTAGACTTCACCGCCGATCACAACCTTACGGTGTACTGCGTACCTCCATCGTTCCGTACCATCGGCGTTGAAACACAAGATTGTATTTTCCGGCGGCGCAGAAGGATCACGCAGGTTTGTCCACCCAAAGACCGCGAGGACTTCCTGCCTTCCGTCTCCATCGACATCGAAGGCCGTCAAGGCTCGTTCGGGATGCGAGGAAATCGATCCCTCAGCGCGCTTTACATCATATCCCCACCCGACGCGCTTCCTCCAGAGCTCATCACCGGTTTTGTTATAGACTACCATGAACTCGTCCTTCGTGCGGGCATAGGAGGGATTGTCATCGCCCGGCAGCAATTTCGGGAGAAGGAAGGCCACAGCAATGATCGCCAAGAATCCCGCCGACCACCGAGCCGGATATTGGCGAACGGACTGAACGAAACTCCGCGGCACCGAGGCTTGGCGGGAAACAACGAAACCGGCTGGCGAGATCCCCGCAGGGCGAATCGCACGGTCCGGAGCGTACAAGGCGTGTGCTGCCTTCTCCGCCTGAGCGGCTTGCAGTCTCCCGGCCTCCGCATAGTATTCCTCAATCTCCTTATGCAACGAGGAGCAACCCTTGCACACGCTGAGGTGCCTGGCAATGTCTGCCCTTTGCACTTCCAGAAGATCCGACTTCAGGACGTACAGCTCGAGCGTCCGTTCGTCGAAATGTTCACCCGATTGTCTCATGAATCACCAATCTCTTCAAGTCCGTGTTACCAGATTATACATGCACTTCCGACCCGCTGCAGATTACATCCTCGCGAGTTCTTTCTTCATTTTCTGTTTTGCCTGTTTCGCAAGGTACTCGAGCACCGTCCGGTGTTTTTTCCCGTAGACGGCTTTCGAGAGCCCCGGCATTCTTGCCTTGAGATGGTCATAGTACGACACTCCGTTCGAACTCCCTCCGCCAAATTCGCCAAGCAGAATCTCCTTGACGGCTTGGATGTAGATTTCAAAGATCTCAGCCGTGCGTTTTCCGCTTCCAACATACGTTTCACGGGCTGCCGCTGTCAGCGAACGGCACACACCATCTGCAATACGGCCCACATCTTCCTGTCCGGTCTGTTGATCGGAGGTAATTGTAACAGCGTCCTCAATTGAAGCACCAACAGCGTAGGCCTCCTTGAAGAGCAATCCGGCAGACACCAAAGGAACAGCCCGTTGAAAGTCCTCATCTGCCAGCAGGACCCGGTGGAGTTTTTCGACCATCGTCGGAATCGAATCGCGGACGGAAACAATCTGCGAAAACCTCTCGCGCAGAGCCTCGGGAGGCATAGGAGCCCGTTCAAGCCCCGGATCAACGTCACGCACAATGAGATACGTCTCGCCAAATCTCGCCCGATGCTCAAACAACATGCTACCTTCCATGTCCAGCATCATATTGCGGAGGATCTTGCCGAGTACGGGATCCGCTTCACTGTACAGTCGAACCAGTGAACAGTGGACACGATTGAACACCAATCGGCGTAATGCCAGGAGCACATCATCTTCATGGGCCGTCTGAGGATCGAGCTCCTGACTTGCGAAGTAGGATTTCACATGCGTGAACATCCCTTCGCTATCCCTTCGAAAGAGGTCGGCCAGACAATCAAACACAATGTCTATTTCACTGAGCCCGAGGATTTCAAGATTCAGTTTGCCGCGGTGGATTCTCGAACGCACGAGAGGGAGAGCAAGGAGATAGCAGAATTGAACAAATTCGCGCACATCGAGCGGAGTGTACGTTCCGTCGAGAATTGCCTGTATCGTACGCCTATGTTGGGGAGTGAATTTCATGAAGCGTGTCGCAGCCAAAAGTACATACTGAAATTCATCACCTGCACCCGCATGCCGCGCGAATGGAGAAGAGGAAAGTGTAGGCTGGTTTCTGCTGTCAGATCGAATACACGGCGCAGCGAGGGGGAGAACTCAAGACAAAGTTACTGCGCCCCGAAGAGAAAGGCAAGATGCGATTTCGGATTGCAGATCAGGCTTTGGGTGGAGCCGGCTGTCAGCATTCAGCGTTCAGTTGTCAGCGCCCGGCCCGGGCGGGATCGACAGCTACCACATCCCCCCAATCGAGACGCCGAGCGTGAAGACCCCGATGTGATTCTCGCTCCTGACGTCTTTCACGGTATAGTAATCGTAGCCTTCCCGGCTGAAAAGAAAGTCGCCCGCCTCTGTTGTGCTCGTTCCGGGGATGAGGCGATATTCTGCGTGAACCGAGACATTTCTCAACGGGAAGATGTGAAGCCCAAAGCCGTAGCTGTACCGAAACGAGGAGGTGTTCTTTGCTCCGTTCCAGCTCTCAAACGGCGGCGTCGCACCGGAAATTGTAGATGACTCGGTGTTCGATCCCAGACCGAGAATGCCATACAAACTTACGTCGAGCCGTGTCGGAAGCCAATGAAACTGCATATCGAAGAACCAAATCGAGTAATGGGGATTCTTGTAGGATACGTAAGTGCCCGATCCGGGCATTGTCGGCGCCCGGAACGAATTGAACTCCATCGTCCGCCAGTACGTAACTCCGCCCCCCACACCGAACGAATCGCCAAGATAGAGATAGCCCAGCTGAAATCCGGGTCCGCTCGCCGATTGCCCGACTCTCAGCTCTCCGCTCTCGCCCGGGCCCCGAAAGATCGGGTCGCTGAACGTGGAGTAGAGGTACGACGCGAAAACTCCTCCGGGCCGGTTGCTCTTAGGCCCCTCCTCCTGGGCGATGGCGGAGGATGGAGTAAGTGAAGCAAGCACAATGACAAACAAGGCAAGCGTGAATATTTTTCCATGCTTCATAGAAATTTCTCTCTTGACATGCCGGCGCCAGCTGAGATTATTCACGAACTATCAACTTCCCTCTGCAAACTAGCAGTCTGTGCGCTGAAAGGCAACAATCGATTGCCCAGTGGCGGAAAAGGAGGGATGGATGCACGATGGTGCGGGGGGAATCAGAGGTCAGAGGTCGGAGGCCAGAAGTCAGGAGTCAACATTGTCCCTTCAGCCGCACGGCGCGGGCACGGCAGGAACAAAGCTATCAACCCGCAATTCGCCCCTCCCGCTTCACTGTTCACTCTTCACAATTTACTCTTCACAATACGTGGACTTCCTCAGAAGTTGTTAAGCCTATAACTAAACGTCAGTAGAAAATATCTGTTCAGGTTCTTCGTTTGCTGCTCCTCGATATACGTATCGGTGACGGTCTGATTGATGTTCCTGTTCTGATTAAGCAGATCGAAACCCTGCAGCGATAGCTCGGCCCTGTTGTCGCTGAAGAATTTCTTGCCGATGATGACGTTCCAGAGCGTGTACTCCTGCCTGTATCCGGTCTGGGAGCGCGTGTAAAGTTGATTCCGCACTTCCGTCCTGAACGTGAACCCCTCCCAGAATGTCCAGTTGAACCGGAAGCTCGCATTATGCGAGAAGTAGTCATTGTCATTGTCGGACTGTATGCTGTTTCGCAGCTGGTTGAAATTCGCGTTGTAGGAAATCGCGAAATCGAGGTCCGTGCTGATGTTGCTGACAAGACTGATCCCGGACGAAAGCGTGTATGAGTTCCCGGTATTCCTGGAGCTGTTCAGGACCGACGGCGTGCCGTTGTACGTGAGCCCCGCGTTGACGTTGAAATTGGTCTGAATAAGCTTGATCGGAATGCCGTACGTCAACAGCCCCTGCAGCGAGCGCCTTGTTCCGAGGTTCTCCGGCCGCGAGAACTGCGATCCCTGCTTCAGCACGATGCCTCCTTCGATGACCGTGTCGCGTGAGGCGAGCAAAAGGGCATTGCCGATGTGGTCGTTCGTTATTGATCCCGAAATGACCGCAAAGAAACTCTCCATCGACTGAAGATTGGTCGTGACATATCTCGTGGTGACCGTGTGCGTGTAGTATTGCCGCAAATCGGGATTGCCCGCGCTGAGGAACAGCGGATTGGAATTGTTGACTGTGTTCTCGAGCTGACTGATCGACGGCGGACTCGTTGCAGCGCGGTAGAGCACCTGAATGCTGTTGCGACGCGATGGGCCGAAGTACATGGTCACGGAGGGAATCAGGTTGGCAAACGTTCTGTCCGTCGAGACGGACTTCGGAAACGTCCTGTCCGCCGACAGCGAAGCGCTCTGGAAACCGATGGTCGCATTCAGGTCGAAGTCGGGGATCCGGTACTGGAATCCAATGCCTCCGCGCTGCGTCAGGTACCCGCTCACGATTTCGTTGCTGAGCGAGGGGACGAGGAGATCGTAGAGATTATCGGTGCCGTCGTAGTTGTACGATTTCTTGTCCGTTGAGTTGTTCGACCGGGAAATGGAGTAGTGGATTTGAGCCAGTGTCGAAGGGGCCAGAGGTTCCGTGTACGCGATGTTCGCAGAGAGCGTGTACCCCTTCGTCCTGGTGTCGGCGAGCTGGTTCACCGTATCAGCCTGGATAAATGTTCCATAGTAGTACAGGTTCTCCGACTCGAGATACCGGTTGCTGTTCCGGTCGTTGAGATTTGCATTCGCTTCGATCGACATCGTTCTCCCCGGAATATCGAATCTATGCCGATAAACGATCGAGTTGGTTGATGTGTAGCCTGTGACGTCGGTCCGGTTGTGCGTGCCCGACTGGCTGATCGGGATGGTCTGCATCAGCGTATTCTGTCCGCTGTAGCTGCTCGTCGAGCCGTTTGACTGAAGGCTGAGACGCGGCGTCACGATGATCCGGTTCACGGAGTCGATCGCATAGTCGAACCGGAGATTAAGCCTATGGTTGTAATTCCTTCCGTCGGTCACATTCGACTGCCGGTAGTACTGACTCGTGTCGGCGCTGAGGAAGTACTGCCGGTTCGTGAGCTGGTCACGCAGGTTGTCCGTGAGATTGAAGAAGTAGTTCCCTTCCACCTCCATTCCCTTCTGCCAGGTGTCCGAGTAGTTCAATCCCAGGGCGTGCGTTGTGTTGATCCCGTTTTGCGCCCCAATGGCGAAGTTGTTTTGCATCGCCCGCATTGCACCGGCGGCGACGATTCCGCGCGCTCCTCCTCCGCCACTTACCCTCTGCCCTGCACGACCCCCGCCTCCCCGTTGTCCTCCGCCCATTCCGCCGCCGAACACTCCCCCGCCACCCATCGCTCCGAGAAAATCCTGAAGCGAGAAGTTCTGCTGGTTGATGTCATTGCTCTGAGCGAGAGCGGTGAACCGCTGCGTCCCTGAAAAGAAATTCAGGTTCGCGACAGCCTGGTACTTCCCTTCGTCCCCGTATGCGGCCACGAGTCTTCCGAACTGCGCCCGTCTCCTCTCGGGCCGCGTGATAATATTGATCGTCCGCGCCGTCTGGCCGTCATTGAAACCCGTCAGCTCCGACTGGTCGCTGAGCTTGTCATACACCTGGATTTTGTCGATGACTTCCGCCGGGAGCGTACGGAGAGCGATCATGGGATCGTCTCCGAAGAATCTCCTCCCATCGACGAGAACCTGTGCGATATCTTCTCCCTGAGCCTTCACGGTGTTGTTCTCGATCGTCACACCCGGCAGGCGGGAGACGAGCTCTTCGGCCGTTGCATCGACATTGAGCTTGAATCCGCTCTGACTTCCGCTTGGCACATCGAGTGGTTTTGTCTGGCCATTGACGGCCACGGTACTTCCGATACCGATATAGAGCCGAAGCTGCGTATAATGTCCCACGGGAAGCTTTGCAGAACCGATCATGGCGTTCACGCCATTGACCAGGTTCAACAGATTGTAGATCGTTGGGGTCTTGTTGAGAGTGTACCATCCGCTGCTCGTGTCGGCGTTGTTCACATGAACGCGCACGCTATCAACCACAATGTTCACCTGGTCGTAGGCCGCTGGATAGTCTGTCATCAAGACTTGCATAATCCCCGTCGGGTTGGACTGGGGGTCTGTCGAATTCGACGATGTGCATCCGTACCAAGCGAGGAGGACCACCAGTGAGAGCACGAACAGACTTTTCTTCACGAAGAATCCTTCACTTTTCAATTGAGCTTTCACAATTACCATTGGAAGGTGTTTTGACATCACGCCGAAGCCCCTCCCCGCCAGACCGATCTCCGGCGGGGAGGCCTCATTCGCGACTCTTGTCACTGGATCCCGTTGTATCTCCTTCTGAAAAGGGCCTCTCACCGGGACCGCAGTATTCAACATCTGAGTCGCCCGATAATGGAAACCGAAGTTCCCATCGATCCAGTCACCACCCTTTACATATCATCCGCCATCTCAATATTCCCGGCGTCTGCTTCGCTGTTCAGCAATTACTTGTGGAACTGAATGTTCCCTTTGCTGATGACGCGCATGCTCGTCACCTCGGACTGAGAGCCGCTTAACGTGACACCGAATTGATCGTTCACGCCGGGTTCGCCGTTATCTTGCACGGTGACGATGAAGGTGCCACCGCGATAGCTGCCGGAGAACAGAACGGTTTTGGGCGAATTGTCTGCGTTGATCTCAATGACTACGATGTTATCAACCTTGCCGTTAACGTGCAGACCTGTTGCATGGTTGACATAGTTGAATTCGCCTTTCGCTCCGCCCGATTTATTTGGCTGTGCGTTGAATCCAAACGTAGCACTGCCCGGGCCGACCGAAATTTGTCCACCGCCCGT
>DOWV01000224.1:0-8494 GCA_003519375.1 Bacteroidota bacterium
TTTCCTGGTAGAGTAGACATGGGCGAAAGTCCTAGAATAGTTTTGGAGTTTCTGGTTTCGAGTTTATAGTCTCAAGTTCCAGGCGATCCGATTCAAGGAATCGCCGAACATCTTACGTCTTACCACTCAAGAACCATCCCCGCTCTCACATCTCAAACTTGATTGTCACAACCTCAAACGGCTTAACATCAAGTTCAATTTCGTTCCCATTCCTAACCGGCAACACCCCGACAGCTTTTTCTTTCATCGTTGCCCGAAACGCTTTCTTCACCGGTCTGCCAAAACGGATCACGCCGCGTGCCTCCGCGTCAACGGGATTGTTAAGGCGGATGATAATACCTTGTCCATCGTCAGCCAGCTTGAGGCAGGTCATCACGAGTGACGCCGGCTCGAGGGAGACAAAAGAGCCCGTAAATGCTGTCTGTTCGTTCTTTCTCCTGAACGTCAGGGCCGGCACGGTAAAACACTCCGTTTCCCTCAAAGCGTGAGACCAGAAAGATACATCGTCTGCCGCGTGAGGCACAATCGAATACTCAAACGTATGATCACCGTGGCACTGCGCGTCGGGAGTGAGCGTCCACCATCCTGCCGCACCGCCGGGCCGTGTAATCAGATCCCGGCCGGAGAGTTTCCCAACGCACCGCAGCAGAGTCAGGGCAAGAACGCCCGGCTCTGCCAGCTTCAACTCATACTCCGGAAGCCCTTTTGTGATAAGCGTGAATCCCCGGTTTTTGTCCCGAAGAGAAATAAACCGCTGCATCGGAGCAACATGGGCGGGGTGTTCGTATGGGAACTGCGATGTATCGTATGATTGATGCTGCCGCCTCACAACGGCGAACGGCGTTTCCGCATACGACACCTTGCTCTCGACACCCGTTCTAAACATCGCCCGCAACCGATGATCGTTGATTCCGTTGTGCAGTGAGGTCCTGAAATCGAGCCTTCGGGAGTTCTTACTCAACGAGAGGAGTGTCGTCATCACGAGTTCCCGTTTTTCCGAGGATCTCGATTTCTCATCCAGTGACGCTGATGCGGGAAGCTTGAGTGAATGCTCGAGCTTAAGCGTCGCTCTCAACGGTCCCTGATCCACAATGGCGGCCTTCACCGGGAACTCTGACGATGTGAAGAATTCATCGTGCTCAGGATACGAGTACGTGTATTCGTCGCCCACATCGCCGGAGTCTTCAAAATAGTTCAACGGACCGAATTCATTTCCGGTGGTCTTATCCAGAACATGAACCTGGCCACCCTGACGCACCTCTGCGCGAAGGAATTCGTTCTCGATGAACATCTCCCCCGACCGGACATTTCCTGTGTAAAGGGGAAAGCCCTCTGCTTTCACAACACGGAATCCTTTCCACCCAACAGCCGGGAGAGAACAGGCAGACACGAGGATGCCGAAACGATCAACGAGTGTCTGGTGCGGATAATCATGCTTCGAATACGTTACGCCGAAGGCTTCTTCCCTGTGCAGGATCTGATACGGAACCTCATCCCCGGACGGATCAAGCAATTTGAATCCTGCAACAGCGGGGAGTTTTTCAGCAACTCTCACTTCCGGATTGAGCCCGACGACAACATCCTGCAGGTAGAACTCTACATCCGTCTCGAGAACCTCATCTCTCACGAACGGAGAAGGATTAAACACAAAGAGATAACGGTCGTCGTGGTACTGATGCTCATCGTACGGCAGCAGAGCGGCAAGACATTCGTTCTTGACATGTTCGCCAATCTGTTTTGCTTTCCGGTAGCGGACCACCATTTCCTCGTGAACCTCATCGGTGCTCGTCCCGCAGATGGCGTCATGGTCCTGGTTTTGCAGGACATACTTCCACGCCTGCTCGATCTGCGGCGTTCTGCTGCGAAGGCCGGACACATAAGCCATCACGTTCAGCGGCTCAAGCACGCGCTCCAGCAATGTCTGACACTCGGCGTTGAGCTGCTTCAGATACATTCTGCTCGAGAAGACGCCGCCGAGGACGGCAAATGCATGCCGATAGCCGAACCGCGTTTCGCCTTCCAGTCGTCTGAGATTCTGGCCGGCCCCGAGCTCTGCTTTGACCGCATCCAGAAAATCAACAAAGTTGCTGTGCTTGATGTCCGCGTCATAATTCTTCCGCAGGCAACGGATCGCTGCTGTGACATCGGTGTCCGGCCAGTGGTGATCGCCGCCGTTGAAGAAGAGCCGGTGGGTGGTGGTCGCACGTGCATCGAGCTCAATTCGAAGGCGTTCAAACTTCTGAATGATGACATTCTCATCCCGCGTTCCAAAGTAGCCGGCGCTATAACCGTCTTTCGGCAGGTGATGCATCAACACTTTTGTTCCGTCGGGACTGACCCACCAGTATTCAGACGGCTCCTGGCCTGGCTCACCTCCAAAGCCCCTGTAAATCATTGCTTTTTCGATGCCAAATCCCTTTAGAATTTGGGGCATCTGAGCTATATGGCCAAACTGGTCGGGTATATAGCCTATTTGCATAACGCCGCCAAGATCGGCTCCAAGTCTGCTGCCTAAGGCCAGATTGCGAATGTGCGACTCTCCGCTCGACAAGAATTCGTCGCTGAGGATGTACCACGGCCCGATGAAAAGCTTCTTCGCTTCGACGAGACGCCGGATCGTCTCTCTCCGGTCCGGCCTTACTTCCAGGTAGTCCATGACTGCAGCCATCTGACCATCGAGCGTATATGACTCGAACTCCCGGTCCTTTTCCATCAGCACCAGGAGATCCTCAATCATATCCACGAGCATTGCGCGAAACCGGTCGTAGGGAAAATACCATTCCCGATCCCAATGTGAATGCGAGACAATGTGATAGGTCGGTTTCATCGGCTCACAGATATCTTTCGAAGGATTTGATGGCGGTCGAGGCCCCGACAGCACGGACGCAACCCGCCGCCACGGCGTTTGCAATGCGAGCAGCACGGAAGGGATCAAATCCTCTGACGGTCGCGGCAATGAAACCTGCAACGAACGCATCACCGGCGCCCGTGGCGTCGACCACTTTCTTTACGGTTTTCCCCTCGACAAATTCCGACCGCGTACCATCCGACAGATAGCATCCCCGTGCTGCCAGCTTTACCCCGACAACGTGCGGTGCACCTGCCCGAAGAAGCGTGTCAACAATCGCTTCCGGCGTTTTCTTTCCTGTCAGCAGCACCGCTTCTTCATAACTTGGCACGAAGTAATCCACGTACGGCATGAAGTTCTTGAGCGCTCGCGAGGAGATCCGCGGCGACGCCGCGGTGTCAAGGAAAATCTTTACCGAGGTCTTTGCTTTCAGAGTGCTGAAGAGGTGGGGGAAGTCTCTTTCGGTTTCCGGCAGAAGGCCGAGATATCCGATCGCCAGGATACTCGCCTTCCGGAGATAAGGGATCCGGCTCAGCAGATCGCCCGCACGAAAGTGTTCCATGCACCCGCGGGTGTGCAGAAAGGTTCGTTCACCGTCATGGTCCACGTTGACCATGGTTGCAGAGGTCTGAGCCTTTGCATCGATGATGACACCTTCGGTGTCGAGGCCAAACGTCTTGTAGTGTTGCAGCACAAACCGGCCAATCGAGTCGTTGCCCACTCTCGTGACAGCACCAACGCGGAATCCCAGTTTGGCAAGATCAATACCCACATTCGAGACATTACCGCCGGTTGTCAGCGTGATAGAGTCGATGAGCTTCAGCGCTCCCCGTTTTGGCGGCTTCCTCAGATCGACGGGGCGACCGATAATATCCGCCAACGCAAGGCCCGCAACAACAACATCGAGGTGTTTTGCGTGCGTCATGTCGTCTTCTTTGTCAGAGAGAGAATTCAGATCTATTCTGTAATTGTGACTGCCTTGAAATCGAGGACGCGTTTCTTCCCCTTGTAAGTCATTGTCAACTTTTCACTTCCTACATCGGCACTGAGGAAGGGTCCATCAAAGAGTCGCGTCTTGGAAAGGTCGATAGCTTTGCCGTTCAGCACGCGCTTCTCGGGGAACGCAAACTGCATCGCATCACCGCCAAGAGTTTTGTAGTGAACAGATACTTTTCCAGGAAGGAGGGTAGCCTTTGGTATGTGTTTTTGGAGCCCTGCCTTGAATTTTTCAAAAGAGCCAATCTCATCATTGGAACGCACTTCGATCACATAGCCGTTCTGACGCTTATGGCTTCGCAGCCGCCAGTTTCCCGTTTCTTTGACGCGTTCCAGCTGCGGGCGGCCGATGTCACTCAGACTGTTCGCGGGGCTCTCAAGCTCTTCTTTCCATTCATATTCCTGCAATGGATACCAACCGACATAGGTGTCCCCGGCTTTGCAGATGATCCAGCCGGACGGATCAACAATCCGCTCCTCGAGATTCCTCGGGAAGAAGCCGTCAATATGTTCTGTGGTCGTTCCCGGCTGAATATCATAGAGAACCAACAGCGTGTTCCTGTGTTGAAATGTCCGTTCGAACGGCGATCCGCCGGTCCATTTGTCGGGATTATTGTAGGTCCCTTTTGAAGCCACAACGTCCGCGATCAGCGTTTTCACCTCCTCCGGAAAGAACATACCCACTTCATAGCCGGACCAATACGGATGCAAGCCAAAGATGGTTGTGTACGGCCGGCCATACGTGTATCGCACACCCCAGGTGTGCTGCTGAATTGGTTGGAGGATTCCTCCCTGGAGAGAGCCGATGCCGTAGTCTTTCGTGATGTACGTGTATTTGTACGCGGGCGGGTTTTTCTCTGTGCCGAACCGGATGACGTTACGAACACGCTTCCGCTCTTTTTCAATAATCGTGCTGCTCCGGTCCACCGCTATCGAGTAGATGATCTGCGGCAGGCGATAGTCGCAGAGAGCGGGGATAACGATCCATCCCGAGTTGGTCGGCGTCCCCGTTCCAAAATAGAGCCACGCAAACGCCGATCCTCCCGAGAGCAGCGGCTTGTAGACCGCCGGTTGGTAGATTCTGCTGTATCCCCCGATATATTGTCCATCAAGATGCTCGGTGGCGAAGTCCGCGAAGATGTAATCCGACATCATCGTGCCCCTCATTTTCATCTCCGGGTCCCTGGCAAAGTGCGAGAGAAGCACCATCGGCATCGCGTATTCCGGAAAGTAATCCGGCGAATCGAACTCACCCTGACCGATCGATGTCGTAATCTTGATCCAATGAATCAGGTATTCCTTCGCCTCGCGCAAGTTCTCTTCGGAACTCTTGCCGTTGTACCATTCCGATCCCGGCAAATTGGGCCATTGCTCTGCTGCCAGGTAGAGAGCCGAGTAATACATGCACCAGTGATTTTCCGTATCTCCACGGTACGGTGCGTACGTTTTCCATGCGTTTCGCACGAGAGCACGTGTCTCGGCGGACATTTTGTCTTTGCCATGGAGGTAGGCCCCGATCGATGGAATCATCCAGAACATGTCTCCACGCGGCTCACGAAGTAACTCGGCAAACATTTTATCCGCCCGGGCGATATCTCTGTTATGCGCATAACGAACGGCAATCTGATAGTACCCGGCCGTCTGCATGGTATCATAGAACGACGTGACGTACGAGACGCGTTGCTCAAATCCCCTCAGGTAGGCGTCACGGTCGGGCACCTGCGCCCCAACTTGCTGGGACAGCGCGATGAGTAACAACACCAATATTGTATGCTTCATGGAAAGATTGTCCTCTTAGAATGGTTGCACAGAAATCGTCCACACCTGCGAGCCGTTTAGACCTATGTTGCGCCAGGTGTCGCCCGCGTTGTCCGACTGAAAGACGCCGCTCCATTGTGTCCCTACGAAGACACGGCTGCCGTTTGTCGGATCAACAGCAAGGGAGTGGATGTTGAGATTGGTCAGACCTTCGTTCTTACGCGTCCAGCTCAATCCGCCGTCTGATGATTTGTATACTCCTGTTACGTATCCGCCGGCGTAGAGCACCTGTGGATTCGTGGGATCGTACGCGATGGCGTAGAATGTCAGATGATCCAGGCCAGCCTCGGTTTTTTCCCAATATTTGCCGGCATTGCGCGTGACATAGATACCGTGGTCATCGGTGCCGGCAACAAGGGTGTTTGGATCCTTGGGATTCTGAACCACAACGCGGACACCGCTTACTCCAAGCCCTGTCCGCTGCCAGCTCTCGCCCATATTCTCGCTCCGGTATACACCGTCCTCCGTTCCGCAATAGAGAATCTTGTTGTTCTCGTGATCGATGACGACAGAGGATGCGAACTTCTCCTTGATCCCGTTATTGCACTCCTTCCATGTTATCCCGCCGTCCAGAGTTCTGTGCACACCATAGGGTGTTGTGCAGAGCATGAAATTCGGATCGGACTGGTCGATGACAACCGACAGCACTTCCGTAATCTCCCATCCGGTGGTAATTCTCCAGGTCGCACCACCGTCGGTGGATCGATGGACGCCATTGCCTGAGGCTATGCAAATCAACGAACCTTTATACGGCGTATGCACGGCAAGCCCGAAGGCTCTGATGTTCTTCGCACCGGTATGGTTCCAGACGGTGTCGCCGGTTTTTTTGTAGTACAACCCCGTCTCCGGATTTGCAGCGCCGACGACAAAGAGCTTTGTGGAAAGAACCGAGATGTACACGGTCGATTGTTGCCCGAATAATCCGGCTGAGAATACCGTCAAGGTCAGCCCAGTGAAGAAAACCTTAAGGGATTTCATTTTTCTCCTGTTTTTACGAGTAAATGGTACTGCTGTCGCAAGCTCAATCGGTTCAAGGGTAGAGCTCAATTTGCTTCACATGACAGCCACGCAAGCCCGCCTGGCGCCACGTCGACCCTTCGTCGAATGACTCAAAGATCCCCTGCCCGCTTGTTCCAATCATGATGTGGCGGGGATTCTCAGGATGAACGAATATCGTATACACAGCTTCGAGTTGGTCGCTTTGCCAGAGAGGGTCCCAGCTCAAGCCTCCATTCCTGCTCTTCCAGACTCCGCTGAGGTATCCGCCTGCGTAGACCGTTTCAAGATCCGAAGAAATGCAGAGAGCATAGAATGCCGTCGGCGGGAGTCCGGCCGCATTCTTCCAGGTCTTCCCTCTATCAAACGATACACGCACGCCGTTGTCTTCCGTTCCCACCAGCAGGTGGGCCGGATTGACCGGGTTCTGCACCACCGTCATGAGACCGCTCACGCCGACATGCAATGGCTTCCAGTTCTCACCTTCATCGGTTGAGCAATACAGATCATCCTCCGAACATGCGTACAGCGTTTGCCGCTGTACATGATCAATCACAACCTTTTGAACAAACCCCTTCTTCATGCCGCGTGATTTCTTTTGCCAGCTACTCCCGTCATCCGCCGACCGGAACACCCCCCACGGCGTTCCGATGTACAGGCGGGAGGAATCAACCGGATCAAGAGCAAGCGAGAGTATTTCCTCCGTTCGCCAGTCTGTCAGCACGCGCCACGAAGTTCTTCCGTCATCCGACCGGTGCACACCATTGCCCGCGGCGATGTAGTACCGCTTTGTGCTTCCCTTTGCCCACATTCCAATGCCGAAGGTAAAGAGATTCGGACGATAGATGTTCGCCCAGAGTGTATCCGATTGGCGTCGGAAGAGTCCGATGTTCGCCGAGGCTCCGACGGAAACATGGCTCCGATTCAGGAAGACCGCGGCATAGTAGTCGCGCTTCGCTTCGTAGACAGGGGCTTCCGGGGAACGGTTTCCCGATCGAATGCCTGTCGCCAGCATTACCATGATGAGTAGTGTTTTTATTGCTGCCATTCTCTCACAAGCGCTTTCTTGAAATCGAGCTCCCGCACTGCGTTCTTGTACGTCATGCGAACCACCCCGCTGCCGCGTTCACTCTGAACAAAAGGACCGTTGAAGAATTTGTATGTATGGAAACTGATTGTCTGGCCGTTGAGAACTCTTTTTCCGCCAAACGTGAATCTCATGCTGTCTCCATGGCGTGTTTTGTACTGCACCGTGAAGGCTTTCCCGGCGTTTATGATCTCCGGGTGAAGTTGAGCCACGCGGCTCTTGAATGCCTGATACGATTCATCTTCGTCGGTCGAACCTACTTCGACAACAACACCATTCTGTTTTTCGTTGCTTCGCCACCGCCAGTTGACACCCTCTTCAATCCACTCGCTGGGTTTCAAAGGATACACCGCAATGAACACGGATCCGGCCCGGCAGATAATCCAGCCGGAATTGTGGATTTCCCGCTCGTCAAGATTCTTGGGGAAAAAGCCGTCAATATGAGGCTGCTGTGCGGTTTCATCGAGATTGTAGAGAACGATGATCGTGTTCTTGTGCTGGAATGTCTGTTCGTAGGGAGAACTGGAGTTCCATTTGTTCGGATTGGTATAAACGAGATGGTACCGGTTCACCTCGTCAGAGAGAAATTTCTGCTCCTCCGGAAAGAACGTGGCCAATTCCTTGCCGGAGAAGAATGGATGGAGTGTGAAGATCGTGTTGTTCGGCTTATCCGATACATACGTCGCATCCCACGTGTGCTGCTGAATCGGCTGCAGAATGCCGCCTTGCAGCGACCCCAGCGCGTACTG
>DOWV01000224.1:8746-10586 GCA_003519375.1 Bacteroidota bacterium
CTGCCCCGATTGCGCGGCCGGTATCGATTTCCTTGCCAAAGCTCGGTTCTTGGCTCGCCAAAATAGAGCCATGCCCAGGTTGCCGCGGGGGCGGCCAGCGGATTGATGATATCCTCCGGGTAATCCCTGCTGTGTCCTCCGCAGTAGTTGCCGCCCAGATGCTCCGACGCATAATCGACAAACAGAAGATCGACCATCATGTGCGCTTTGCGTTTCATCACGGGCTCGTTCGCAAACTCGTAGAGCGTCAGCATTGGCGCGATAAAGGTGATAAAGTACGTCGGTGAATCGAACTCACCCTGACCGATGGTCGATGAAAGGTCGATCCAATGAAGAAGCCATCCCTCGGCTTCACGGAAATTCTCTTCAGAACTCTTTCCGTTGAACCACTGCGACCGATCTTCATTCGGCCACGTTTGTGCGGCCAGATAGATGCCGGTGTAATACATGACCCAATGATTCTCGGTATCGCCCCGGTACATCGTCCTCGCCTGAAACGCCCGGCGGATCTTGCGCTTCAGGGAATCCGGAAGCTGATCGCGGAACTTGAGATACGTGCCGATCGCTGAGTAGGCATAGAACATCCCTCCGATGCCTTCATCCGTCGCCAGGGAATCGAGCATCATCAGGGCGAACGGTTTGTCGTTCCCCGTGAAGAGTTTCGCCGTCACGGTGTTGAAACTCCGGTCGCGCTCGCGGCTTACAACGTCGATCAATCGTTGACGTCGGGCTTCAAAGGCAGCCTGCGGCGCAGTAACTCCCTGAGCCACGCCGCACTCCGGAGCCCCCGCAGACACCAGCAGGACTATCAGTGCCAGCTTTCTTATCTTCATTGGTTTCAGTGCACCCACAATCCCCAGACCTGCGCTTCTTCCTGGCTGTTGAAAATCCAGTGTTCGCCGCTGTCCGTACTTTTGAAGAGGCCGCCGTTCAGTGTTCCTGCAAGAACCACCGACGGATCAGACGGCAACACTGTAATGGCATGGACGACCGGGTTTGTCAGGCCATCGTTCACCGGCTGCCACAGTTTTCCGCCATCGGACGATCGGAAAACGCCGCCGCCGTGCGTGCCGACGTAAAGAGTACCTGCCTTTAACGGGTCACATGCAATTGTATACACGGTCAGATTGGTCAAACCACGATTCGACGCTGTCCATGATTTTCCGGCATCATTCGAGACAAAGAAGCCGTCGTCTTCTGTGCCGGCATAGAACACCTGAGGATTTCCCGGATTCTGGATGATGGTCCGAATCCCCATTCCGCTCAATCCCGCTTTCTTCCAACTTGTACCCGAGTTGGCGCTTCCATAGATCCCATCTTCACTCGCCGCCAGAAGCCGGCGAGCATTCGATCGATCAATGATGATATCGGAAACGAACGGCTTGACGAAACCGGTGTTTCTCTTGACCCACGTTTCACCGCTATTTTCTGATCGAAAGACGCCATACGCTGTCGCTGCATACACCATCGAGGGATTCTTTGGATCAACCTTGACCTTCAGCACCTCGGTGATCTCCCACCCGGTGGTGATGCGCCAGGTCTGACCGTTATCCGAAGATCGAAGCACACCGTTTCCACATGCAGACCAGAGAACTCCGTCCCGCCCCCCCTCTGTGTAAAAGGTCCGAATGTATCCCGTCCAGCCTTTGTGCTGCCAAGTCTTTCCTCCGTCAGGGCTCATGAAAAGTCCGACGGTGGGATTGTCGAGTGCCCCTATCCGGTGTTTCCGCGAATTGAGGACGGACATGTAGAGCGTGTCCTGTCGGGCCAATACTGCCTCGGCAAGTCCCGTCAACAGGAGAATGAGCACCAGGAGTCTGCTAGTGCCACTTCTCAAAAG
>DOWV01000224.1:10797-14281 GCA_003519375.1 Bacteroidota bacterium
CAATTATTGGAAGCGGCACTAGATCGTGACATCGACACCTCTTGTGAGTTCATCTGACGAAAACGTCCCAAGCTTGCTGCCATTCACCGTAAGGTCGAAATTCCCTTGCGTTGCGTTTCCAAATGTCAACTTGATAGTCCTGGACGCCGACAAATTGTTGAGAACCTCAACCCGAACTGACGATCCTTCAATGGTGACCGCCGGAATTCTGCACCCGTCAATGCCGACACCCCATCCGCCCTTCATATCGACATACGCGTCGCCATACCGGCGGGTAATCAAATGAATCGAGACAACTGAGCTGCCGGTCCCCCAGTGTATCCCCGTAACACCTGCGGGTTGATTGTAGCCGGAGTGAGCGTAGTTTTCCGCCGTTCGCGGCGACGTTGGAGATTCAAAGAGTGAAAACATGGCCCGCAGTGCGGCGACTCCCCGTTCAAAGTACTCCTTCTCCCCCGTTAATTCGTAGTAATGCATGAGCGTTACCGCAAAATATCCCTGCCGTGAATCGCTCCATTCGGCGTCTGTGTTCTGCACGCCGAATCCGCCGAAGAGCTCGCACGAAAGCCATTTGGGGCTCCATACCTGCTGATAGAGGCAGAGGTAGTCGATCACCTCAATACCCCGAACCTTGTATTCGGTCTTCCCTGTAAGGTTATACAACTCATAGAACGCTTCTGCCGCCTGCTGCATGGAGAGCGTATTCTGCGGATTCTGGTGTGTGTATGAATCATAGAACCCAAGCGGTTTCCTCGAACACGAAAAAAACGTCTCGTAGTCAAACCACTTCTGTTGCGGAAGCACCGAGTCGGTGATATACCGCATCGACCGTTCTGCCGCAAGGAGATAGTTGACTTCTTTTGTCCGTTTGTAGTATTCGGCAAGAAAGAGTGCTGCCCCTGCGGTTTCAGCATTTTCGTCGCGCAGTTGGGCAGCCGCCTCCAGGTTCTCCGGGTTATACCATGACGAAATCACTCCGCTCTCCTGCTGATGTGCCACCAAGAAATCCGCGAACGCTTTTGTGTAATGGAGAATTTCCGACCACCGTTCGGGGGTATGGTCGATCCATTGCAGCAACCAATAGCACGTCCACGCATTGTGGAACATCGGTAGATCTTTGCCGTTGTCGATGCCGCCCCAGGCATGATCGGCGACCCAATGTCCGCCCGTGCTGTCGAAATAGAAAATTGACGGCGCTATGCCTTCCGTCTGCGGCGCTAATAAAGCAAGATTCAAAACGTTCATCGCGCGACGACTCAATTCATGATCGGCGACCGCCTCACCGTGAAGATACATACCATAGGCTGTCCTGAGCGCGTTGAACCAGACATTGAACCAACTGTCGTTGTCTGCTACCTTGTGCAGCTTGTTGCTCCATGCAAGCCGCGCCTGGCGCAGAAGTGTGACCGGTTGGCCCTGGTACTCGACATCCAGCGCAATATCGGGCAGGAATTGGTACCACGCCTTCTTGATGTAGCCCGAAAAGGGCTCAGATTGCGGGCCTTGAGCTTTCTGCATGTTTACGCTACCCGAGCTGGCCCAATGATATCGGACAACCCCTCGAAATCCCTCTCCCGGCTTGGCGTCGCCAAGCACGAAGAGTTGAAATGCAATCGATACCGTGGTGTCACGCAGAACCGCTGCCAGCGAATCCGGCGCTACGTAGAACACGTGCGTGTTGCGAAGCCGGTATGGCTCGGGAATCCAGTTTTGCAGGCCGTAGGAGAAAAAAGGCTGGTCGGATGTCTCTGCCTGCAAATCACCCGTTGTGCGGATCATCCGATCCTTGATATCAAGAGAACCGACATCCGGCAGAAGAGCGGCAAAATATCCATTTTTCTGCATCATCAACGCCGGCGATCGAAACACGTGATCTGCAATGACGTGCTCCGGTTCCGGTCGCAGTTGGGGTGTAAAGACAAAGTCGAGCGGCTTGTAATCCGCGTACTTCTTTCCGTCTGGAGCAAAAGAGTACGTTGACCAGAGCGACTGCAATCGTGTTTCCTTTTCAATCTGATAGGTAATTCCGATTCGGGCGAAGGACTCGCCTTTCAGAAGAGTGATCGTCTTCTGAATTACACCGGAAGGCGTCCGGCAGGTCAGTTGCAGCCCCTCGCCTTGCGGAAAGCCCTCAATCTGCGTGACGCTCTCATAGGCAGCCGCAACCATTTCCCCGTCCTGTTTCAGCGAGGGCTCGGGCCGAACTGCGCTGCCGCTCGAGAGAATTTCCGTCCAGGCCTCTCCCCTTCGCACATAGTACGTTTCCCGGTACACACCGTCGATCTTCCCGACGACGACCTTGATGAATTCATTCTGGATCATGGTACTGTCGCGACCCGGACTTTGTTTTGCGCTGAGCATTGCCACTCCGGCCGCGATGCTTGCTGCGTATAGGAAGAGACGGTTCATGAGGGGGCAATCTCGGTCCGGACGAAAAGCGACGCCTCTCCCGCAACTATTATGTTGTAATATGAGCGGAATGCCGTAAAGCGGCACAGGACACAAAGTCGCGAAGATTTTGAAAACGAAGATGGTTCAATAATTTTCTTTGTGACTTCGTGACTTCGTGGCAGATTTGATGCTTTCGACTGCATCTTTAGGACTTCACTCTCTTGAGAATGCGCTGCATGTTCAGACCGAACATTTTCTTCTTCTCCGCAACGGTGCAGTGAGAATATGCCATCCACCCGAACTGCGGAATAGGATCACGCATAGGCTGATCGGTGCCGAAGAGAACTCGATCGGCTCCCACATGCTCAACCATGAATTCAATGACACGATACGTGACGGAGGTGAGTGTTATCTCGAGAAACACGTTCGGGTTCTTCTTTGCCATCTCAATGCCGTCGCGGGCATCTTTGAACGACGCCCCGCAGTGGGCAATGATGAACGAAATATTCGGATACTTCGCCGCAATCTCGTTTACCTCTGCAACGACATTCGGAGACGGATGAACGAGGCAGTACGCGTTCATGCGGTTGCCGTATTCGTACCACGGAGCCCAAAGTTTGTCGTTGTACGGAATGTTTGTTCGTGGATGATATGGCTTCATTCCACCCATCTTGTACTTCTTGTGAGCGAGCTGGAGCTCCTTCTTCCAGTCTTTGATATACTGCGGCTGGAGGGCGGCATATCCTTCATAGAAACGGGGAAATCGCTTCATCGCATCCCATACGATTTTGTTGCCTTCCTCATAGTCGACCCAAACTGCGAGGAATCCACTCACACACATTTTTTGGATGCCCATCAGCTTCGCGCGCTCGACCATGCTTGCTGCGTCGCCGTACGGCAGGTGCATAAACCCTGCTCCCTCAGCTCCATCATGGGTCATGTGCGCATGCGCATCAATGACAAGCATGTTGTCGAGCGGCTCGCCATCTTTGGCCCGCTCCAGAATCCAGTCGGGGTTTTTCTTGTGAGGATACGGCTTCGGCGGGACATCGAGTTTTGTGAGCCTCGAGATATTGCCGGCGGCGATGAGCTG
>DOWV01000048.1 GCA_003519375.1 Bacteroidota bacterium
TCTTTCACAAAACGGAAAGGAGTAACAGAAAATGAAGAACTTGAACATCGTGTCCGTCCTGCAACTTGGCGAACTGGAAACGGAAATTGTGGAACGGAAAGGTGTCGGTCATCCCGATACCATTGCCGACGCACTGGCAGAGAATCTTTCGGTTGCGTACTCGCGTTATACGCTTGACCACTTCGGGGCCATTTTGCACCACAACTTCGACAAGGTGTCGGTGCTCGGTGGAACAACAGAGGTTGACTTTGGCAACGGGCGGCTCACAAGCCCGATCCGTGTGATACTCAATGGCCGCGCCTCGGTGCGCTTCGCCGACAAAGATTTGCCAGTGCGTGATCTGCTTGAGACGGAAACCAGGCGGTTTTTCTCGGAACTGTTCGAGGGTTACATCAACCCGCAGCAGGATCTGGATATCCACTGGTTCGTCAGCAGTGCCAGCGGCCCTGGCAAGACGAAGTGGAGCACCGGTTCCCGCGCTCACCTGTTCGCTCCCCGAAACATCGCTGAAGTGAAGGGCTACGATCGTCTTTTCAACAACGATACTTCGATGGGGTGCGGATATGCGCCGCTTTCCTCGTTAGAGCAAGCGGTGCGCGATCTCGAGACCACACTGAACTCGTCTGCGACAAAACAGATGCATCCGTGGCTGGGAACCGACATCAAAGTGATGGCAGCGAGAATTGGGCAACGGTGCAAATTTACCATCTGCTTGCCACAGATTGCTCGTTACGTTCCGTCGCTGGAGGTCTATCAAGAGAATATCGCGGCGATACGGACATTCATCGAGCAAAATCTGAAAACATGTCTCCCGGAGTCAGAAATTTTCCTTTGGTTCAATACCCGGGACGATTTCGCTCGCGGAGATGTATACCTTACCGCCATCGGATCATCAATCGAATCCGGTGATGAAGGTATCGTCGGTCGGGGAAATCGGGTGAACGGACTCATTACTCCGCTTCGTCCGATGAACCTTGAGGGAGTGTGCGGCAAGAATCCCAAGTACTACACTGGCAAGCTCTACAATGTGGCGGCACATCGTATTGCGGAACATCTCTACCAAGAGACACGAGGCGCTTGCGAGGTGCTGCTGGTCAGTCAAGCGGGTCAACCGCTTGTCGAGCCGTGGCAAACGATTGTCCGTATTACCCACAACCAAGACGAGAAACGCGTGGCGTGGATCGTTGAAGAGGAACTGGCGCGAATCCCTGATATCACGGAAGCGTTGCTGGCTAAAACCATCAGACTCTACTGAAAGGAAGGTGCGAGATGAAAGAATCCGACTCGGCCATCGTGGCAGTGCGGGACGATTTTTTCGCCCGCCGAAGCTGGCAGCGAAAACAGTGCCCGCTTTGTCTCGAGGAGTACTACACGAAACGCGATCTCCCGCACTGCGGTTCCTACCGTTGTGCGGGCGGCTATCCGCTTCTCAACATCCCCGCGCCGAAAGTGTATCTCGAACTCGGCGCGTGTGCGGAAAACTTCCGCGAGTTCTTCACTACACGGGGATACCGATTGCATCCGCCCGTTGCAATCGTCCGCAGTGACGAGCGAACACTCTTTGCGAGCACCGCAGGTCAGGTCTTCGACGATTTGATCTACGGTCAATCTCCGCAAAGAGATCCGCAACAATGCGCGGTCATGCAGCCGGTCATACGGCTGCAAGGCATCGGTCTGGTCGCTTCGCTTGACGGCATTTCCACATCATTCGTGCATACCGCGACTGAATGTTGGAACGCTACGACAGAGAAGCACTTCAACTCGTTGGATCAATGGCTAGATTTCTTCTCCGGCCTCGGTCTCCATGTTGGAGGGCTCTGCCTTAAACTCAAGTGCGCTGACAACGACTGGGCTGGCCGCACGGTAACCTCCGAGATGCTCAAGATAAACTATGACGGGCTTGAGGTCGGTGTTGCAAATTTATTTTTCAACATCACTCATCAGTCCGGCGACATAGCGACCTTGAGCGACATCGGTGTCGGTCTTGAGCGTTTGGTATGGGCTGTGAACAAATCGCCCGCTTACTTCGATGGCATCGGGCCGCTCTCAAGTGTTACAATACATAAGAGGGTCGCGCTCGATGCCATTCGGACAGCAACGCTCATGGCGGGTTCTGGTGTTGTGCCTGACCACAAAAACCAGGGGTCAAAGCTCCGCGCGATGATCGGACTGATTATGGAAGAAGCACAACATCTGAATCTCTATGAACTCGTGCGCTACTACCATCGGCAATGGACTTCGTTTGTAGATCTTCCGGTATCTCGAGAACAAACGTACTCGACGATCTGGAGTGAAATCAATCGAGGTCTTAACCTTGAAACCAACCGCGTTTTGGGAATCGACGAGCCGTTCGAGCAGGGTCATGAAGAATTTCTGCGAAGAGCGGTGCAGAAGAGAGTCATTCCCATCGCGCGGTTATGGGACATCAAAAGGAGAACCACATGAAGACACAAATCACACACATCTTTCTCGCGGGTGGCGGGGGCGCGGAGGACTCGAAGCTTCTCGACGAGCAATTCGTCAAGACGCTTGATCTTACCAAGCCCCTCGTCTACATTCCGAACGCGATTCGCTCCAAGCCATACCAATCATGCTTGGAATGGTTCCGTTCGGTCATGGTTCCGCTTGGCGTTACCGTCATCGAGATGTGGGACGATCTTCGTCCTCGTCACCTAGTAGATGAAATCGCTGGCGTGTACATCGGCGGAGGCGACACAGCGAAGCTCCTCAAGGAAGTTCGCGGAGCTGGCTTTGACGAATATCTCCTCGGGGTGGCGCAAAGCGGCGTTCCACTCTATGGCGGCAGCGCTGGAGCGATCATTCTCGGCGAAGATATTCGCACGGCGCCGGAGGCGAGTCAGCTGAACGCAACAGAAGTCGCAGGACTTAAGCTGATCAAGGACCACTCGATTGTCTGTCATTACAAAGTGGACGATCGGGAGGCAACGATGAAGCTCTCCAAGGACCTTCGTCAGAACATAATCGCCATTCCGGAAAAAGCTGGCGGGTATATTACAGAAGGGATGTTCACCAACTACGGTACGGAGCCGATAGTCATCGTTCAAGGAGATCGGGTGGATGCGATTCATCCGAACAGTTCGATCAAACTTGAAGCGAGGAGGTGAACCGTGCGTATCTTAGTATGTCTTGAAGGTACAAGCTACGTCGGCAAAACCACTGTCACTAGATTGCTTTCGGAAAAGATGCCGGCAATCTATGGTCCACGTGTCGCAAACGGATGGGAAGGGCAAGAGAAGAAGATTCACGAGAATCCAAATCCTCTTGCCCGATTATCCTTCTTTATGAAGGAGATTGCCGCAAGGAGCGAACAAGTAAGCCGATTACTTAAACAGACCGATATAGTCATGGATAGGTATCTGCTATCGGTGTTCGCGTACCACAATATCATTGTGGGTAAACAGCTCGAAGCAGGACTCGATATAAGCGACTTGCGGCAACCAGACTGCACTGTTCTCCTGACCGTTGATGAAGCAACGTTGAGGCAACGGATGAAAAACCGTCCGCCTCGACATCAGTACGAATCCGATCCGACGTTTCTCTTGGAGGTGCAACATGAATTCTTGCAACTGATTGATCGGGAGAAGACGATAGTCGTCGACACCTCAATTCAGCCAGCCGAAGAAGCGGCGCGTGCCATTTTGGAGGAGTTCGTCAGAAGAGGATTTATTAGTTTTCAATTCCCGCAAAGGGAATAGAAAAGGGGTAACCACATTTATGTGATTACCCCTTGTTTTTTTGCGTGCAGTCCGACTAACGGCCGACGATGAAATCCTCGACCGCACGCCGAGCTTCTCCGAGTGGCAAGAGACGGAGCGGGTGTTTGAAGAAGTACGCGCTCCATTCTTGGTAACCGGAGAGTTTCCGATCAAGCGAGAGCTTCATGGCGCGGACGGCATCCACCATGACCCCGGCGTTGTTTGGCGAGTCCTCTACCGACATCTTGAGTTCGATCTCAAAGGGAAAATCGCCGAATTGTCTCCCTTTGATATTGATGTAGGCGATCTTGTTGTCGGCTAGGAATGAAATGTAATCCGCCGGAACCACCCTGACATCCTTGGTGCCGGCCTCGAAGATAACCGGATCGGTCTTCGAGATCTTCTTGGAAGCGAGACGTCGACGATCTGTGAGATTGTCGAAGTCCATGTTCCCGCCGATGTCGAGTTGATACGAATTTTCGATCACCTGTCCGCGCTCGCGCACGAGGCCGACAAGCGCGCGGTGGAGAATGGTCGCACCAACCTGACTTTGGATGTCATCGCCAGCGCAAGGGATTCCCGCTTGTCTAAACTTTTCCGCCCATTCGGGATCGGACGCAACAAATTCGGGAATGCCGTTGATGAACGCGATGCCCGCATCGAGACACCCTTGCGCGTAGAAGCGAGTCGCTTTCTGCGATCCGACGGGAAGGAACGAGACGAGCATTTCCGCTCCACTGCTCTTGAGTACTTCAGCGATTCGTTCCGGGGCTTCCTGAAGCGGGAAGTAGTCCTGCATGTGAGGAGCGATTCCGTCTCCGAGAAATCCCGCGTTCACTGCAACGCCTTTGTATGGCACATCAGCGAATTTGCGGGAATTGGTCGGCGGTGTCCAGATCGCTTCAGAGATATCCTTGCCGATTTTATCGCCGTTCACGTCAAACGCGGCGACCACCTCAATGTCTCGGATCAGATACCCTCCGAAGTTGTTGTGCATGAGGCCTGGCACCGGCGACGATGTTTCGTCGACATGCTTGTAGTACTCGAGACCCTGGAGGAACGAGCTGGCGCAGTTTCCCACGCCGACGATTGCAATCTTGATCTTCATGATTCTGTCTCCTTTTCTGTCTGCGCCTTGTCATTACTGACGTGGCTGGTTTGGTTTGGAACGAGATTGCGATATTCCGTCGGATAATCCCGACGAAGTACCGCAAGCCATCTGCCCGCCTTGGCTTTTGAGATGTCTTTGGTTTCCGCAAAGACCATTTCATAAGCAGCCGACGGACTACTGCTCTTCTCAACGAGAGAAATGAGTTCCTCGTTGTTTAGAATTGAAGAGCACCGTGCTTTGATTTCTTCTGGCGATCTTGCCATACTTGCCATAGCTTGGCGACTCCTTTCCGTTTTGTGAAAGA
>DOWV01000172.1:0-8305 GCA_003519375.1 Bacteroidota bacterium
TTAAAAAATAAAATTATATCGCGGGGTGGAGCAATTGGTAGCTCGTCGGGCTCATAACCCGAAGGTTGTAGGTTCAAGTCCTGCCCCCGCTACTAAAAACAACCCGCCCGGCTGTACGGCCGGGCGGGTTGTTTTTCACGGATCAGGCAGAATTGAACACAAGTTGAGTCCCGTCGGCTTGCCGACGGGACGAAATCCCGAGCGAGTCCACGAAACCATATAGAAACGAGCGAGGGATCCACCATCAGACCCTCCCTTGTCTTGCTTGAGTAGGTCGAAGGATCCTGCCTGCCCCGATGCCTTCTAACAGACACTCTTCCTGTTCAAGAGTATTCACGGACTTCGGGATGCATCCCGAGTCTGCCAAAGGAGATCAAATGAAGGAACTTACCACAACGAAGGCAACCTACAGGGAGATCGCCATCACCGTTTCTTCCGACCGGTTTGGCGGCAACAGAGTGTATTGCTGCGCGAGTAGTTTGGTCGGACCGCGGCAGGAAGATAAATGGTTCCCCACACAGGGAGAGGCCATTGCCAACGAACGGCACGACATCGACACGAAGCTGGGGATACCTCCGTCGACAGAAGTGCGTCGCTATAGCCGGGGAAGAATGTGAGGGGGGTGCCTTCCTCAAGGTCGCTTTTTCGAATCCCCACAAGAGATGGTGGGGATTTTTTGTTTCTAGTGCCGCTTCCACTAAGTCGTATTGTGTTTTCGAAAACGTGAGTGAGGTGGAAGCCGGCACTACTGCCTCATTGCGTAGGCGTGTGTAGCAAAACACAAGATTTCTTTTTAGAAGTGGCACTAGCCAATGCTTCTCTCTCGGATCTGACCCCGCGGCAAGCTCTAAAGAAGACTCCCGGTTGGCGAAAGCTGAGTAGGATATTCTGTTTTTGCCTTTGTAGACCAATTGCATGCCGTTTCTTTTCGTCCTCTGAAGCATGATTCCTGGTTGATCGGCTTCACTCTCCAGGATAGGATTGTCGTACTTTCCGGACGTTGACGAAGTCCATTTCTTTTCTCCAACCGGAGCGTCGGGACGGACCGAAATAACGTCCTGTTTCAAAGTGATATCAAACAAAGGGGCGACGCCGGGATAGCGTCGCCCCTTGCGTTTTTGAACCCTTCTATACTATCGAGCATCAAATGTGAGAAGAAACTTCACTATCACAAAGGGCCGATCAATGAAAACTCTGTTTACAGTATCGTCATTCATCGGCCTGGCTCGCTCTGCGTGGTTGATCGTCCTGGTGGCAACCTCTCTGGCCGCACAAGAAAAAAACGGAATTATCTCCGGCGAAGTTCGCGATGCAGTGACGAAACAGGCTCTCCCCGGCGCAAATGTGGTGGTGGTCGGCGTCCGACGTGGTGCAGCGACAGACGAAAAGGGGTACTTCGTTATCAAGGGCATTCCCCTGGGGACCTACCAATTGAAGGTGTCATACATCGGCTACCAGGCAACGGCACAAGAAGATGTTCCCGTAGTCCAGGCTCGCAACACGACGGTGCATATTGAACTTACGCCGACTCAGATTGAACTGGAAGGAGCGACGGTGACGGGTGGTTACTTTCGGAAATCGACCGAGCACGCGGTCAGCTACCGTACACTTTCACCTCAGGAGATTCGACGGTCTCCAGGCTCGGCGGAAGATATCTTCCGTGTGATGCAATCGCTGCCCGGCGTTGCAAGCGCAGGCGGTAAGAGCGCTCAGTTGATTGTGCGTGGTGGAAGCCCGGAAGAAAATCTCACTCTCCTTGATAATATCGAAATCTATAACCCGATCCATTTCGCCCGGACGGGCGAATCCATGGGGATCATCAGCATCGTAAATCCGTCATTACTGAAAGACGTGAACTTTTTGACGGGCGGTTTCCCGGCGAAGTACGGGGACAAAATGTCGTCCGTGTTCGATATGACAATGGTCGACGGCAACAAAGAAGTGCACAACACAGACATCAACGCAAATGTAGCAGGTTTGGGGGCGATGGTCGATGGTCCGGTATTGAATAATGGCACAATGGTGTTTTCTGCCCGCCGTGGATTTTTCGACTTGCTTACGTCTCTGCTTGGTCGTCCCGCTTCCCCAAGCTATTATGATGCAGTTGGAAAACTCACGTACGACATAGACGCAAAAAACCGATTGAGTTTTGTCGGGTTTTACTATCTTGACCAGATAAAGCGCGAAGGCGCCGTCGGTATGAAAAGTTCAAGCGATGCCGGCAAGTACAATTATTTGACACGCGATGACTATGGGACTGCAGTCGGTGTCAACTGGCGCTATCTGGTATCTCCGAACGCGTACAGCCTGACTACTCTTTCCTATTCTGATAACGGCTGGAACACGCTCCGGGGCACTGAAGCAGAAAGAGGCTTGCTCGGAGAAAACATTCTTGAGAAGAGCTATACCTTAAAGAGCGAAATCACGTATCAGATCAATCCTCGTTTTGATATCAAGGGGGGTGCTCAGATTCGGTACATAGAGTCGAAGCAGGTAAGCTGGAAACCCGCTGACACGACGCGGAGCGGGCAATTTATTCCGGCGTCGTCAATATCTTATCTTCCCGAAGTCAGCACCAAGCCATCGGTATTTTTGCAAAGCACATGGAAACCATGGGCTCGGTTGTCACTCTCTGCAGGCGTGCGATACGACTACTTTTCATTCACGAGAGAGGCTACCCTTAGTCCGCGTCTCTCGGCGTCGTATCAACTGACAGATCGAACAGCGTTCAATATGGCATTTGGGAAGTTTTATCAAACACCGGCGTCGTATCAAATCGCTCTCGACCCAATCAATCAGCAGCTTCGCAGCAGCCGCGCGACGCACTATATCCTTGGCGTAGAACAACTGTTGCGCGATGATCTCCGGGGTACGCTCGAAGTATATTACAAAGATCTATCGAATGTTATTGTCGGCAGCGATACAAACAGCATTCTCTACAATACCGGAAGTGGTTTCGCACGAGGGATTGAATTCTCGCTCCAGAAGAAATTTACAGATGGATTCGTCGGCACGGCTTCATACACGTATTCGGAATCGAAGCGACGCGATGCAGAGGGAAGGGCCGAATATGTGTTCGAGTTCGACAGGCCACATATCCTGAACCTGATTGCCGGGTTGGAACTTGGGGACAATTGGCAGCTAGGAGCTAAATTTCAATACGCTTCCGGAAACCCTTATACGCCGGCTGTGGGTGTGGCGCAGAAGAACAACACGTACTACGTGGTTGACGGCGATTACAACTCAGCCCGGTTTCCCGCCTACCATAAACTCGATGTCCGAATCGACAAAAAGTTTGTGTTTGGTTCGTGGACCTTAACTGCATACCTTGATCTTTGGAACGTGTATAACCGGCAAAACGTCCTCGATTATTCTTACAAGATAGACTCCAACGGGATCATCACAGAAACACCAAGATATGATTTTGGCATACTGCCGATCGTTGGATTGTCGGCACAATTTTGAGGGTGCGCTGCATCTAACGAAGAGAGTATGCATTTATTGAAAACGAGGAGACAATGAGTCTAATCGAATTAGATAGCGTGACAAAGGTGTACCGGACCGGCGAAGTATCAGTGAAAGCGCTGAAGGGGATTTCGCTTCACCTCGACAAACAGTCGTTTGTGTCGTTCATCGGTCCTTCAGGCAGCGGGAAATCTACTCTGCTGAATCTCATCGGCGTTCTTGACAAACCGACGCAAGGCACGATCCGCGTCGACGGCACGGACGTGAACACGTTGGACAGAGCTGCCGCCGCGGCATTTCGTGGAAAGACTATCGGTTTCGTCTTCCAGAATTTCAATCTCATTCCCGTCTTGACGGTGTATGAGAACGTTGAGTACCCGCTTCTCATGCTCGACCGGCTTCCGTCGAAGGAGCGTCGCGACCGCGTGATGACATTGTTGGAAAAGGTTGGCATGGCTGACCAAATGGATAAATACCCGAACCACATTTCCGGCGGGCAGAAACAACGCGTCGCTGTTGCCCGCGCATTGGTGACGAATCCTCAGATCGTCCTCGCGGATGAGCCGACTGCCAATCTTGACCATGCGACTGCGTTCAAGGTCATCACCATCATGCACGAGATGACAAACGAATTTGGAACGACCTTCATTTTTTCAACGCACGACCCCAAGATTGTCGGAGAAGCAGAAATCATACACACGCTGGAAGATGGTACGATCGTCGGCACGGAACGGAGAAAGGCAAACAAGCAATGAGAAACGTAATCGTGATTGCACTCCGCAATTTGTTTCGGAATAAACGACGGACGCTTCTTACTTCATCACTCATAGCGTTTGGCGTAGTCCTCGTGGTGGTATTTGGGGGATTGGCAATATCCTTCAAGTCACAAATGGTGGGCGTGCTGACGAACACGGCGATGGGCGATCTGCAAATCCACAGGAAGGGATATGTCGAATCTATTGATAACCTGCCGCTGAACCTGACTCTCTCAGGAGCAGAGCTGGCAACCATCGAAACTATGTTGAAAGCCACGCCGGAAGTCGCAGCGTACAGTCCGCGGATTAAGTTTGGCGCGATGATCAGTAATTACGCGCAAACATCCAACATCCGATTGAGCGCCGTGTACCCGGAGATGGAGAATCGGACGGTTTCGGATTTTGTGAAGCGCATCAAAGGAGATGTTCCCGATCCCGACAAATTTCTTAAGCCGGGAGAAATATTGGTACCCGAGAACCTCATGAAGGGTCTTTCGCTGAAGACGGGAGATGAAATTGTTCTGGTTGCAACGAATAAAGAAGGCTCGGTCAACGCCGTAACGGTGCGCATTGCCGCGGTGACGGAGAATGTCTTCGGTCCGTCCGGCAAGGATGGCTATATCCACATCCAGGATGCGCAGACACTTCTGCGGATGGATCAGCCGGAGATAGTGGAAATTGCGATTCACTTGCAGCAATTTGATAAATTGAACTCGGTGTCTTCACAACTGAAGAAACAATTCGCCGAGCCGCAAGTGCCATTCGAGGTGCATACGTGGGAACAACTTTCGCCGTTTGCCAGCATCGCACGCATCGTTGATCTTCTGATCTTGGTTGTGAAATTCATTTTGATTTCCATCGTGCTCGTCAGCATCCTCAACATTATGACGATGTCGGTGTACGAGCGGATCAGCGAAATCGGAACCATCGCGGCAATCGGAACGCCGCCCCGCCGGATTCTTTCCCTCTTTCTGGTCGAAGGATTTGCGATGGGAGCGCTGAGCACGGTTGCAGGCATCGTCATTGGACTCGGTATTCTCTGGGTGATGAACCTCACCAAGATTGACTTCACGTTCGGTCAAATGAATGTGTCGCTCGCGCCGAGCATTCCGGCAGGAGAAATTGTCTGGGTGGCAGTCATCGTCATGCTCGTGTCGCTCTTTGCCGGATTCCAGCCGGCGTATAAGGCCTCGAAGATGGAGCCTGTGGACGCCTTGGGGCACGTGTAGAGCAAATCGTGCAACGGTTTGCAAGCTTACATCATCGTTCATAAAAGGACAAAACAATGAAAGCCGATTGGAATTCTGAGTGAAGTGCTTCTTGGAGTGCCGCCGTTTCCGGTCGCCATCGGCGGGGTTGCCATGGTGTTGTCCGTAGGATGGTTCGGCATCGCTGTACTGAAGAATAGAAACTGAAACCACAGCTATCCCTGGCGGCTGAGAAATGACATCTGAAGGAATTGTAGGGCTGCTTGCTCGATACGAAAGGTGAGAGAGGCATGAGAATCCTATCAATGTTTATCGTGACGGTACTGGTCAGTCTTATTGTTGTGGCACAGGACGCCAATAGACTCCTAAGGGAAGTTGACGACAACCTTATGCCCGAATCATACGAGGCGAACCGCAAACTCATCAATGAAGAACCCAATGGCTCAAAGAAGGAGTTCACCTTCTACACTGTGAAGAAAGGAAAAGACAAGATTGCGATGCTCTACCTCCTGCCGGCGAGTGAGAAGGGGCGTGCAACGTTGCGGCGTGGAGAGAACATGTGGCTCTATGTGCCGAGCGCGAACAGGCCAATCAGGATTACGAGTTTGCAGTCTGTCGTCGGCGGCGTTTTCAATAATGCGGATATCATGCAGTTGGAGTATTCGACGGAGTACGACGCCACATACTCCGAAGGAACAGACAAAGAGTATCTCCTCGACTTGAAAGCGAAGAACAAAACCGTCGCGTACGACAAGCTGAAGATGTGGATTATGAAAGACAAAAAGATACTCCGCAAAGTTGAGGCGTACTCCGCCAGCGGCATGCTCATCAAGACGCTGGAGTTCAAGGATGACAAAGATTTCGGCGGCGGATTGATGCGGCCTTCCGTAATCGAAACATACAGCCCGTTGTACAAAGGGTATCGTTCGCTGATGATTTATCAAACCATCAAGAAGCGGCAATTCCCCGACGAGGTGTTTACGCTTACGTACATGAACCGGCTTGGGGCATTGCGGTGAACATCCTCCGCAACTCCCACAACCTGCCTCACGCGAAACACCTCTTGCTCGTTGGATTACTGCCGGTGTTCCATCTCTTCGGCAGTCCCGGCTCGTCGGCGACAGAAGAACGCAAACCTGAATCGCGCAGACCCGTCCTCGCCTTTGTCAGCGACACGCAAGAACCGTTGTGGATTGAAACGCTTGTGTTACAGCGCGATCGGAATGAAGAAGCAACCGCAGCCATTTTCTCGGCGCTTGTGCATGAGCAGGGCGTTGCCGCCCTCTTTCATCTTGGTGATGTAACCGCCATGGGATCTTGCACAACGGGGTGGGAGCGCATTGATGCGTATTTGTCTCGAATTGAAGATGCAGGGATTCCGGTGTTTCCTGTGCCGGGAAATCACGACTATTACATTTTCCCTCGACAAGGCAAACGAGCGTTTTTGAATCGGTTTCCTCGTCGCGAGCCGTCGTGGTATGTTACAAGAACGGGAGCCATTGCGGTTGTGTTGCTGAATTCGAACTTCTTCCGTCTTTCAAATCATGAGCGTGCGGAGCAACAACGTTGGTTTGAAACCGAGGTGTCGGCTCTCGATCGTGATTCAACGGTAAAATCTGTCGTTGTGGGCACTCATCATCCTCCGTACACGAACAGCACCATTGTCGATCCGTCGACGGAAGTGCAAGACGCGTTCGTGCCGGTCTTCCTTCGGTGTTCCAAGTGCAAAGTGTTTCTCGGTGGGCACGCTCATGCCTTCGAGCACTTCCATGAGCATGGAAAGGATTTTCTGGTGATTGGTGGTGGAGGCGGGTTGCTCCATCCGCTCTTGAGGACCGAGCAGGCGCGTTGGAAGGATTTGTTCCCCGCGAACACAGAGCGGCGGATGTTTCATTATCTCCTGTGTGAGCAACGGGGAGAATTTCTCCACCTGGCGGTAAAAATGCTCAACCCGGATTACCGGTCTTTCGACACGGTGTACGAGATTGCCATTGGAGGAAATTGGTGATGCCTCCGACGGAGCGCAATCATGGCCGTGGGATATTGCTCCATCGCTCGTTTGGAATTCTTTTGCTGGCAACTCTTCTTACGCTCCCTCTGCTCGCCGAGCCGCAAGACTCATCTCAAACGTTTGTCCTCTTCCCAAGACCTTTGCCCTCTGGAACGTTCAACTCATCGCTCGGCGTTTCGATGACAATCATTCCGCGTGCAATTGTCCAAGAAGGTGTTCTGCCGTTACCGATGGTTGATGTGCGTATGCGGTACGGATTGACCGACCATCTCTTTCTCTCTGGGCAGGCGAATCTCGTCTATGTGACGAACCAGGTGTCGCTCGGTCTCGGGTGGTCCCACTCGTTTGGACGATTATCATTTGCTCTTGAGGACAAGGTTGGGTATTGGCTCGGCTTCGCCGGTTTTGAAGGATTTGACGCTACAGCGATGGGGCTCACGCACTATCCTTCCGTAACCGTTGGTGTCGCCGCCGACAATTTGTATCTTAGCTTCCGGACCGAAGCGCTGTTCACAATTTCGCAACATACGTATTTTGGAACAGCTTCCGTCGGGCGCATCAATCCAAAGCTTGCCGGCTTCGCATTCACACTTGCAGCTGAGCAGGCGCTGTGGAAGGACAACTACTTCATGTTCGGCACACGTATCCAGTACGCCCTGCCCATGTATCAAACATGGCTTGCGTTTTCTGCCTTCGACCGCTGGTTAGTTTTTCCGGAAGTGTTCATCGGGTATGAACTATGAATAAAGTCCTTCAGGGAGCGGTTCTCCTCGCTTTCGTGTTTGTTTCATGTTCGGGAGATTTTACTGTATCAGTCCCGGAATTCGAAGGCGGCGGTGCGATTACGAAAAGTCTTCGGCTCGATG
>DOWV01000172.1:8370-9593 GCA_003519375.1 Bacteroidota bacterium
GTGCGATCACGAAGAGTCTTCGGCTCGATGACAATGTGAAGGCAAAACTTAACGGTGTCTACAGCGTCGAAAGCGGCTTTGACATTTTCGGACGAACTGTTGTCGGGAAATGGAACGGAAATACGTTCTCCATCTTTACAGGTAAGAACTCCGCGTATTTCGTTTTGCAGGGAGGGCGAGTCGATTCCTCAATTGTGCTGGAAGGTTACTGGCGTTACGCACGAGCTGTCAACACCGGACTGACGCGGTTCATGCTCGATGCACAAGAAGGTGGGAGAGAGGTGCTCCAGGGAACGACAGCACCCATCGTGCTTCGTGGAACATTTGGCGAAGGCACCTCAACGCCGGGCAGTGCGCTCGTGTTACGGTATCTTCGTCCGCTCCCTCAACCTGCTCGTCCCTTCTGGACTATTGCTCATCGCGGCGGTGGGAGGAATTCTGACGCCCTTCCTGAATCAGAAAATAGTCTAGGTCTTCTTCAGATTGTTGAACACTTCGGCGCAAATGCCGTTGAGCTTGATGTGCGGCTCACGAGCGATGGCGTCCCCATTATTTTCCACGACGAGAATTTGAGTCCCCGTCTTATCACGGGAGAATTCGCCATCGGACCCATTGCGAATTACTCGTATGCCCATCTCCGGACACTCTGCATGCTGAAGAACGGCGAGCCGATTCCCAAACTTACGGAAGCCCTCGAAACAGTCGTCACCAAAACCGGGCTGTCATTAGTCTGGATGGATACAAAAGTGCCCGAAGCGATCCCCGCAATGATTGCATTACAACGTGAGTATAGTCAACGCGCCGCGACGCTCGGGCGATCGGTGGAATTTCTTATTGGTCTTCCGACAGAGGAAGCCATGGCTGCGTTCCTAGCTCATCCTTTGCATCCATCGGCGCGCGCCTTATGCGAGTTTGACGTTGCCGACGTGCGACGGACGAACGCTACAGTGTGGGGGCCTTCATGGGCACGCGGTCCGATGACGGAGGATGTCATCACTATGCATAACGAGGGACGCAGGGTGTTCTTTTGGACGTTGGACGAGGCTGACTACATTCGTGTCTTCCTGAATGAAGGTGTGCTCGATGGCATTGTTACAGACTACCCTTCGATCGTCGCGTATGAATACTACGTTCGGCAATAGGATTACGGCGGGCTTTTTTGCACTGAGGACCCCCGTGCCCCTGCTTTTGGGGGGGCAGGCGCTCCCCCCCCCCACGACCAA
>DOWV01000172.1:9620-10372 GCA_003519375.1 Bacteroidota bacterium
GTCTTTGGGGGGGGTTTTGTTGCACTGAGTCCCCTCGTGCCCTTGTTGGGGGGGGCGCGGTCCCCCCCCGCCGATACGACCGCGCGGTTTCGCGTTGGGGTTGACGTCGGCGGAGGCTACGCGTACAAGCTTCGCTCGACGAACCAGTTGCCCGGCAACTATACGCGCGGAGGGCCTGCTACAACCGTGCGTGTGAAGTGGGGCTCGCATAATGTCATCGGTGCGGGGATCGAAACGGGATGGCTGCCGATTTCGTCCCTTTTATCATCCGGAGCATCGACTTCTTTGGGAGCGACGAACATTGACGCGTCACTCAGCGCCGTCCCTCTCCTGTTCATCGTTGCATTGCAGCGTTCCAACGTTCAGCTTCATGGAGGCTTCGGGTATTATCGCGTGAGTGCCACTGCTACCGTCTTCGAATCTACCATTGAAAGCAGCGAGTGGGATTTTGGATACATGCTCGCGTTAGGCTACGTGTACCCGCTCAATCCCAGCGTTAGGGTGGGCGCAGAAGTGAAATGGAACAACATTTCCGAGGTGCAGATTTCTCTTCTGTCACTTCAAGCACGCGTTCTTGTGAGTTTATGGGAGTGGTAGATCATGAAGAAGCAATATAGGCTTGCATTCAAAACGATACACGTACTGCTGGTGTGCGTGGTGCTGTCCATTCCGGGCATATCGTCTGCACAAGAGGAGGAAGTGACATCTTCCCCGGAGCAAGAAAAAAAGCTCGAATGGAGTGGCAACCTTGA
>DOWV01000078.1 GCA_003519375.1 Bacteroidota bacterium
GTATGCAGGAATCCCCGGGTTCTGGGATGCAAAGATATCACGGTCCTGAAACACGCTTCTCATCACCACGTCACGCTCACGTGTCAGCTCAACAGCACTGCGACTCTTGCCGAGGTTCATCAGATTATCAGTCAGGTCGAAACACAGCTCTATCAGGGTTTTCCTCAAGTTCAAAGGTTCACAATCCATGCGGAGCCTGTAAACAGGTAGTCTTCAGCCGGCTGGCGGGTAGGCGGTGCGAAGCAAGCAGGAGGCGGCATCTCCATCGCGTCACCTTGACACTCGTCTTCCTGATCCTTATTATGATCTCCACGTTCTTAATTCTGACATCCAACTAGTGCCTCCTGTGGCATCCGCCATTCACGCTCAAAACATCGGCAAAACGTTTAATCCGGGTTCCAAGAACTCTGTCCAGGCCTTGCGGGATGTGAGCTTCGAGGTTCAGCAGGGCGAGATTGTCGGGCTCATTGGCCCGAACGGAGCAGGGAAGTCAACGCTCCTCCGGATTCTCCTCGGGTTCCTGAACGCCGATAAGGGCGGGAGTGTGAGCATACTCTCACAACATCCGGAATCTCTCGAAGCGCGTCGGGGAATCGGGTATCAAGCCGACACACAATTTCGCTCTCCGGGTGTCAGGACATCTGCATTTCTCGAGCTCCATGCCCTTCTGGCGGGCAATGCCGATCCGACCGACGAAGTAACCGCCGTGCTGCGGCATTTCAACCTCCTGAATGCGGCAGCAAGAAAACTCTCAGCTCTCTCGAAGGGAATGAGGCAGAAGATCGAACTCGCCGTCGCTTTCGTCGGATCACCCAAAGTTGTGTTTCTTGATGAGCCAACGGCATCTCTCGATCCGCCGTCCGTGTTCGAGCTTCGCGAGTTTCTGACACAGCAAAAAGAAAAAGGAACGACGGTTTTTTTCAGTTCGCACAACCTGACGGAAGTAGAGAATGTGTGTGACCGCGTCCTCTTCATCCTTGACGGGACGTTGGTCGCCGAACATTCACTCGCGGGGACGCCACCGGGATTTCTTGAAGAATCATTCAGAAAGCATCTCGTAGAAAGGAAGCCGTCGTGAACCGCGCGCTCTGGAGGCTCTTTAGTATGGAATTCCGGCGCCAGTGGACGGTCGCTGCGTTCTTCATCCCGATCGGCCTGGGCGCTCTGACAACGATCATGCTGGTCCCCATGGCACTCATTCAACCGGTCTATGATTTTGCGCGAAACGCTGCGCAAATCAACCTCTCCATGGTTGTTCCGTTTGCGGCGGCGCTCTTCTGTGGCGGCATCATCTCTATCGATGTGAAAGAGGGTTGGCTGCGCACATTGCTCATTCGACCAATCACGCGGCAGCAGTACCTGCTCATCAAACTGGCTGCAGCGTTTTCGTCGGTCGTGATTACGATTGTTGTCGCTGGTGTCATTCCGAACATCGCCGTCGGGGCATTCTTCGCCAAGGGCGTCGTTCGATATGAAATCGGCCCGATACTGGTTGCCCATACGTTGTTCTTGCTGCAGGCCCTGCTCATCATAGGCCTTCTCGTATTCTTTTCATGCTGGATGCCGGGGATATTCAATATGGTCCTTCTCGCGGCGTGGTATATCGCGGCGGCATCGATCGGATCGTATCTCCAATCGCGGTTCTGGTCGTCCGAGTGGCTTATGCTTCTGCGTGATTTCCTTTTTCCCTCCGGATTCACCAGTGCGCTCGAAATGATCCTGGGAAACGCCGGAACACCGACCTCGGAGCTCGCATGGGGGTTTGCTGCTCTGGGATTTTCTTTTGCGCTTGCCTTCTGGAGCGTGACGCGCATTGAGGTCGACAAGAGTTCGGAATGACGCGATGAACCAACGGGATCTTACATACGCAAAATGGATTGGCCTCATCAGCGGAGCGATTCTGCTGTTTGCAGCAGTCACCGAGTACTGGCCGGCATCGGGCACGTCGCTGAACTGGCTGACTCTTGAGGAGGCACGCCTGGAAGCCGGACGTCAGGAGAAGCCTGTTTTCGTTGATGTCTATGCCGATTGGTGCGGACCTTGTAAACAGATGGAGAGAACTGTATTTCCGGCTGATTCCGTGCGTGATCTTCTTTCGGGGCGGTTCGTGCTGGCCAAGATCAACGGAGACGACCCATTGACGGGCGATTCGCTGAAGAAGCAATTCGGTATTCGTGCCTACCCGACATACATCGTTCTGAGCCCTACAGGCAAAGAGCGAAAGCGACGTGTTGGCTTCATCAACAAAACAAGCCTTGTTTCCTGGTTAAGCGATTCCGCCGGAGTTCGGATTCTCTCGTGGCCCGAGCTCAACAATGCCGCGATGACCGCACGCACACTGCACCGGCGGATCATGGTCCTCGTCCTCCAGTCAGGAGAGGACCTCGAGCATGCAAACACCATGTTCGAGGGACAAAAGGTCGCCGAAGCGATTGGCAAGTTCTACGTCCCAACCTTGCTGGTGAGGGGAAACAGCGGAGAAGAATCGCTTCTCTCGCAGATTGCGGCTTCACCGAGAACACAAATGAGTGAGGTGATTGTTCTTGAAAGCAACGGCAAAGAAGTCGGCCGGTTTTTCATCGATCGCCAGATGCAATTCAGATCGTTCGCTCTCGAAAACAAGCTCGTTGAACTCGCAAAAAAATAACGGCGGCGCAGCCAGCACTTTTTACTTGTCCTGCCAACAGTACCGAGCTTGAAAACAGATGCCTTTCCAACCGAACACTATGTCATCAGATAAAAAACTTCGCATCCTCATTGTCGCAGCACTTCTCGTGGGCTGGATTCTGGTGATTTTTCTCCGGTCTGGAACTTCCTGGGGATAAGTACGTGCGTGTGGATGGTTGATTTCCGGCCAGCGGTCTGAACCTTCCTACAACAGTGACTTACGCAAGGAGCTTCCTATGGCACCTTCTGCTGCACCCAAAGCAAGCGGTCGACTCCTCTCGCTCGACGTATTCCGCGGCGCCACGATTGCCGGCATGATGATGGTGAACAACCCCGGCTCCTGGTCATACATCTATCCTCCCTTTGCGCACGCAAAATGGAACGGGTGGACATTCACTGACCTGATCTTTCCTTTCTTTCTCTGGATCGTCGGCGTTGCCATGACGTTCTCATTTTCGAAACGCGTTGAGCAGGGAGCAGATAGAAACAAACTCCTGCTGCACGCCTTTCAGCGGGCTCTGGCCATATTCGCGATCGGGCTATTCCTGAATGGATTCCCCTTTGGCCTCCTCTTCGGGCACGAATTCGCATGGGCGACCATCCGGATCCCCGGAGTCCTGCAGCGGATCGCCGTCTGCTATTTCCTGGCGAGCCTGATTGTACTCTATTCCGGCATCGTCTGGCAAATTCGGTGGACGATGATTTTTCTCGTTGTGTATTGGATTCTCATCAAGACTGTCCCGGTGCCTGAATTTGGCGTTGGAGTACTTGAACCCAACGGAAATCTTGCCTGGTATATTGATTCAAACGTGCTCACCGGACACACCTGGAGAGGGGCTCCTGTGCCAGGGTTTGACCCCGAAGGTATTTTCAGCACATTGCCGGCGATAGCGACAACGCTTTTTGGCGTTCTCACCGGTCACTTTATCCGGTCCGATCGCTCCCAGGAGCAGAAGACCGTGTGGATGTTCGTCTTCGGCAACGTCATGATCTTCTTCGCTTTGCTTATGGATAACTGGCTGCCGATCAACAAGAACCTCTGGACCAGTTCGTACAGCGTCTTCATGGCAGGTATGGCCCTCAACGTGTTCGCGTTGTGCTACTGGATAATCGACGTGAAGGGATCACGGTGGTGGACCAAGCCGTTCCAGATCTATGGCTTGAACGCCATCAGCATGTTTGCTCTCGCAGGAATCGTCGGCCGCCTGACAGGACTCATCAAATTTACCGGCGCCGATGAGAATCCCGTCTCACTGAAGGCCTGGTATTATAACCTCTTGTTCGTTCCCATCGGCGATCCCATGTTTGCATCCTTCCTGCATTCGGTTGCGTTCATGCTTGGCCTTTATGTCATCGCCTACCTGATGTACCGGTACAATATCATTTTGAAGGTCTAAGAGGTGATTCGTTTCAGAGGGCGTTCATGAAACAAAAAAAAAGCCCGCATCCAGGCAAGGATGCGGGCTTTCTGCTGCAAGTCCTCAGAGCTGCGCTGACGGCTTCACGAGCTCAAGATTGAACGTAATACTCACAGTGTCTCCAGCGACGAGCCCGCCTGACTCAATAGTGCGGTTCCACTTCAGGCCGTAGTCAAACCGGTTTATGGCAAGCGTCGCCTTCCAGGCCGCAACAGTCGATCCGCCCATTCCTTTGATGGAGCCGTTGTAAGTGGCATCAAGGGTGACATCTTTTGTGACATCGCGGATTGTCAGGACACCTTTGATCTTGTAGGTGTTCTCGCCGACTTTTTCAAAAGATGAACTCTTGAACTTGATCTCGGGAAATTTCTCCGCGTTGAAGAAATCATCCGACTTCAGGTGATTATCACGGCGCTCGTTGTCCGTGCTGAGGCTTGCAACCTTCAATGTCGCGTCCACGGATCCGTCAGTGAAGTCGTCCTTCGTCGCAGTGAAGGCGATGTCGAAATCCTTGAAGTTCCCGGTGACTTCGCTGATCACAAGGTGACGAATCGAAAATGTGATCCCGGAGTGCGCTTTGTCGAGTCTCCAGCCGCTTTTCTGGGCCGGGAGGGACGCAAAACCCATTGCGAGAAAAAGAACAACTATGGCCAACTTTTTCATGGTGTCTCCTATGAATGAAATGAGTGAATGGGAGTTACGTGTTAAGAATTTCTATCTGGATGTTGTCAGAGTCGTGCAGGACAAACCCGTGGTCAGATTCAGCAACCCAGAACTCACTCTGACGCGTCCGGTCGTAAAGTGCTCGAGAGAACCGGGTGTCGGTCAACTGAAGGGCGAAGCTCACAAGCCCCTTTGCATTCTTCGATGCGGGTGACCAGCCCCGGCTATTCCACGTGTTGACGCCGATGTGATGATGATAGCCTCCGGCGGACATGAACAACGCACCCGGAAAATTCCGCTGAGTGATGTCAAATCCCAATACTCCATGATAGAACTGTTCTGCCTTTTGCAGATCTGAGACCTGCAGATGCATATGACCAAGAGATGGTCCCCGCCCGGGAGCGGGATTGTCTAATGCTCGTGAGTTGATTTCAGAGAGAAGACTTTCCACATCCAGCGGCTCGGTCACCATTTGCAGTTCGCCGTTGCGGTAGGGCCAGGCCTGACGCGGCCGGTCGACGTAGAGCTCAACACCGTTCCCGTCGGCATCAGCAAGATAGAGCGCTTCGCTTACTCCATGATCGGCAAATCCCTGGAAGGGCCATTGTCGCTCGTGCAGACGTTCCAAAGCGAATGCGAGGTCTTTTCGATCCGGATAAAGAAGTGCCAAATGAAAAAGTCCGGGCAAGCGCGGATTCCTTGGCTCGGCATCGGTATCTGCGGTCAGGTAAAGAACCGGGGGGCCACCTGACGCGTTGGAAAGGATCGAAGTCCTGCCGCTTACAGAGAGCACCTTCAAGCCGACGAGGTCGCGGTAAAAAGCCACGGCCTTCTCCAGGTTCGACACGCGAAAATGCGCGTGCGCAATGTGGGTTGACGACGGGAGTGTTTCTACCCGAATGGTCTGATCTGCAATATGAGTTGTCGAGTTCATGGTCGATCGTCAGTTCAGCGATACTTTCAGGAGGGGTCTGATCGAGCTGTTATGAAACATGAGCGGATGCATCGACAGCTCGAAGTATCCGTAGAGCGGAAACGTCCTGAGTGTCTCCAGAGCCTCCCGTTCGTTCCTCGCCGTAAGGGTGATCCAAAGCTTCGACCGGTCGAGGGAAAGGCTGTAGCCCATCACGGTGCCTTGTTCGAGGAGTTTCTCGATGTGCGCTCGTTGAGCCGGAATCAGCGCGATAAACTCTGTATTCGGTTCTGCAGGAATTGCCACCTCGATCATGAATTGAGCCATGTGATCCTCTTCCTCCAGGAATATCAGTTCACAACTGTCTGTTGCTGCGAATGCCGTGACAAGGAATTGTCGATCGGCGGAAGTACACGTTCAAGCTGCCTGCGATGCAGCTCAAGCCAGGGCGGAAGCTTGAGCGTTGTGCCAAGCGCTTCTTTCGGCTCGTCGACGGTAAAGCCGGGTTCATCGGTTGCAATCTCGAAGAGCACGCCGCCGGGTTCGTGAAAGTAAACGGACTTGAAATACTGGCGGTCGACAATATCGGTCACACTATGACCCGCCTCAGCGATGCGTGTCCGCCAGTCCGCCTGATGGTCATAGCCTGAAACGCGCCAGGCAATGTGGTGAATGGAGCCGGCTCCCGGCCGCGCTGGTGGAGACTTCGGATCGATGACCAGATCAACGGCTGCTACGAGGTCTCCATCGCCAAGGAGAAACCTCTTTCGCTCTCCTTCTGAACCTGCAGGTTGAAACCCGAGAACAGTCTGGAGCATGGTCTCGGTCTGACTCGAATCCCGGAGTAAAAGCGTGGCACCCGCGAAACCTCTGACGCTGTGCTCAGGAGGCACGGGTCCGTCGGCCCATGCGTGATTGGCTCGTTCGCTATGGGAGAACACGAAATCGATCGAAAGTCCATCCGGATCTTCAAAAGAAATGAGTTCCTCGCCAAATCTTCGAACCGGTCCCTGAAACGAAATGCCATGCTGAGACAACCGATGAATCCAGTAATCCCGGGCGGCCGGTGGCAGATGAAAAGCGACCGAACCAACTTCGCCGGCGCCCCTCTTTCCGCGTCCGGCATCCTGAAAGGGGAAAAATGTCAGAATTGTGCCCGGTGTACCGGACTCGTCTCCGTAATAGAGATGATGGACGTCGGGGGAATCGAAATTCACCGTCCGCTTGACAAGTCGAAGCCCCAGGACGCCGACGAAGAAGTCAACGTTCCGCTGAGGATCGCTCGCGATCGCCGTGATGTGATGAATACCCATCAACGCGCTCTCGCCGGTCGATCGTCTCATATTAAGGTGTTCAGTTGATCCCATTTCTGTCTTTCCCACGGAAAACGGTAGAATAATATTAGAAAAGGCTGACGGCCCAGGGCTGTGGCACCCCAAGCAGCATGAGCGCTGCGCCGAGAAGCGCAAGGTTCTTTGTGAAATTAACCGTCTCCCCCATCCTTGCCATTGGATCCTTCACCTTCCAGAAGGCATGCATCATGAACGTGACCGGTACGAGAAACAAAACGAGTGCAATTGTTCCAACCGTCGGATACACGCCCAGCAGGATGCTGAGTCCGCCGATCAGGAGCAAGAGCCCGCTGAATACAACTGCAGCTTTAGGACTGGGAATACCTTTCGATTGTGAATAGCCGGCCATCATCGTGAGATTCGAAAAGTGTTTGAAGCCGCTGTTGATAAAGAAACCGCCGAGTAGCAGGCGGCCGATAAGAATCAAGGTGGATTCGATTGAAACCTCCCTCTTGTTGCGTCAGTTGGTTGATAGTGGATTTTCGAGCAGCGGTGAACGTGTGTCGATATGCCGTGACGGTCTTCCCCACTCCTCTGTGAACACGAGCCTCTCGAGTGGCTGTCGCGAGCGAGGGGTTTCTTCTCGTTTCTTTAGATCCTCCGGCAGGATTTCAGGCCGATCAGGATAGCCAAGAGCAATAGCGATCACTGGTTCATATTCTTTCGGAATGGAGAGGAGCTCGACAGCGCTTGCTGCATCGAAGCCTCCCATTTGGTGAACAGCAAGGCCAAGGGCTTCGGCCTCGACCGTGAGGTTGGCAACTGATTGACCGAGGTCATACCATGAGTGCCGGTACGGCCGTCCATTCTTGGAATAAGATGATTGTGCGACGCCGAGAATCAGAACGGGTGCTCGCATGGCCCATCGCTGGTTTGTTTCGACCAGGAGAGCGAGCAGCGTTTCGTACACTTGTGTGTCCTCTTTGGTGGCGACGAAAAACCGCCACGGCTGTTCGTTTGCCGATGAAGGTGACCATCGTGCTGCCTCAAAGACGCTCAGCAGTTTAGAAGGCTCCACCGGGCGAGCGGAAAACGAGCGCGGACTCCAGCGCCGGCTCAAAAGATCAGTGAGGGCTGCCCGGACGCCAAGGCGCCCCGGGAAAAAAACATCCTGGCGTTCCAAATCGTGTCTTGTGCTCATTGAACCTCCTTCAGCGCCAATCCAAGCTTTTTCAACAAATCAGAAAGTTGTTGTTGCTCCTCCACGGTGAGGACGGAGGCAAGTTCGGTGATGCGTGTTGCATGCTGACGAAAGATCCTTTCGAACAGCTCGGTCCCTTTCGTTGTGAGACCGACCGTGACGACTCTTCTGTCTTCCACACTTCGCACGCGCTCAACGACCCCGTCGCGTTCCAGGTTGTCGAGGATGACGGTCATGCAGCCGCCGGTGACGAGCATTTTCTTTCCCAAGTCTCCAGTCGTCATAGGTCCAAGATGCCCGAGGGCTTCAACGACGGAAAACTGAGGCTGCGTAAGACCGTACCGCTCTATGTCCCTGGCTGAAAGCCTCGTGAAGAGGGAGGAGGCGCGGGCCAGTTTCACCCAAAGCGAAAGCGCCAGGTCGGCTTCCTTACCGTATTGAACCGTGGTTTTCATTTGGCCGAACTCCTTTGCATCTGCCACCCAAAAAGGGGGAGGCGAGATATTTCAAGTTTAAACTATTTAAAGTAGATATAAGTTCCCCTGATACTGACATCATCAGAATCTGCCATTCTGATGAAAATTCAGCCGTTTTGGAATCTATGGGCAGGTTGAATCGGTTGGTTCCAGGCCCGAACGAAAGATATTCGGTTTATCTGGTTCGCCTGCCGGAGGCAAACTCACCGAGCCCGCTCTCAAGGAGGTCAACGAACTTCCGGCGGTCGAGAGGAATGATGGACGATTCGTTCTGAGGATCAGACAGGTAGCTGAAGAGTATCTTATAGCTGTCGTAGTCAAATCGATGCTGTTGAGCCGAAGCCTGTGCCTGGCCTTCGGAAGTTCTGTAGCTCGCCACGAGGCACCAGTTATCGATCACGAAGAGCTCATGAAGTTTCTCCCCCTCACGCCGCTCCTCGATAACAATCCCGCTCTCATAAGGCCATGCCTTGATCCGTCGCGCTTCGAATGCTCTATCCAAACGCGCGTTGTAACCGTCGGGAGCCTCATCTCCCATGCAGGCACCATCGCATTGTCCCAGATGATACGAGAAGCAATAGCTTCGAGCCTGCTCGAGCCGTAGCAGCTTCGGACAGAGCCGGTGCTCTTTGGCGATCATGGCAAGATATTCCCGCGCCTGCGTCTTGTGTTTGAACACACCAAGGATGGGATCTTCGGCATGGACATCAAGATAGTCGACTGCCTCGAGATTCACGACGGCATATCCGTCGGGATTCAACGCGCGGCGGGCGACGATAATCCGGCGACGCTGCCGTGAAGCGACATTGAACATCGGGCGCAGCTCTTTGATCAATCGTGATTCCAGCAGCAGTGCGCCCAGTTCTCCGGCGGTTCGGCGTATCTCCACGCGCCGGACTTTTCGCATCAGCCAGCGTTCTTCGGGAGCGCTGAAGTGCGAACGGACGCGAGACCGAATCGCTTTGCTCTTTCCGACATAGAGCAGCTCGTCCAGCGGGCCATAGAACAAGTAAACGCCCGGCGCGTCAGGGAGTCCCGCCAGCAATTCAGCCGGTTGCGGCCGCCGGCTCGCCATCAGAGCTCTCCTTTCGCCGGCTGCATACCGGAAGTCATGGAGTCGAGTCTGTTCAGGAGCTCCCGCGCGGTGGAAACGATGGATGCCGGATCGGTGCCTGAAGGAAGCGTGGTGAGAAGTTTGAGTTGTTTCCCGTCTTGTTTCAGATGAGCGCGGTATTGTTTCAGCATCTGCAGCGAACCCATCATGATCTGGAAAGGGGCTTCATGGCCGTCGGTCGATTCATAAAAGTGTTTCACTTCGGCGGGAGGGAAGAACAGAGTGAATAAACGTCCGGAGAGCTCGATCTTGATAAATCCGATTCTGGCGGCGATGGTCTTGAGCTCGACCAGACCGAACAATTGTTCCACTTCTTCCGGGTAGCCGCCGAAGCGGTCCCGCAGCTCGTCCTTCATGGTCCGGATCTCGTCGATCGAATTCACCGTGTAAAGCCGGCGATAGAAATCGAGCCGCTCGGAATCCGACTCAACATAGATGTCCGGAATGTACGCCTCGATATCCGCGTCGATCGTCGTCTCCGTCGCCCCGGCCCGGGGCCGCAAGGGCTGTCCCTCGAAGAGCTTGTTGAATTCCTGCTCTTTCAGTTCGGCAACGGCTTCCTCCACGGTGCGCTGATACATCTCGATGCCCATCTCCAGGATGAATCCTGATTGTTCGGCCCCGAGGAGATTACCCGCGCCGCGGATTTCGAGGTCGCGCATTGCAAGATTGAAACCGGAACCCAATTCTGTGAACTCCTGGATAGCCTGAAGGCGACGCAGGGTGGCGCGGGGAAGACTTGAGATCGGTGGAGTCAGCAAATACGCATACGCCTGCTCATTTGATCTGCCCACTCTGCCGCGCAGCTGATAGAGCTCCGCAAGGCCGAAACGGTCTGCACGATTGATAACAATCGTGTTGACACTGGGAATATCGATCCCCGACTCGATGATCTTGGTGCAAATCAGGACGTCGTACTTCTTCTCGAGGAAGTCGAGCATTGCTTTTTCGAGCTCGTGGCCCTTCATCTGGCCGTGTGCGACGTGGAATCGCGCTTCCGGTATCTTTGTATGGAGAAGACTCTGCACTTCTTCGATATCGTGGACACGGTCATGGATGAAATAGACTTGTCCGCCGCGACGAAGCTCTTTGAGGATCGCCTCACGTATGAGCTGGATGTCAAACTGTGCAATTTCCGTCAAAATCGGCAATCTGTTGCGTGGCGGCGTATTGATAAGCGACAGATCGCGGGCGCCCATCAGTGAAAACTGCAGCGTGCGCGGAATGGGGGTTGCCGTCAATGTCATGGTATCGACCGTGGCCCGGAGCTCGCGCAATTTCTCTTTCGCCGTGACACCGAATCGATGTTCTTCGTCAATCACCAGCAGACCGAGGTCTTTGAACTTCACATCCTTCGAAAGGAGCCGGTGGGTGCCGATCAACACGTCCACCGTCCCTGCCTGGATGCCTTCCAGAATACCTTCCTGTTCTTTCTTTGACTTGAATCGTGAAATCGATTCCACGCGCACGGAGTACCGGCCCACCCTGTCGAGAAATGTGTTGTAATGCTGCTGGGCGAGGATGGTAGTCGGCACGAGCACGGCAACCTGCTTTCCGCCCATCACAGCCTTGAACGCTGCGCGCACAGCGACCTCTGTCTTGCCGAACCCGACGTCGCCGCAGATAAGGCGGTCCATCGGGGAGGGTCGCTCCATGTCCTGCTTGACATCGCTCGTTGCCTTTGCCTGATCCGGTGTATCTTCATAGAGAAAGGAAGCTTCAAGCTCCTTCTGCCAATGAGTGTCGGGCGCGTACGCGAAGCCCTGTTCGTGTCTCCGGCGCGCATAGAGTGCAATGAGCTCACGTGCGATGTCCTTGATCCGTTTTCGGGCCCGCGCTTTCAGCCTCTCCCAGTCGGGTGCACCGAGCTTGGAGAGCTTTGGCAGGTGTCCTTCCTGCGAGGCGTACTTCTGAACACGGTTGACGAAATTCAGATTCACATAGAGCGCATCGTTCCCGTCGTACAGCACTTTCATCACTTCCTGCTCGCCGCCGCGGACCTTCAGCTTCTGCAAACCGGCGAACTTCCCGATGCCGTAGTCGATGTGTACCACGTAGTCACCGCGCCGGAGCTGCAAAGCTTCCTTCTGACTGAATCCCTTGAACCTTCGCCGTTTTGCCACGCCTCGCCGTTTCAACCGCCCGAAGATTTGGTGCTCTGTGAGCAGGGCAAGGCTCGCAGCGGGGTAGACGAAGCCGAGGTGCAGCGCCTCTGTCATCAGCAGGTACTCTGGAAGTGAAGAACCGGCCGCTGCCGGCGCACCGGTGTCTGATTCATCCGATGCCGAGGGGGAGGTGACCTCCTCTTCCAGTAATTCCCGCAGCCGGTCCGCTTCGTCGCGGGTGTCGCAAACGAGCACGATATCATGATCCTGGGAATTCAATTCCCTGAGCTGACGGAGAAGCACCTTGATGCTCCCCTGAGCCGGCGGTTGAGAGAAACTTGAGAAATTGACCGCGGCGGGACGATCCGCTTCACTCAAGAGAGAGTGAACAACCGTGCGAAATCGTTTCAACTGCCCGTCAACGAAATCCCAAGTTGCGAGATTTTCGACGCCTTCGTGGAAGAGTTCTTCGATTTCTTTCTGAATGGCTGCCGGTTCGTCAACCAGGATGACGGCATTGGACGCAAGGTAGGTGAAGAGCGATGCCGTGGTTCCAGAGGGCTCATCCGGCGAGAGGAGGCGGGCGACGATGTTCGCAGTCTGCAGCTCCCTGATCGATCGCTGGGAGAGTGCATCAAACTCCCGGATCGATTCGATGGAATCCCCCCAAAACTCGATTCTGACGGGATTGTCGCCGATAAAAGGAAACACATCAAGGATGCCGCCGCGTACGGAAAAATCTCCGTATTCCTCAACAAAGTCCTTTCGCTCGAACCCGAGCGTGGTGAGCTTGTCGATGAGACCGCTGAAAGAGTATTCTTGTCCGGCGGTTACTTCAAGAGTGCGGGTTTTGAAGTCGGATAGGGAAGGAACATGGTGTGCAACGGCTTCGGCACTTGCGACAAGGACCACGGCCTCGTGACCAGCCAGGGCCTTCAGCGCTTCAATCTGTGCAATGGGTGCTGTCATGTCGAGCAGCGCACCCTTGTGGCCCGAACCGTGAGAGTAGAGCCGTACGTTGCTCTCACCAAGCAGGAGAGCGCAATCATCTCTAAGCTGTTCTGCGCGGTCGGTATCCGGCACGAGGAGGAGCACTTGCGAGCTGCTCGCTTCGAATGCAGCGGCTGCGGCAAAGGCCATGAGCGACCCATGGATACCGCGTACCGTCAATGTCTCCCCCGCATCAATGGAGCGCACCTTTTCGGTCAACGCACGAAAAGGCTCCGTACCTTCAATTCTCTTTTTAATCGTTTCGATCATCGAGCATTAATCGGTTCAGGCAATTCGAAATCGACCCCGCCACAAAGCGGCGGAGCGCGAAAAACGCGCAATCGGCGATCGAAAACTTGTGGTGATCGACAGGCGAGTCGAATCATCGTCAATAGTCCAACGTCCTTCCTGGACAAAAACACCTCACCCCGGCCATCACGGATGTACCGGACAGTCAGGGGTGAGAAACATAATCAAAAGTCGTTGCAGGTGCAATGATTCCGGCGCTTGGCTTGCAAGAACCGCCTCTTTGGTTTATTTTCTTTCTGATACCGACCGGAGGTCGCATGCCTGATTTCATTCCGTACGAGCACGTTTCCATGACCGATGAAGAGCAGATGCACCGGGCTGAGAGTTTCTATCAGCTTTGCCGTCGTCGGCGATCCATTCGTGAGTTCTCGAACAAGCCGGTTCCCAGGAGTATACTGGAGACAATTATTCGGACCGCCTGCACGGCGCCTTCGGGTGCAAACAAACAGCCATGGCGTTTTGTGGTCGTGACCGATCCTGAACTGAAGCGCAAGATCCGTCTCGCAGCCGAGGCGGAAGAGAAACAAAGCTATGAACACCGGATGCCGCAGGAATGGCTCGATGATCTTGCGGTTCTCGGCACCGATTGGCACAAGGAATTTCTGGATGTCGCGCCGGCGCTCATCGTCATGTTCTCCATCCCGTTCACCACGGAAGGGGAGCGAACCCGGAAAAACTACTACGTGAAAGAATCCGTCGGGATCGCTGCGGGATTTCTCCTCGCCGCCATTCACAATGCCGGCCTGGCGGCGCTGACCCACACGCCAAGCCCCATGGACTTCTTGCAGAGAATCCTCGATCGGCCGGAGAACGAGAGGGCTTTTCTTCTCATCCCCGTTGGTTATGCTCAAGAGGGAACACGCGTTCCAGACATTCACCGAAAGCAATTGGACGAAATAGTCCTCTGGAGGTAGCAAGATGAAACTCAATGTCGCTGTTGCCCAGTTCTCACCCGCAGTTCTTGACCTCAAAGGGTCCGTCGCGAAGGCATGCAAGATTATCGAATCCGCAGGAAAGCAGAAAGTCAGGGTCCTCGCTTTCCCGGAAACGTGGATTCCGGTCTATCCGCTCTGGTCCGACATGGGATCATACAGCCAGTGGGGAAACGAAGCGGCAATGAAACTCTACCGCCGGCTCCATGACAACAGCATTGCTCTGGATTCCCCGGAACTCCGGCGCATCGGTGCCGCGTGCCGCAAAGCAAAGCTCCATCTTGTTCTTGGCGTGAACGAGCGTTCGGGAAAGTCGATCTACAACGCGCTCCTGTTCTTCAATGACAAAGGGGAGCTGATCGGACACCACCGCAAGCTTGTGCCGACGTTCGGCGAACGGCTCGTCTGGGGTTACGGTGATGCATCGGGGCTTCGAACGTATGACACGCCGTTCGGCCGGCTCGGCGGACTCATCTGCTGGGAGCACTGGATGCCGATCCCGCGCCATCTTCTCCATACGGAAGGAGAGATTGTTCACGTTGCTGCGTGGCCGCATGGGAAGGAGATGCATCAGATCGCAAGCCGGCATTATGCGTTCGAGGGACGCTGTTTCGTACTTGCTGCCGCGATGTACGTTGAGAAGGAGATGTTCCCTCGTTCCTATGAATTCGCCTCTGAGTTGAAAGACCTGCCGGAGGTCCTGATAGCGGGAGGGAGTTCCATCATCGGACCCGACGGATCATATATCGTCGAACCGGTTCTTGGAGGGGAAGGACTCATCGTTGCTGAGATTGAGACAGAGCGTGCAGTGGAGGAGAGTCTGACACTTGACGTCGGGGGTCACTACTCGCGTCCGGATCTTTTTGATGTTTCCGTTCGACGCCCGCATCGAGCGGTTGTCTAGTGCCGCTTCCAATAATTGTTATTGTGTTTCCGAAGTGGATCCGCGTCTTGGAAGCAGGCACTACTGCCTTTTTGAAAAGGCCCGAGAACAAATCACAAGATTTCTTTTGAGAAGTG
>DOWV01000290.1:0-563 GCA_003519375.1 Bacteroidota bacterium
AGTACGGGATTATTGGTCCACGAAGGGATTCTGATCCGGAGAGTAAATTCTTTCGGCTCGCGCAGGTGGACAACGATCGATGTCGCTTCTTCTTCCGGAAAGCCGGTCTTCTGCGTGATGGAGATTTGTTGTTCCGTCCATTTCAGCTCTGAAGAAATGAAGAGGTTGACAAAGATTCCGTCATCATTCCGGTAATAGATCGTGCTGCCGAGCTTGGCGAACGATTCGATGCCGGAACCATTGCAGCAGAAGTACGACGAGTCGGGCACGCCGAACATTTTGAACAATCCCGATTGAAGCGGCACATAATACATGATCGCGCCGCCAACCTCAGGATGATGCGTCGGCAGGATTCCGCTGAAGAGGGCGCGCTCGTAGTAATCGAAAAGTCGCGCGTCGCCGCTCCATTGAAACAGATGCTCCGTAAGCCGGAGCATGTTGTAGGTGCAGCAATTTTCATGGCTTTCCTGACTGAGCTCGGATGCGAGTTTGCGGGGTTCCTCCCGCCAGTGTTCGTAGTTGCTCGTGCCCCCTGTCGCATACGACCGGGCACCAACGACCTC
>DOWV01000290.1:775-11478 GCA_003519375.1 Bacteroidota bacterium
GTGTGCCGGGTCACCCGAGACGGCCGCGAGGTTGGCAAGAACTTCAGCCATTCCTCCGAACTCGACCTTGAGCATCGTCTGCATTTGCTGTTCATCCAGCCGATCCGTCCGCCCTTTCGCCCACGACGCCATTTGCTTCACCACCTGAAGCGCTTCTTTGTTACCACAGAGCGTGTACATTTCGAGCAGGCCTGCATAGATCTTATGAAGTGTGTACCAGGGCGCCCAGACTCGTTTCCCTGTTTCGACCCGGACGATATACTCTTCCGGAAACGCGCTCAGGTACCCGCCTGGTCCAAGTGCCTTCTGGCACGCTGCAAGCGCACTGACCAGTTCAGTTGCTTTCGCCCGAACTTCTTCGTCCCCGGTGGCAGCATACATCAAGGCACATGCAGTGAGAAAGTGACCGGTGAAATGCCCGCGCAACTCGCAGTTCGGTGCTTCCCAGCCGCCGAGAGGTTCGGCGTCTGAGGGAAGCCCTGCGTTGACGCGAAAATTATGAACAAGCCGGTTTACGCTGAGGCTCAGCAGGTACTTCCGATTGCGCTCGAGCAGATCTTTCATCGGCCCATCGAGGAGTCGGACCTGATTCAACTCAAACGGAAGAGCGTTCCGTGCAATTTTCTCGACAACGTCCGCTTTTCCGACTTGTCCCAACGCGGCGTTGATCGAAAAGAGCAAGCATACCAGCGTGACACATGGAGACACGATCGCGTTGTGGTTGAGTTTCATGCCGGCCTCTGAGAGGGAAGTATCATGGCTTTGATTACCTGATCCCGATAATCCGCGTTCAGCGCGAATGCGGCGGGAGTCTGGCCCAGGGGAAAGCGATGAGTCACGAGGCTCTTGACATCGATGCGGCCTTCCTGCACGAGTTTGATCGCCCGGGGATAGGTATGCTTCATTCGCCTAGAGAGAAGCATTGTGAGTCCTTTTCTCCGCGCCGTTGAATGCCGGACCGCGAGTGAGTCATCGCGCGGGATTCCGACGAGGACCACCTTCCCTCCGTATCGGACGAGCTCGGCCGCCAGCTGGACGGTTTGGTCGGCCCAGGCGGCTTCGAAAACGACATCGACGCCTCGGCCGAGCGTGGTTATCATGACTCTCTCACGAGCATCGAGTCGGGCGGAGTCGACCGGTATTCCGCCGAACCGCTCAACCATACTCAGGCGCCATGGCAGCTGCTCGACCACAAAGAGAGGATTCAGTCCCGCGGCGCGGGCAACCTGGAGGATCAGCAATCCGATAGGTCCGGCGCCGATAATCGCGGCCGAATCGCCCGATGCGGCTTTCGACAGATCGACAGCATGCAGCGCAATTCCAAGCGGCTCGAGCATCGCGCCGGTCTCGGCATCAAATCCTTCAGGAAGAGGAAAACATGTCTTTGCCGGGACGACGATCCGTTCACAGAAACAGCCATGGTCGGGGTAGAGTCCGCAGAAATGGAGATTGGTGCAAAGATTTGGATGACCGCGGCGGCAAAGTTCGCACGAACCGCAGGGTTGGGCGGGATCTACAGCGACCATTTCTCCCACTCGTACAGAAGGTGACAATTCACCTACGGCTTCCACGGTACCGGCGAACTCATGCCCGAGGATCAAGGGTGCCTTCAGTGCCGTGTCCCCGATCTTCGCATCGAGATAGGTGTGCAGATCACTTCCGCAGACACCAGCCGCCTCGACGCGGACGAGCACCTCGCCCGGGCCCGGGATTTTAGGCTCGGAGAGTTTTTCTACCCTCAAGTCACGAGGGCCGTGGAGGCGGACACCGATCATGAGAATTTTCGAATGTCGGTTTTCGATCGTCGATTGTCGTCTTACTTCTTACGTTTCACGTCTTACTGATTCAGAAAGGTCCTTCACCATCGTACATCATTCCCGCCGGCCGATTGAACGAGATATCCTTTATTCCAATCAGGCGCATGGCATCCCACAACGTCCGGCCCGAGTGATCGAACGCCACAGCTGTGTGGTGCGGGAACCGCTTCTCGAGCAAAGCGTGTCGATAGAACCTTTCCATCTCTTTGACCGCAAAAACCGCTATGCAGCCGAACGATTTGGGATCGATGTTGAGGATCTCTCCTTCGGCGACGTAGGCCTTCATCTCAGCATCGGCCGTCGATTGAAGCCTGAAGATGGTCATACTGCCCGGACGGATTTGCCCCTCTAACGTTCCACGTGTTATTTTCGGCTCCTTTCCGGACTCCATCAGCCGATTCATGATCAGTTGATACTTCATTGAGAACGAGAGCATGCAGGCAGACGAGGTATTGCCACAATGGAATCCCATGAAGAGATCGTTGTTCGTGTAGGAACCGACCGTCGATCGCGCCTCCTCGTACATATCCTGCGGAACCGTATTGTTGATATCGAGGATCGCTGCCGGCAGTCCGGTTGCGCACGTGCAGATGTATTCGCTCAGCCCTCCATAGATATCCGACTCGCACGAAATCGGGATGCCGTGCGTCGCAAGCCGGGAGTTGATGAAACACGGGACAAATCCGAAGAACTTCTCGAACGACGGCCAGCACTTGTTCGCGAACACGGCGTACTTCGAAGCTCCGAGGTTTTTTTCCATGAAGTCAAGCAGCGAGATCTCGAATTGCGCGAGCGGCTCAAGAAGATCAGGATACATGTTCCCCTTCCCGAGTTCCTTCGCCATCTCGGCCGCGATGGGTTTGATGCGCGGGTCACCTTTCTTGGAGAGGAAGATATCATACATATCGAGTTCGCTGTTCTCCATGATCTCGACGCCGATATCAAAGAGGGGCTTGATCGGAGCATGACACGTCAGGAAGTCGTAAGGCCGCGGACCAAAGGAGAATATCTTGAGCTGCTTGATTCCCAGGTAGACGCGTGCGACAGGTATAAACTCCTTGATCATGGACGCGACTTCGGCCGCTATGCCGACCGGCTGCCGGGGGATATGGACGTTCAGATTGCGAAGCCCGACGTTGTACGAGGCGCTCAGGAGTCCGCAGTAGGCATCCCCCCTGCCATCGTACAGATCCTTCCCTGTTTCCTCGGCGGCTGCTGCCAGCATCACAGGCCCGTTGAATTTCTGCGCCAGCAACGTGGTTGGACCTTCGGGTCCGAAGTTGCCGAGGTAGAGAACGACGGCGTTCACTTTTTTCTCACGCAGTTCCTCGAGCGCCTTGAGCACATCGGTTTCGCTCTCTACGACAGTCTGAAGCTCGACAACCGGTATGTTCTTCGCCTTGCACTGCTCGACGACCTTTACCCGGCGTTTCCTGGACAATTCAGCCGGGAAACAGTCCCTGCTGACGGCTACGATTCCCAACGTGACGACTGGTAGATTTCTCATTCGATGACTCCTTATGTTCTGGCAGCTTTTTGTTTTCGCAATTCAAACATAATGCCTAGCGGATAATTGGGGCTGAAGCCCCGTCATGATTTGGTTGTTCTGTACCCCGACCTGAAGGTCGGGGCAACACCTGGAATTGCCGCGCCCTTTGCAGTTTCACCGCATCCCGCTCCGCGGGATAGGGCGTGGGTAGGATCAAACAAGCCCAGGGGTTTCAACCCCAAATCAAATCATTCCTGCCCGTAATATGCATCGGGCCCATGTTTCCTCGAAAAATGTTTTTCAATGAGCGATTTCTTCAGGCGAGGGACTGATGGATTGATCTGCAAGGTGAGCGAAGCCATCTTCGCCAGCTCTTCCAGCATCTGGCTATGATAGAGCGCCTTTTCCGGCGATTCGCCCCACGTAAAAGGCCCGTGACAGGCGACGAGCACCATAGGGACTTCCTTGTAGGAGCGTTTCACGAACGATGCGAGAATCTGGTTGCCGGTTTCTTCTTCGTAGTCGCCCTTGATCATATTGTCGCTCATCGCTTTCGTGCAGGGAACATCCTCCGCCAGAAGATCGGCATGCGTCGTACCGAGAATCGGAATCGGCTTCATCGCCTGAGCCCATGCCACAGCATACGTTGAATGCGTGTGCACCACTCCGCCAATATCAGGGAAATTCCGATAGAGCAGTGTGTGCGTTTTCGTGTCCGACGATGGTCGAAGTTTCCCTTCAACAACCCTGTTGTCCAGGTCGACAATGACGATGTCATGGATCTTGAGATCACGATACACCACACCGCTCGGTTTGATGGCAACAAGACCTTCCTGCCGGTCAATGCCACTGACATTCCCAAACGACCGGATGACAAGTCCCAGTAACGGTAACTCCTGGTTGCATCGCCAGACACGCTCTTTGAGTTCTTTGATTTTGCTCATGCGTTTATCCTATGAAGATGCTGAAAAACGAAACTAGTTTCTTGAAGCGGCACTCCTGTTGAGGATTTCTTCCTCCACAAAATCACCCAAATTCAGGTAGCGTTCGTACAGCTTAAGGTATTTCGCCGCGGCAGCCGGATCGGGTTTGTACTCCAGTTCCATCCCACCGCCCATCGATGTCTTGGCATCCCCGACTGTCGGATGGACTCCCGCGACAACGGCGGCGAACATCGCTGCTCCGAGCGCACAAGTTTGCTCAGACGCAGGAACCTTGATCGGCACGTTCAGCACATCAGCCACAACCTGCATAATGAATGGCGATTTCTTGGCGACACCGCCCAGCGCAATGACACCTTCGATCTTCACACCCTCAGCCCGGAATCGTTCCACGATCCTCTTTGCCCCGAACGCCGTTGCCTCAACGAGCGCCCTGAACACACGCGGTGCGTCGCTGCCGAGCGTGAGTCCGGTGATCGCTCCCTTCAACAACTGATTCGCGTCAGGCGTCCTTCGCCCGTTCAGCCAGTCGACAGCAACCATGCCGCTCACATCGATGGGAATCTTTGCGGCCTCCTGCGAGAGTTCTGCAATGAGATTGCCTCCCAGCTCCCTGGTGATCTTCTCCTTCACATCAGGACCGACCACGTTGCTCTTGGCGAGCAAGTGTTCGACGGGCCACAAGAGCATATCCCGAAACCACGCATAGACATCGCCGAACGCAGATTGACCCGCCTCAAGCCCGATCATGCCGGGTATGATCGAGCCATCGACCTGACCGCAAATTCCCCGGACGAGATGCTCTCCGATATCTGTTGCCGGCACGACGATCATATCGCACGTCGAAGTCCCCATGATTTTCGTCAGCACATACGGTTTGATCTCGCCGCCCACCGCACCCATGTGCGCGTCAAACGCCCCGACACCCACTTGCACGCGGGGATGGAGCCCGAGACGCTTCGCCCATTCCGCCGTCATCGTGCCGACGCTGATGTCACTCGTATAGGTTTTGTCGAAAAGTCGGCTGCGTAGTCCCGCAAGCAGCGGATCGAGCTTTACCAGGAACTCTTCTGAAGGAAGCCCTCCGAACGAATCGTGCCACATCGCCTTGTGACCGGCTGCACAGCGGCTGCGCATCATCACCAGGGGATCGGTCTTGCCTGTGAGCAGGGCGGGGATCCAATCACAATGTTCAACCCAGGAAAACGCGGACTCCCGGACTGCGGTGTCGAGGCGAAGAATGTGCAGGAGCTTAGCCCAAAACCACTCGGAGGAGTATACCCCCCCCTCAAAGCGTGTGAAGTCAGTTCCCCCCCATGACCGCGCGAGGGCGTTGATCTCACCTGCTTCCTGCACCGCGGTGTGGTCCTTCCAGAGGATGAACATCGCATTCGGATTGTCCTTGAACTCCGGGAGGAGCGCAAGGGGCGTTCCGTGGCGGTCGACTGCTACCGGAGTCGATCCCGTCGTATCGACCGAGAGGCCGACTACATGCTCAGCGGTCCCATTCGGGGCAGCGGCCAGAGCACCGCGAATACTCTGTTCCAGGCCCTCGAGGTGGTCGAGCGGGTGCTGCCGAAACTGATTGCGCGCCGCGTCGCAGAAAAGCCCGTCATTCCACCGGGGATAGACAAAAACCGCGCTCGCGATTTCACGTCCGTTGGAGGCATCCACGACAACACTCCGGACAGAATCCGTTCCGTAGTCCACTCCTATCACAAACCGGTTTCCACTCATACGTATTTCCTTACTTCGCTGGTTGATGTTTGATCCGCACGACACATCACCACCCGCGTTCAATCCACATAATACTTCAGATTATCCCGAGTCAGAATATCGATCGGGACCATGATCTTGCTCTTCACATTCTCCCGCAACACGACATGCTCGTACAGACAGTAGATCCCCTCATATCCCTGCATCTCGGGTCTTTGACTGATCAAAAAACTTACGAGCCCTGACTCGACGCATCTGCAATTCTTCGGGATCAGATCATAGCCGACGATGCAGACATTTCTTTTCTTCCCGTTTGCATGGATTCCCTTCGCAATGGGGTGCGTCCAGGCATTCGAAACAAAGATTCCGCCGAGTTCGGGGTTCTCCCTGAGAATCTGCCTGACACTCGAAGAGAATGCGCTTTCTCCCTGGTGACTGTCGACGTCGTAGAGTTTGTGAACGATTTTGGGGTTCTCCTTGATCCGGCTCAGGAATCCGCGCAATCGTTCCTCAATGTGAAAATCCGACGGATTCACTCGTACGACCGCGACCATTCCCCCTCCATGCATCACCGTGAGCATGAGATTCGCGGCAAGAAGTCCGCTCGTGTACGAGTCCTGGCCTATGGCCGAAAGACACTCGGTACCCGGGATTGACGAATCGAAGAAGACGTAGGGAAGTGTCTTCGGAACCTCCGCGAGCAGCCGGGCCGCGACCGATTGCAGCACGGGAGCGATAAGGAGACCATCCGGTTTTCTTGCGAGCGACTTCCGAAATGCACTTTCGAAAGAACGTTCAGAATAGCGGTCATAGGTGAAGTACTGCAGCCTGATTCTGTGATTGGTCAATTCCTGTCCGGCCCGGTCGATGCCGTTGGCCGGAATCCGCCAATACCCGCTGTCCTGCGAAAGCCGCGGCATCAGTACCGCGAAATGGAAAACACGATCAAGGGACAAGTTGCGCGCAAAGATGTTCGGCCGGTATCCGAGTTCCTCCACGATACGCAGAACCCGGTTCTTCGTCTCATCGGAGACTCGGCCGCGGTTATGCATGACGCGGTCCACGGTCCCGATCGAAACTTCTGCCCGCACCGCGATATCTTTGATCGATGCCATCAACGTGCTTCCTGGTCCGGGCGAAGCTCTGCTTCAGCTCTCTCAATATGAACGATGCGGAGATCGCAGGAGAAGACCCTGCTCTTGAGAATTGAGAGAATCGGGAAAACCGGCTGGTCCGATGCTCGGCTGGACGATTGCTTCATTGCGTGAGTCTTCTTGAGGTTTAGCGGTGCGGCAGGAAGCGAAATGCTTATGACGCAAAATGCGTTAACGCACACGCAAAAGCAAGTGAAAAACCGGGGCGGACTAGAATTTCGTCATGACGCCCCGAGTCCTGATCGAGTCCTGACGTATTGTGTCGGGACGAGCCGAAGGAACCGGCGCCCTGATTACGAGGCCGGCCAAGTTTACGTACAGGATTTAACTTAAACCTATCTCAAGATTGAAGAGAAGAATCACGCAAAGTCCCGCTCTCGGATTCCGCTCATATGCGGGATTCAGAAAGCGAACCGCCAAGTCGCCAAGAAATAAACCTCTTACATGGGATTTGCGCCTGCCTGCCGGCAGGCAGGTCTTTGTTTACCCCGACGTCTTAGGTCGGGGCGACTTTGCCTGCCCGCCTCTTCAAGTCCTTTAGGGCAGGCGGGCGTGAGAATTTTTGAGATGGTTTCTACTTCGCAGAGAATCGATAAATCGTCGAGGTCTTGTAGATACTCCCCGGATTCAGAGTCGTCGATGGGAATTGCGGCTTGTTCGGGGAATCCGGAAAGTGCTGCGTTTCAAGGCAGAACCCGGAGCGATAGCCGTAGTTCCTCCCTCCCTTGCCGGTGAGTGTGCCATCGAGAAAATTGCCTGAATAGAACTGCAGGCCCGGCTCCGAGGTGAGGACCTCCATCACTCGTCCGGAGGTTTTCTCAAATGCCCGCGCGGCAAGCCCGAATGCACCCTGCGCCTTGTTGAGCACCCAGTTGTGGTCGTATCCTTCACCGTTCTTGATTTGCTCGTACGTATCCTTGATCCTCGTCCCGATCACCTCGGCCTTCGTAAAATCCATCGGCGTGCCACGGACACTCCTCAGCTCGCCTGTCGGAATCAGCCCCTGATCAATCGGCGTAAACCGATCAGCATCGATGAACAGCTCATGGCCAAGGATATCACCGTTGCCGGCACCGGCCAGATTGAAGTACGAATGATGCGTGAGGTTGACAACCGTCGACTTGTCCGTCGTCGCTTCATAGTCGATGCGAAGTTCATTTTCATCCGTGAGCGAGTAGACTACCTTGATGGTGAGGGCTCCCGGATATCCTTCCTCTCCATCTTTGCCGATATACATCAGGGTCAGCGACTTTCCCTTCACACTCTCCTTCTGGTCCACCGTCCAAACGACTTTGTCGAATCCCTTGAGGCCGCCATGGAGATGGTTCCCTCCGTTGTTGACGGCGAGTGTGTACTTCACCCCGTTCAATTCAAAGGTTCCCTTTCCAATCCGATTCCCGTACCGGCCGATCGTCGAGCCAAAGTATGGACTTTGTATTACATAGCTGGAGAGGGAGTCGAATCCGAGAACGACATCGCTCATGACGCCGTTGCGATCAGGAGCGGTCAGAGAAACAAGCGTGGCACCATACGTCATGATGCCCGCCTGCATCCCGGACTTGTTCTTCAAATAAAAGATCCCGACCTCCTGGCCCTCCGGTGTCTCGCCAAAGCTCATTGTTTCCATGGACTTCGTCTCCTCTTTGTTTCCGGAGCATGAGATGATCATCGCTGCCGAAAGTACGCAAACAATCATGATGAACAGCCTTCGAATGTTCATTTCCTGCTCCTCTACTTTGTTAGCACACTGATCACACAGATGATACGAGAAACTCACAGATATTCAAACTGTGGAAATCTGTAGCATCAGTGTTTTCTGTGTGCCAATACTAGAATGGAAAATCTTTTTGATTCTCCAGCGGATTCTCGAGCTTTTCCACCTTCGGCTTCTGCGCCTTGAGATGGACGGGGTTGGCAACGATGTAAATCGCCCTTCGGGGAGTCGTCGGGCAGGCATGCTCGCAGGCGCCGCAACCTACACAGATATCGTTGTTGAGTTCAGGCAGCAGCAACTTGCCTTCGTGAGGCACCATCTTCACCGCTTTGGTCGGACAGTGCTCCGAGCAGGCGCCGCAATCCTTCTTCTTTGTTATCACGATGCAATCCTCTTTGACGAACACTGCCTTGCCCAGCTGTATCTCCTTTTTTGCGGAGATGTCGACCGGTAGAATTGCTCCGGTTGGGCACACCTGACTGCAGAGAACGCATTCGTAATTGCAGTAGTTCGCGGCGTAGTTCATTTTCGGCTGCATGACTCCGGCCAGATCGTACTCAAACAACGCAGGAGCCAAAACCTGTGTGGGACAAGCGCTCACGCAGAGCTGGCAGGCGGTACAGAGGTTAGAAAACCTGCTCCTGTTCTGCGACCCCGGGGGCGTAACCGGCATCCAGCGGCTGTCATCAAAACTGACCGCGGCCGGAGGCACCTCCGGGGCATTCCCTTCTCCCGGGAGGATTACAGACGACCCGGTCGCCAGAAGCGCTCCCAGAAAAGCACGGCGCGGCATATCGACCGCCGCGGGTTTCGCCTCGGGCTGATTTTTCCATAACCCTTCGAATTTGAGAGCAACTGTCGGACAAGCATCGATGCAGTTGAAACAGCCTACGCACGCGTGAAAATCAATCTTCTTGGTGTCGCTCTGAATGCAATTTGCCTTGCACACCATCTCGCAGAAACCGCAATCGGTACATCGCTCTTCAACGATACCGATCTTGAAAAGCGAGAACCTCGACAAGATCCCCAGCAACGCGCCCGCTGGACACAACATGTTGCAGAACAACCTGCCGTGAGCAAGCGAGAGGTAGACGATAAATCCCAGGAACGCAAGAGTATAGAGGAAGACGACGAGCTGAAGGTGAAGCAAGGGAACACGATAAAGCACAAAGATGCCGAATCGTCCCAGTATGAACGCCGCGGCATTGTTCACCGACACAATGATCGGGTCACCGAGGTTGGTTAGAATGCGGCCGAAATTGCTGAACGGTTCAAAAAGATCGATGAGCGCCATGCTCCCGGCCAGACCTGCAGCGACGCTGACGGCGAGGATTCCATAGTGAATGAGCAGCGGCGCCGGTTTGTAGCGGTACCACTTCTTGCGCCTAATCCTGCGGGAAAGATGGATGACAGCATCCTGGAGAGTGCCGAGCGGACAGATCGTTGAGCAATAGACGCGGCCAAAGAGAAACGTCAGGATGAGCACCGCAACCAACCCGATCGCTGTCATCGTCAGGCCGGTGAAGAGTCGTGTGAGATTCGGAAGGAGCTGAAGGGCGAAGAATCCGGTGATCCATGAGGGTGGGATGGAGCCGGTGAAATCCAAAAAGATCACCGACACGGGAATGATGAACAACAACGCAAGAGCTACTCTGATCTTCTTGAGATACTCCAATGGCATCACCTGCTTGGACAACAAAAGCCTCTGCGTAAAATCCTAAATCCGAAGGAAGAACGAAAAACGAAATCTGACATCGACCGAGTCAGAGATTAGTGATTAGACGCGATCTCAAAAACGGAATGTTGTGGTTCTACAATATGTATCTTTTGCGGTGCTTGGCGGTCTTTGCGGTTATATTTAAACCGCCAAGG